>NZ_JBGOOM010000008.1:0-168132 GCF_041439575.1 Vibrio sp. 5S239 | reverse complement strand
GAGATACGAGATACGAGATACGAGATACGAGATACGAGATACGAGATACGAGATATTTTTGAAAAATAAAGCAGATAAGACAAGCAAAAAATGCCAAACATCATAGTGCAATTTTTGTTATCTATTCCTTATTCTATAGATACAAAAAAGCCGAGCTAATGCTCGGCTTTTTGTATTAATAATCTAGTCTAGATTACTCAGCGGCGTCTTCAGCAGCTGGGCGGTCTACTAGCTCAATGTAAGCCATTGGAGCTTTATCGCCAGTACGGAAACCACATTTAAGAATGCGAGTGTAACCACCTTGGCGAGCCGCAAAGCGCGGGCCTAGTTCATTAAATAGTTTTGCTACAACTTCGTTATCACGAGTGCGAGCAAATGCAAGACGACGGTTAGCAACACTGTCTGTCTTAGCTAGGGTAATCAACGGCTCAATTACGCGACGTAGTTCTTTTGCTTTAGGCACGGTAGTTTTAATAACTTCGTGACGAACAAGAGAGCTAGCCATGTTGCTGAACATCGCTTTACGATGACTGCTGTTGCGGTTGAGTTGACGACCACTTTTACGATGGCGCATGACCTAATCCTTCTAACTTTTCGATTAATCTTCAGCGATTGACGCTGGTGGCCAGTTTTCTAGGCGCATGCCCAGAGAAAGACCACGTGAAGCAAGCACATCTTTAATCTCTGTAAGAGATTTCTTACCAAGGTTTGGCGTTTTAAGTAGCTCAACCTCAGTGCGCTGTACAAGATCACCGATGTAGTGAATCGCTTCTGCTTTCAAACAGTTAGCAGAGCGAACTGTTAGTTCAAGATCGTCTACAGGACGTAGTAGGATAGGATCGAATTCTGGCTTCTCTTCCTTCTCCTCAGGTACACGTACATCACGAAGATCTACGAACGCATCCAATTGTTCAGCTAAAATAGTAGCTGCACGACGGATTGCTTCCTCAGGTTCTAGAGTACCGTTCGTTTCCATATCGATAACAAGCTTGTCTAAGTCAGTACGTTGTTCTACACGTGCCGCTTCTACAGCATAGGCGATTTTATCGACCGGGCTGTAAGTAGCGTCAACAAGTAGACGACCAATTGGACGCTCATCTTCTTCAGTATGGATACGAGCTGAAGCTGGAACGTAACCACGACCACGTTCTACTTTGATTCGCATAGCGATCTCAGCATTGTCATCCGTTAGGTGACAAATTACGTGCTCAGGGTTAGCGATCTCTACATCACCATCGTGGGTGATGTCACCTGCAACAACAGGGCCTGAGCCTGATTTGTTCAGTGTAATAAACACTTCATCTTTGCCTTCAGCAACGCGTACAGCTAAACCTTTAAGGTTCAGAAGGATTTCAAGGATATCTTCCTGAACGCCTTCTTTAGTGCTGTATTCGTGTAGCACACCTTCAATTTCAACTTCTGTTACGGCACAACCCGGCATAGAAGATAGAAGAATGCGGCGAAGAGCATTACCTAGAGTGTGGCCGAAACCGCGCTCTAATGGCTCAAGAGTTACTTTCGCGTGTGTCGTATTGATCTGTTCAATGTCAACAAGACGCGGCTTAAGAAATTCTGTTACAGAACCCTGCATTGTGTCCTCTCTTTTTTTAACCTTACTTAGAGTAAAGTTCGACGATCAAGTGTTCATTGATGTCAGCTGATAGATCAGAACGCTCAGGCATACGCTTGAATGTACCTTCCATTTTGCCAGCATCTACTTCAATCCAAGTTGGCTTTTCACGTTGTTCAGCAACTTCTAGAGCAGCTTTAATACGAGATTGCTGTTTAGCTTTCTCGCGAATAGAAACAACGTCATTTGCCGCTACTTTGAAAGAAGGAACGTTTACAACTTTACCGTTAACTAGGATAGACTTGTGGCTAACTAGTTGACGAGATTCAGCGCGAGTTGCACCAAAACCCATACGGTAAACTACGTTATCAAGACGACCTTCAAGAAGCTGAAGCAGGTTTGCACCCGTGTTGCCTTTAAGACGTGCAGCTTCTTTGTAGTAGTTGCGGAATTGTTTTTCTAGAACGCCGTAGATACGACGAACTTTTTGCTTCTCACGAAGCTGAACGCCATACTCAGATAGACGACCGCGACGAGCGCCGTGTACACCTGGTGCGTTATCAATTTTACACTTGGTATCGATCGCACGGACACCAGACTTAAGAAATAAGTCAGTACCTTCGCGACGGCTAAGCTTCAGCTTAGGACCCAAATATCTTGCCATGATCTTTCTCCAATATTCCTAGAAACGAAACTTAAACGCGGCGTTTCTTAGGTGGACGACAACCGTTATGAGGGATTGGTGTCGCATCAACAATGTTAGTGATACGGAAACCAGCAGCGTTCAGTGCACGAACAGTAGATTCGCGACCTGGACCTGGACCCTTAACCATAACTTCCAAGTTCTTTAGGCCATATTCTTTAGCCATTTCACCACAACGCTCAGCTGCAACTTGTGCTGCGAACGGAGTAGATTTACGAGAACCACGGAAGCCTGAACCACCTGCTGTAGCCCATGCAAGAGCATTGCCTTGACGGTCAGTGATAGTTACGATTGTGTTGTTGAAAGAAGCATGAATGTGCGCTACGCCATCAGCTACTTGCTTGCGTACGCGCTTACGCGCGCGAGTTGGTTGTTTTGCCATTGTACTCTACCTTATCCGACTATTTCTTGATCGGCTTGCGCGGACCCTTACGGGTGCGAGCGTTGGTTTTAGTACGCTGTCCACGTAGTGGTAGACTGCGACGATGACGAAGACCGCGGTAACAGCCAAGGTCCATAAGACGCTTGATGTTCATCGATACTTCACGACGTAGATCACCTTCTACAGTGTACTTAGCTACACCATCACGCAGTTGATCGATCTGCTCTTCAGTTAGTTCACTGATCTTAGCATCTTCAGCAATACCCACTTCAGCTAGAATAGCTTGAGAGCGAGTTTTACCGATACCGTAGATTGCAGTAAGTGCAATTACAGAATGCTTATGATCAGGAATGTTAATGCCGGCTATACGGGCCATTATTCACTCCTAAGGGGGTTCATAAAAGAATTATCCGCAGCAAAGCCCGTTATGGATACGCTGCGGCATACTACTTCTTTTGCACGCAAAAGGTAGGCCGAGGAATATACTCGACTCTACCTTGTATTTCAAGTAAAAATTTCTGCTTATTAGCCTTGGCGTTGCTTATGCTTTGGCTCACTGCAAATCACGCGAACGACACCGTTACGCTTGATAACTTTACAGTTACGGCAGATTTTTTTAACGGAAGCACGAACTTTCATTGCTAAACTCCGTAAATGGAATCGAAATTGTTATAACCGAATTAACGGCCGTAACCTTTCAGATTCGCTTTCTTTAACACAGAATCATACTGTTGAGACATCAGATGAGTCTGTACCTGTGCCATGAAATCCATGATAACTACCACTACGATTAATAGTGATGTGCCGCCAAAGTAGAAACGAACGTTCCACGCGACCATCATGAACTCAGGAATCAGACATATAAAAGTAATGTATAGAGCGCCCGCAAGGGTCAGTCTAGTCATTACTTTATCGATATATTTCGCTGTCTGCTCACCTGGGCGGATACCGGGTACGAATGCACCAGACTTCTTCAAGTTATCAGCTGTTTCGCGAGGGTTAAACACCAACGCTGTATAGAAGAAACAGAAGAAGATTATAGCTGCTGCATAAAGCATTACATACAAAGGTTGACCAGGGCTAAGAGCTAATGACACGTCAGTTAACCAACCGAACGCGCTGCTTTCGCCATTTTGACCAAACCACTGTGCTAATGTTCCTGGGAACAAAATAATACTCGATGCAAAAATCGCTGGAATAACACCTGCCATATTAATTTTAAGAGGCAGATGAGAGCTTTGTGCTGCAAAAACTTTACGACCTTGTTGACGTTTCGCATAGTTAACGACAATACGACGTTGACCACGTTCCATGAAAACTACGAAGTAAATAACAGCAAAAGACAATACAGCAATCAACAGCAGAAGAAGCACATGCAATTCACCTTGACGCGCTTGCTCGATTGTTTGACCGATTGCAGAAGGCAACCCTGCAACAATACCTGCAAAAATCAGAATGGAAATACCATTACCGATTCCTCGCTCAGTGATTTGTTCACCTAACCACATTAAAAACATGGTGCCAGTTACTAAACTCACGGTTGCAATAAGCGTAAACATGGTTTGGTTGATAACAACCAGATTATCGACCATGTTTGGTAAGCCTGTTGCGATACCAATAGCTTGGAATGTTGCAAGTACAAGCGTGCCGTAGCGTGTATATTGGCTTATCTTACGACGGCCTGCTTCACCCTCTTTCTTGAGTTCCGCTAACGCTGGATGAACTACAGTTAGCAATTGGACTACGATCGATGCCGAAATGTACGGCATGATACCCAATGCTAATATAGATGCACGCTCAAGAGCACCACCGGAGAACATGTTAAACATTTCAACGATGGTACCTTTTTGCTGATCGAACAAATCGGCAAGTACAGCTGCGTCAATACCAGGGATCGGCACAAAAGAGCCGGCTCGGAATACTAAAAGTGCACCAATTACGAATAATAAGCGCGACTTTAGTTCACTTAAGCCGCTCTGAGCACTACGAAAATCTTTTCCTGGTTTCTTAGCCATCTGTACCTCGTTCCTCGAGATTATTCCTCGATTTTACCGCCTGCAGCTTCGATTGCAGCTTTAGCGCCTTTAGTCACGCGTAGACCTTTAACAGTCACAGCTTTACTTAGGTCACCAGAAAGAACGATCTTAACAAATTCGATGTTCTTAGTGATAACGTTAGCAGCTTTAAGGCTGTTAAGATCAACTACGTCACCTGTTACTTTCGCTAGCTCAGCTAGACGAACTTCAGCAGACACTAGACTCTTACGAGAAGTGAAACCGAATTTAGGTAGACGTTGTTTTAGAGGCATTTGACCGCCTTCAAAACCTGGACGAACAGAGCCGCCAGAACGTGACTTTTGACCTTTGTGACCGCGGCCACCTGTTTTACCAAGGCCAGAACCGATACCACGACCTACACGCTTCTTAGAAGGTTTAGAGCCAGCAGCCGGTGATAGAGTATTCAAACGCATTCTGATTACTCCTCAATCTTAACCATGTAGTAAACCTTGTTGATCATACCGCGTACGCACGGTGTATCTTCAAGTTCTACTGTATGGTTGATGCGACGAAGACCTAGACCTTTAAGACACGCTTTGTGCTTAGGTAGGCGACCAATTGAGCTTTTAGTTTGAGTTACTTTAATAGTTGCCATCGTGTGCTTACTCCGAAATAGATTCAACAGTTAGACCACGTTTAGCAGCAACCATTTCTGGTGACTTAACGTCAACTAAAGCACCAATCGTTGCACGAACGATATTGATAGGGTTCGTAGAACCGTATGCTTTAGAAAGTACGTTATGTACGCCCGCAACTTCAAGTACAGCACGCATTGCACCACCGGCAATAACACCTGTACCTTCAGCAGCTGGCTGCATGTAAACTTTAGAGCCCGAATGACGACCTTTCACCGGGTGGTGAAGAGTGCCTTCGTTAAGCGCAACAGTAACCATGTTACGACGCGCCTTTTCCATTGCTTTTTGAATCGCAGCAGGTACTTCACGAGCTTTGCCGTAACCGAAACCTACACGACCATTACCGTCACCAACTACTGTTAGTGCAGTGAAGCTCATGATTCGACCACCTTTAACCGTCTTAGATACACGGTTAACAGCAATCAATTTTTCTTGCAAATCATTAGCTTGTTGTTGTTCTTTAGCCATCTTCCAACCCTACCTTAGAATTTCAGACCAGCTTCGCGAGCAGATTCTGCTAGCGCCGCTACTCGACCGTGGTATTGGAAACCAGAACGATCGAATGCAACTGAAGCTACGCCTTTTTCAAGAGCGCGCTCAGCAACAGTTTTACCAACTGTTTTAGCTGCATCAATGTTACCAGTGTTCTTAACTTGCTCACGGATCGCTTTTTCTACAGTAGAAGCAGCTGCGATAACCTCAGAGCCGTTTGCCGAGATAACTTGTGCGTAAACATGGCGAGGAGTACGGTGTACTACCAGGCGAGTTGCACCAAGTTCTGCAATCTTACGACGTGCACGTGTAGCACGACGGATGCGAGATGCTTTCTTATCCATAGTGATACCTTACTTCTTCTTAGCTTCTTTAGTACGCACATTTTCATCTGCGTAACGTACACCTTTACCTTTATAAGGCTCAGGCTCACGATAAGAACGAATGTCAGCCGCAACTTGACCAACTAGCTGTTTATCACAACCAGTTACAATGATCTCAGTTTGGCTAGGGCACTCAGCTTTAATACCTTCAGGTAGAGCGTGCTCTACTGGGTGAGAAAAACCAAGAGTTAGAGCTACAGAGTTGCCTTTCATAGCAGCACGGTAACCAACACCCTTAAGAGTAAGCTTCTTAGTGAAGCCCTCAGTAACACCCACAACCATGTTGTTAACTAGAGCGCGAGCTGTACCAGCTTGTGCCCATGCGTTAGCAACACCTTCTTTCGGACCGAAAGTTAGGTTGTTTTCTTCCTGTGCAATAACTACGGCGTTGTTAAGAACGCGAGTAAGCTCACCTTTGCTACCTTTTACAGTAACTTCTTGGCCGTTTAGTTTCACCTCTACGCCAGCTGGAATAGCGACAGGTGCTTTAGCAACACGAGACATAATCTACTCCTTAAGCTACGTAACAGATGATTTCACCGCCAAGACCTGCTTTACGAGCAGCACGGTCAGACATCAGACCCTTGGAAGTAGAAACAACTGCAATACCAAGACCACCCATCACTGTAGGTAAAGAGTCTTTATTTTTATAAACTCTTAGACCAGGACGTGATACACGCTTGATTTGCTCGATTACAGGTTTAGCTTGGAAGTACTTAAGAGTAACTTCTAGCTCAGGTTTTGCTTCGCCTTCAACAGCGAAGTCTACGATGTAACCTTCAGCTTTAAGTAATGCAGCAATTGCAACTTTAAGCTTTGAAGAAGGCATTTTTACAGCAACTTTGTTTGCTGCCTGACCGTTACGAACGCGGGTCAGCATATCCGAAATCGGATCTTGCATGCTCATAAGATTTACTCCAAATGATTAAGTGGCAATTACCAGCTAGCCTTACGAAGACCCGGAATCTCGCCTTTCATGCAAGCTTCACGAACCTTAATGCGGCTTAGACCGAATTTACGTAGGTAACCGTGTGGACGACCAGTTTGGTTGCAACGGTTGCGCTGACGTGATGCACTTGAATCACGTGGAAGAGATTGCAGTTTAAGAACCGCATTCCAACGATCTTCTTCAGATGCGTTTACATCGCTAATGATAACTTTTAGCGCAGAACGCTTTTCAGCGAACTTAGCTACTAGTTTTGCACGTTTAGCTTCACGTGCTTTCATTGATTGTTTAGCCATAACAGTAACCCTACCCTTACTTACGGAATGGGAAGTTAAAGGCAGCCAGCAGAGCTCGGCCTTCCTCATCGGAACCCGCAGAAGTCGTGATAGTGATATCAAGACCGCGGACGCGATCGACTTTATCGTAGTCGATTTCCGGAAAGATGATTTGCTCGCGAACGCCCATGCTGTAGTTACCGCGACCGTCAAAAGACTTAGCGCTAACACCACGGAAATCACGTACACGTGGAAGTGCGATAGAGATTAAACGCTCTAAAAACTCCCACATGCGCTCACCACGCAAGGTTACTTTACAACCAATTGGGTAGCCTTCACGAATTTTGAAACCAGCTACAGATTTACGCGCTTTAGTGATAAGTGGCTTTTGACCAGAGATCGTTGCCATATCAGATGCTGCGTTTTCTAGTAGTTTCTTATCGTTGATTGCTTCACCAACGCCCATATTTAGGGTGATTTTCTCAATCCTAGGGACTTGCATGACGCTTGTGTAGCTGAACTCTTTGGTAAGCTCAGCGACTACAGACGACTTGTAGTAATCATGCAGTTTCGCCATAGTAGAACTCCAAATTACTTCTAATTAGTTAGAAACAGTTTCGCCGTTAGATTTGAAGAAACGAACTTTCTTGCCATCTTCGATACGGAAACCGATACGGTCTGCTTTACCAGTAGCCGCGTTAAAAACTGCAACGTTAGAAGCATCAATAGCTGCTTCTTGTTCAACGATGCCACCTTGTTGACCTAGAGCCGGAACCGGCTTTTGGTGTTTTTTAACAAGGTTGATGCCTTCAACGATAACTTTACCAGTTGTCAGAACCTTAGTTACTTTACCTTTCTTGCCTTTATCTTTACCAGCAAGAATGATTACTTCGTCATTACGACGGATTTTAGCTGCCATGTTGCCGCTCCTTACAGAACTTCAGGTGCTAGTGATACAATCTTCATGAATTTCGCATTACGAAGTTCACGAGTCACAGGACCAAAGATACGTGTGCCGACTGGTTGCTCAGTAGTGTCATTTAACAATACACAAGCATTACTGTCGAAGCGAATGACAGAACCGTCTGGGCGACGAACGCCTTTACGGGTGCGCACTACTACCGCCTTCAGAACATCACCTTTCTTTACTTTACCGCGAGGAATTGCTTCCTTCACTGTAACTTTGATGACGTCACCGATATGTGCATAACGGCGGTGAGAGCCACCCAGAACCTTAATACACATTACCTTGCGCGCGCCAGAGTTATCTGCTGCGTCAAGTGTACTTTGCATCTGGATCATTGTTAGTGCTCCGCTAAATATTAAAACTAGACCCTCTCGGGTCGGGCTGCCTCTTTAAAAGGGACGCGAATTGTACCACCCTTTTTTTAAATTGGGTAGACAAAAAACAAGCGGCTCCAAAAAATAATTTGGAGCCGCTTATAAGTTATAGAATTACAAAGATTAAATCTTCGCTTTTTCTAGAACTTTAACCAATGTCCAAGACTTAGTCTTAGACAGAGGACGACACTCAACGATTTCAACTTTGTCGCCTAGGCCACAAGTGTTGTCTTCATCGTGTGCGTGTACTTTAGTCGTGCGCTTAACGTATTTACCGTAAATTGGATGTTTTACAGTACGTTCGATAGCAACAACGATAGACTTGTCCATCTTGTCACTTACAACACGACCTTGCTGGATGCGGTTAGTTTCGCTCATTATGCGCCTGCCTTTTCAGTCAAAACAGTTTTCACACGTGCGATGTCACGGCGTACAGCTTTTAGAGTATGAGTTTGCTGTAGCTGACCAGTTGCAGCTTGCATGCGCAAGTTGAACTGTTCACGTAGCAAATTCAATAGCTCAGCGTTAAGCTCTTCAACGTTCTTTTCGCGTAGATCTTGTGCTTTCATCACATCACCTGCTTAGTTACAAAAGTAGTTTTAACAGGCAGTTTACGTGCCGCTAGGCGGAACGCTTCACGTGCCAACTCTTCAGGTACGCCATTCATCTCGTACATAACTTTGCCAGGTTGGATTTGAGCAACCCAGTACGCAACTGAACCTTTACCTTTACCTTGACGAACTTCAAGAGGCTTTTCAGTAATCGGCTTGTCTGGGAATACACGGATCCAGATTTGACCTTGACGCTTAATGTGACGTGTCATAGCACGACGTGCCGCTTCGATTTGACGTGCAGTTAGACGACCACGGCCAACAGCTTTAAGACCGAATTCGCCGAAGCTTACTTCAGTACCTTTCGCTAGACCACGGTTACGACCAGTCATAACCTTGCGGAACTTAGTACGTTTTGGTTGTAGCATCGTTCGACTCCTTACTTACGGCCTTTACGCTGCTTCTTAGGCTTATCGCCTTTTGGCTCTACTGCGTTAGCAGCTGGCATACCGCCTAGAATCTCACCTTTGAAGATCCAAACTTTAATGCCGATCACACCGTATTGAGTGTGAGCCGAAGAAGTTGCGTAATCAATGTCTGCACGTAGAGTGTGTAGAGGCACACGGCCTTCACGGTACCACTCAGAACGTGCGATTTCAGCACCGCCAAGACGGCCACCTACTTGTACTTTGATGCCTTTAGCGCCTAGACGCATAGCATTTTGTACCGCACGTTTCATTGCACGACGGAACATAACACGACGCTCTAGTTGAGACGCGATGCTATCAGCTACAAGCTGACCATCTAGCTCAGGCTTACGTACTTCAGCGATGTTAATTTGCGCTGGTACACCTGCGATTTTAGCTACAGCTGTGCGTAGCTTCTCTACGTCTTCACCTTTCTTACCGATAACAACGCCAGGACGAGCTGTGTGAATAGTCACACGGATGCTCTTAGCTGGACGCTCGATAACGATACGAGATAATGATGCTTTTTGTAGTTCCTTTGTAAGGAACTGACGTACCTTGAAGTCGCCGTCTAGGTTGTCAGCGAATTCGTTGGTATTAGCAAACCATGTAGCATTCCAAGGCTTAACGATGCCAAGACGAATACCATTAGGATGTACTTTCTGACCCATTGCTTACTCTCCTAGTCTTTAGCGATCTGCTACAACAATAGTGATGTGGCTTGAACGCTTCAAGATACGATCCGCACGACCTTTAGCACGAGGCATAATGCGCTTCATGATAGGGCCCTCATCTACGAAGATTTTAGCGACATTTAGATCGTCGATATCTGCACCTTCGTTATGTTCCGCGTTAGCGATAGCTGACTCAAGAACTTTCTTAACCAATACAGCAGCTTTTTTGTTGCTGAAAGTTAGAATTTCTAGAGCTTGGTCTACCGACTTACCGCGAATTTGGTCTGCAACTAAGCGAGCTTTCTGTGGAGAAATACGAGCAAAGTTATGTTTAGCTAAAGCTTCCATCATCTACTCCTTATTTCTTCTTAGCTTTCTTATCTGCAGCATGACCGCGATAAGTACGAGTTGGTGCAAATTCGCCCAGTTTGTGACCGATCATTTCTTCGGTAACGAAAACTGGAACGTGCTGACGACCATTATGGACAGCGATGGTCAAACCAATCATTGTTGGGATGATCATTGAGCGACGGGACCAAGTCTTAATAGGCTTTTTGTCTCCGCTTTCCACCGCTTTCTCTACCTTCTTCAGCAAGTGTAGGTCAATAAAAGGACCTTTCTTGAGAGAACGTGGCATGGCGATTCCTCTTTATAGATTATTTAGTGCGACGACGTACGATGTACTTGTCAGTGCGCTTGTTCTTACGAGTCTTGAAGCCCTTAGTAGGAACGCCCCAAGGAGATACTGGGTGACGACCACCAGATGTGCGGCCTTCACCACCACCATGTGGGTGATCCACCGGGTTCATTACTACACCACGTACGGTTGGACGTACGCCGCGCCAGCGTGAAGCACCAGCTTTACCAAGTTCACGTAGCATATGCTCAGAGTTACCAACTTCACCGATCGTTGCACGACCTTCAGAAAGAACTTTGCGCATTTCACCAGAACGTAGACGAATAGTTACGTATGCACCATCGCGAGCGATGATTTGAGCATAAGCACCAGCCGAACGAGCTAGCTGAGCACCTTTACCAGGCTTAAGTTCAACACAGTGTACAGTAGAACCTACTGGGATGTTGCGCATCGGCAGAGTGTTACCTGCTTTGATTGCTGCATCTACACCAGATTGAATCTGGTCACCTGCGTTAACACCTTTAGGTGCAATGATGTAACGACGCTCACCGTCTGCGTACAGAACTAGAGCGATGTTAGCACTACGGTTTGGATCGTATTCTAGACGCTCAACTTTCGCTGGGATGCCATCTTTAGTACGTTTGAAGTCAACTACACGGTAGTGGTGCTTATGACCACCGCCGATGTGACGTACTGTGATACGACCGTTGTTGTTACGACCACCGTTCTTAGAGTTTTTCTCTAGAAGTGGTGCGTATGGCTTACCCTTGTGTAGGTCAGCGTTAACAACTTTAACGACGTGACGACGACCAGGGGAAGTCGGCTTACATTTAACAATAGCCATTTTTACTACTCCTGTTATTCCGCGCCGCCAACGAAGTCAAGATCTTGACCTTCTTTCAAAGTAACGTAGGCTTTCTTAACGTCTGAACGACGGCCTTCACGCATACCTTGACGTTTGGTCTTACCCTTTAATACAAGAGTATTTACAGACTTAACTTCAACTTCAAATAGCTTTTCTACAGCTGCTTTGATCTCTTTCTTAGTTGCATCTTTAGCTACTTTGAAAACGATAGTGTTCGCTTTCTCAGCTGCCATAGTTGCTTTTTCAGAGATGTGCGGAGCACGTAGAACTTTTAAGATACGCTCTTCAGTGATCATGCTAGCATCTCCTCAACTTGCTTAACTGCGTCAGCAGTCATTAGAACCTTGTCGAAAGCGATAAGTGATACTGGGTCTACACCAGCAACATCACGTGCATCAACTTTGTATAGGTTACGAGCAGCTAAGAATAGATTTTCATCTACTTCGCCAGTCACAATCAGAACGTCGCTTAGCTCAAGCTCTTTAAGCTTAGCTACAAGTTCTTTTGTTTTTGGTGCTTCTACAGAGAAGTTATCAACAACGATTAAACGCTCTTGACGAACTAACTCAGAAAGAATGCTCTTCATAGCACCACGGTACATTTTTTTGTTTACTTTTTGGCTGTGATCTTGTTGTTTCGCAGCAAAAGTAACACCACCTGTACGCCAGATTGGGCTACGAATTGTACCAGCACGTGCGCGGCCAGTACCTTTTTGACGCCATGGCTTAGCGCCACCGCCAGATACTTCAGAACGAGTCTTTTGAGCACGAGTACCTTGACGAGCACCTGCTGCATATGCAACAACTACTTGGTGTACAAGAGCTTCGTTGAAGTCACGTCCGAAAGTAGTCTCGGAAACAGTTAGTGCATCAGCACCTTTAACCATCAATTCCATTACTTACTCCTAGACGTTATGCTTTAACAGCAGGTTTTACGATCACGTTTCCGCCTGTTGAGCCCGGTACTGCACCTTTAATAAGGAGTAGATTGCGCTCAGCGTCAACACGTACGATCTCTAGGTTTTGAGTCGTTACACGCTCAGCACCCATGTGACCTGCCATTTTCTTGCCTTTAAACACGCGACCTGGAGTTTGACATTGGCCAATTGAACCCGGTGCGCGGTGAGACAAAGAGTTACCGTGAGTCATATCTTGAGTAGAGAAGTTCCAACGCTTAACAGCGCCTTGGAAGCCTTTACCTTTAGATGTACCAGTAACGTCTACTTTTTTAATTTCGTTGAAAAGTTCTACGTTTAGCTCAGCGCCAACTTCAAACTCTTCGCCGTTTTCTAAACGGAATTCCCAAAGACCGCGACCTGCTTCTACACCCGCTTTCGCGAAGTGACCAGCTTCAGGTTTAGTTACACGGTTAGCTTTCTTAGCACCAGCAGTTACTTGGATTGCTGCGTAGCCGTCTGTCTCAAGAGTTTTAACTTGAGAAATACGGTTCGCTTCAACCTCAACAACTGTTACTGGGATAGAAACGCCTTCTTCGGTAAATACGCGGGTCATACCCACTTTACGTCCGACTAGACCAATCATTATTCTTATCTCCCTTAACCTAGGCTGATTTGAACATCAACGCCAGCTGCAAGATCAAGACGCATTAGAGCATCAACAGTTTTATCTGTTGGCTCAACGATGTCGATCAAACGCTTGTGAGTACGGATTTCGTACTGGTCACGTGCATCTTTGTTGACGTGTGGAGAGGTAAGAACAGTGAAACGCTCTTTACGAGTAGGAAGTGGAATAGGACCACGAACCTGTGCGCCAGTACGTTTTGCTGTTTCAACGATTTCCGCAGTTGAAGCATCGATTAGCTTGTAATCAAACGCTTTAAGGCGGATACGAATACGTTGGTTCTGCATGAGACAGAGCTCCAATTATTAAAAATTACACAAACAATATCGCCACTCAAACTCGAAAAGACGAGAGAATGCCGATTGATTTATGTGAAACCGTAGCATCCAAAATTAGGACGCATTGTCAGTTAACTTTTGAAGCAAACAAAAAGTTTACTATTTTTATTAACCGCGAACATAAGCTGAGTATACATTACTAGGTAAGACCTACTCCTCAGTGCTCATTGGTTCACAACCGACGTTAGCCAGTGCGTTGCATTATACAGATCACATTTTGGTATGCAAGTGTCGTTGGAAAAATAATCGGAATATATTTGATGAAGGTAATCGATGGTAGCTGAATGACGAAAGTCGAATAACAAAGAACGGGGGAACTCTTGGGGAATTGTAGAAACGTAAGAGGTTAGAAAAATAAAAGGGAAGCCGAAGCTTCCCTTTTTAATGCAGTTCTTCTAATGAAGAGTGTGCAAAATCAATTCGCGATTAAGCGAAGATTTTAGCTACAACACCAGCACCAACAGTACGGCCACCTTCGCGGATTGCGAAACGTAGACCTTCGTCCATTGCGATTGGAGCAATTAGCTCAACAGTCATTTGAACGTTGTCACCTGGCATTACCATTTCTACGCCTTCTGGTAGAGTGATATCGCCTGTTACGTCAGTTGTACGGAAGTAGAACTGTGGACGGTAACCCTTGAAGAAAGGAGTGTGACGGCCGCCTTCGTCTTTAGAAAGTACGTATACTTCAGACTCAAACTTAGTGTGTGGGTTGATTGAACCTTTCGCAGAAAGTACTTGGCCACGTTCAACGTCATCACGCTTAGTACCACGTAGAAGTGCACCAACGTTCTCACCTGCACGACCTTCGTCAAGCAGTTTACGGAACATTTCAACACCAGTACAAGTAGTAAGAGTTGTCTCTTTGATACCAACGATTTCTACTTCGTCACCTACACGTAGGATACCGCGCTCGATACGACCAGTTACAACAGTACCACGACCTTGAATTGAGAATACGTCTTCAATTGGTAGTAGGAACGGTTGGTCTACTGCACGCTCTGGCTCTGGGATGTAAGAATCTAGTGCTTCTGCAAGCTCAACAATCTTGTCTTCCCACTGCTTCTCGCCGTTTAGTGCGCCAAGTGCAGAACCTTGGATAACTGGTAGGTCATCACCTGGGAAATCGTATTCAGAAAGAAGTTCACGAACTTCCATCTCAACTAGCTCAAGTAGCTCTTCGTCATCAACCATGTCACATTTGTTCATGAATACGATGATGTAAGGGATACCAACTTGACGACCAAGTAGGATGTGCTCACGAGTTTGAGGCATAGGGCCGTCAGTCGCAGCAACAACTAGGATGCCGCCGTCCATTTGTGCAGCACCAGTGATCATGTTTTTAACATAATCCGCGTGTCCTGGACAGTCTACGTGTGCGTAGTGACGTGATGGAGTGTCGTACTCAACGTGAGAAGTAGCGATTGTGATACCGCGCTCACGCTCTTCTGGAGCGTTATCGATAGATGCGAAATCTTTAGCAACACCACCGTACACTTTTGCAAGTGTAGTACAGATAGCAGCAGTTAGAGTTGTTTTACCGTGGTCAACGTGGCCGATAGTACCAACGTTTACGTGCGGTTTCGTACGTTCAAATTTTTCTTTAGACACAATCGTGTTCCTTCCTAGTTATGATTCGCCACGTTCATTATTGACCGAGACGCGCCAGAAATTGCTATTTTATGCGCCAACTCTCGTTAGCGCAATATTTGGACGCATTGTTCTTTTAAAAAATAAAGAAAAATGCCTTCCTTTTGTTTAACCACGTTCTGCAATGATTGCTTTTGCAACATTGTTAGGCACTTCAGCGTACTCACTAAACTTCATAGAGTAAGAAGCACGCCCTTGTGTCGCAGAACGTAAATCAGTTGCGTAACCGAACATGACAGACAACGGAACTTGTGCACGAATTATCTTCAGGCCAGCTGTCCCCTCGTCCATACCTTCGATGATGCCGCGACGACGGTTAATATCGCCAACAACGTCACCCATCCAGTCTTCTGGAGTAGTTACTTCAACTTTCATCATAGGCTCAAGCAGAACTGGTTGCGCTTCAAGTGCACCCGTCCTGAAAGCCATAGAGGCAGCGATTGTAAACGCCATCTCACTTGAATCAACTTCATGGTAAGAACCATCATACAGTGTAGCTTTGATATCCAAAACTGGATAGCCAGCAAGCACACCATTGTTCATCTGCTCTTCAACGCCTCTAGCAACTGAAGCGATAAACTCTTTAGGTACAATACCGTTGGCAATTTCATCTACGAAGACAAAGCCTTCGCCAGTTTCTGATGGCTCCAGTTTCAGCCATACGTGACCGTACTGACCCTTACCACCATGCTCACGGATAAATTTACCTTCTGCTTTCGCTGTACCGCGAATTGTTTCACGATAAGCTACTTGTGGATTACCAACGTTGCAGTTCACGTTAAATTCACGCTTCATACGGTCAACGATGATATCTAAGTGTAGTTCACCCATACCAGAAATCAGTGTCTGGCCTGTTTCCGCATCCATATCAACACGGAACGATGGGTCTTCTGCTGCTAGTTTACCTAGAGCAATGGTCATTTTATCTTGATCAGCTTGCGAGCTTGGCTCTACAACGATCTGAATAACTGGGTCTGGAAACTCCATGCGTTCAAGAATAATCTTATGATTCTGGTCACACAGAGTTTCACCTGTGGTTACATCTTTTAAACCAATAATGGCTGCAATGTCACCTGCTCGTACTTCTTTTACTTCTTCACGTTTATTTGAATGCATTTGAACAATGCGACCTAAACGTTCACGTTGCTTCTTCACAGAGTTGTAAGCAGTTTTGCCGCTTTCTACAATACCAGAGTAAACACGGATGAAAGTTAGAGTACCAACGAATGGGTCGGTTGCGATTTTAAAGGCTAGAGCAGAGAACGGTTCTTTATCGTCCGCGTGACGCTCTACTTCATTCTCGTCTTCATCAATACCTTGAATCGCAGGTACATCAATTGGTGAAGGGAGAAAATCAACAACGGCATCTAGAACAGCTTGTACGCCTTTGTTTTTGAATGCACTACCACAAGTTGCTAGTACTATTTCATTATTAAGGGTACGAGTGCGAAGACCTTGTTTGATTTCAGCTTCTGTTAGTTCGCCTTCTTCAAGGTACTTATCCATCAACTCTTCACTTGCTTCTGCAGCGGCTTCAACAAGTTCTGTACGATATTCTTCAGCCATTTCTTGCATGTCTGCTGGAATATCTTCGTAAGTGAAGGTCATGCCTTGATCAGCATCGTTCCAATTGATTGCCTTCATCTTGATAAGGTCAACAACACCTTGGAAGTTTTCTTCAGTGCCAATGTTCAATTGGATAGGAACAGGAGTTGCGCCTAAGCGGTCCTTGATCTGTTCAACGACACGCAAGAAATCTGCGCCTGTACGGTCCATTTTGTTAACGAAAACCAGACGTGGAACTTGGTACTTATCGGCTTGACGCCATACTGTCTCTGACTGAGGTTCAACGCCAGATGAGCCACAGAACACAACGACAGCACCATCAAGTACACGCAAAGAACGTTCTACTTCAATAGTAAAGTCAACGTGTCCAGGGGTGTCGATGATGTTGATACGGTGATCTGAGAACTGAGCTTCCATACCACGCCAAAACGTAGTGGTCGCTGCTGAAGTGATCGTAATACCGCGCTCTTGCTCTTGCTCCATCCAGTCCATGGTTGCTGCACCATCGTGAACTTCGCCGATTTTGTGAGAAAGACCGGTATAGAACAGAATACGTTCACTTGTGGTTGTTTTACCTGCATCTACGTGAGCAACAATACCAATATTACGGTATCGCTCAATAGGAGTTTTACGAGCCACGGTTGAATCCTCTTAACTTAGAGACTTAGGGACTATTGCTATACCCAGGAAGCTAAAAAGTACCAGCCCTAGAAATAGCAATAGTTCCTAGCATATGCATAGGAACTAAAGAAGTGCTGCAAGGAACCTTGCAGCACAAAAAAGGTATTACCAGCGGTAATGTGCGAACGCTTTGTTTGCGTCAGCCATGCGGTGAACGTCTTCACGTTTCTTAACCGCAGTACCTTTGTTCTCAGACGCGTCTAGCATTTCAGCAGCTAGGCGTTGAGCCATAGATTTTTCACCACGCTTACGCGCAGCTTCAACTACCCAACGCATAGCAAGAGCGTTACGGCGAACCGGACGAACTTCTACAGGTACTTGGTAAGTTGAACCACCTACACGGCGAGATTTAACCTCTACCGCTGGGCGAACATTTTCAAGAGCTTCTTCAAATACAGCTAAGTGGTCTTTACCAGACTTCTCAGCCATTGAATCTAGTGCAGTGTAAACGATTTTCTCTGCAGTAGATTTCTTTCCGTCAACCATAAGGATGTTAACGAATTTTGCCAGCAATTCAGATTTGAACTTAGGATCTGGAAGGATCTTACGCTGACCTATTACGCGACGACGTGGCATGGATATTCTCCGTTGTCTTCTTCAGGTTTTTTCCAAAACTTTTCAGAATAATAAATAAAATAGTGTTTGGCCTTACTTAACGCTTTCTTTTAAAAAAGAAAATGCATTAAGACTTAGGACGTTTCACACCGTACTTAGAACGACCTTGTTTACGGTCGTTAACGCCAGCACAGTCAAGCGCGCCGCGAACAGTGTGGTAACGAACACCCGGAAGGTCTTTTACACGACCGCCACGGATTAGTACAACACTGTGCTCTTGAAGGTTGTGACCTTCACCACCGATGTACGAAGTTACTTCGAAACCGTTGGTTAGACGTACACGACATACTTTACGTAGTGCCGAGTTAGGTTTTTTAGGTGTAGTAGTGTAAACACGAGTACATACACCACGTTTTTGTGGGCACGCTTCTAGTGCAGGCACGTTGCTTTTAACAACTTGCTTTACACGAGGTTTGCGAACCAACTGGTTAATAGTTGCCATTAACTAGCTCCTGAAATTTACTTGAAAGTAAGCTTTGTGAAAAATCTATCCCTAATCACAAGTCGTAATTAGGGACGCAAAATTCTATTCAGCAGTGGGAGGTGTGTCAAGAAATATACAGATCTTTTTTAGCCGTCCAGAGCTCAGGATGGTTTAATTTTAACCAAACTGATAAAACACGGCTACCAAGTGACTGATTTGTCGTTCAAAACCGTCAGTTTAACGAACCCGTCAAAGTCCACTTGACTAAGTGCACCAGAGACAAGGGGCTGTAAACCTCGGCTATCGAGATCCGGTTTTAACACCGACACCTGATCAACTGCGCAGATTTGAGTGAATAACTCATGATTGGGAAGGCAAACATACACCGCATCTTCCACTAAAAGGAAGTTATCCTGTGGTTGAGAGTAGGTCAATGCGAGTTTAAGTTTGTCGACTGATTTTACGATATGAAGCATAGCGTTCCCTAGAAAGTCAGTATCTGCTGGCATTGAGCTAGCTTCTGCGTTAACTCATCCGCTTCAACAGCGGTTACATCAATCAACAGGTTGTCTGTCGAAAGACCAAACTGACACAGGCTACGCTGACACACATACACCTGTTCGATGTCGTACAGGTCCATAAGCTTAAATGCTGAGATGTAGTCGCGTGATAGGACTTCGTCGGGTTGCTGCGCTTTAAGGAGCTGTGTCACGCCATCGCCAACAAAGAACACGGAGATGTCTTCACTGTAAGCGGAAGCGGCAAGTAATGCGTCTAATCCTTCTCTACCGGCAGCAGTACTATGAGGAAAACTATTAAATATAAAGGCTAACTTTCTCAAAACTGTACGACCCTATCTTGCGTGAGCAGCGCTTCCGATAAACTCCCTAATCCGGCCTGAGTGAATCCTGACGCCAGATTAGAAGCACTCAGTTTATGTTGCTCCGATTCTTCTGGGCTAATCACTCCGCGCCTTAACGCAGCAGCCACACAGGTCTCTAGGCTAACATCGTGCTCATCAGCCAGTTTTTGCCAAGCTGATGCTAAGTCAAATTCATCGTTAGCCGGTACGGTAAGAGCTGAGCCGTTACTGACGCCATCTTGATAGAAGAACACACTGTGAAGTTTGTGGCCCTGCTTAATCAGAGCCACTGCAAACTGATAAGCACTTCTTGCGGATTGTGAGCCGTAAACGGGCCCATTAACTAGGAGTGTGTAGCTTAACAACCCTCTTCATCCTCTGTTTTACGTTGGCGGATATACAAATATACGGTGTGCTTCGAGATATTCAAGCGTTCAGCAACACGGTTAATCGCATCTTTGATATCGAAAATACCTTTGTCGTAAAGCTCCATCACAATCTGACGGTTCTTAGTATTGTTCGATACTGACTTGTCTGCATTAATTTCTTCAATCGTTCGCTCAACCGTTTGGTCTACGAGTTCTTCAACATCACTTGCGAAGTTAACCGATGACGCAGCTTCATCAGCGTCTTGCGTTGGCATGAAAGATTGCAGCACTTGTGAGAATGGCGCATCTAAATTGACGTTGATACACAATAAACCTATCACTCGGTCTTCACCATTACGGATAGCAACCGTGATCGACTTCATTAATACTCCACCTTTAGCGCGAGTGAAGTATGAGCGTGAAAAGTTACGCTTAGAACCTTCAATATCTTTCAGCATCTTTAATGCAAGATCGGTGATCGGAGATCCAACCTGACGACCAGTATTCTCACCGTTGGCAATTTTAATTGCAGAAGTATTGAGGTCTTCTAGTGAGTGCAAAACGATTTCACAAAACGGACCAATAAGACTCGCAATACCATCAACAACGGCCTCATAAGATCTTAAAATAATTTTATCGTGTTCACTGAATGGCATAACGTGGACTGATTCCATTTCAAGTAACACATCTGCATTGATTGTTTCTGTAGTAGTCACTTATTCCTTACCTTCGTGTGAAAAATCAACAAATTTATGTAAGTTTATCAGAAAATTTTAATTGCACACCTAGCTAACATTGCAACTAGTGATTTAGAACAAGTTTAAAAATAAAATACTCAATTTAAAATCAAAAAAAGCCTAACTTAAAGTTAGGCTTTTTATTCTACCAACGTATTTTAGAACGAAGTTTCGATTTGATATTACTGAGCAGGAGCCGCTTCAGTGTCATCAATTTTTAGTAATTCGACTTCAAACACTAGCGTTGAGTTAGCAGGGATAGTCGGTGTATCTTGCTCACCGTATGCTAGCTCTGGCGGGATAACGAACTTGTACTTAGAGCCAACTTTCATCAGTTGCACGCCTTCAGTCCAACCAGGAATTACACGGTTAAGTGGGAATGTTGCTGGTTCACCACGCTCGTAAGAGCTATCGAACTGAGTACCATCTGTTAACGTACCTTTGTAGTGAACTTGAACTGTGTCCGTGTCTTTTGGAGAAGCACCTTCACCGGCCGTCATTACTTGGTAAAGTAAGCCTGATTCAGTTTGCTCTACGCCTTCTGTCTTTGCGAACTCAGCGCGGAAGTCATCACCCACTTTCTTAGTTTCTGCCGATTTTTCTGCCGCTTGTGCTTGCATAGTTTCAGCAACACGCTTGTCTAGAGCTTCAAGAGCCGCACGAGTCTCTTCTTCGTTCAGTGCCGTTTTCTCTGCAAATACGTCTTCGATACCTTGAAGAACCATGTCTTTGTCTAGGTTAATGCCTAGCTCGCTTGGCTTATCAATGCTTGTGCTTAGGTAGTTAGCGAAAGATACACCGATTGCGTATGCCGCTTTGTCGTCTTCTGTTTTAAAGTTTACTGCTTCTACTTTAACTTCTTCTACTTGAGGAGCTTCTGCCTTTGGTTCTTCTTTCTGACAACCAACTGCTAGCATAACCGTTGCGGCAAGCAGTGATACTTTTAAAACTGATTTCATTGAATTCTCCAATTAATGGCCAAGCCATTGGTTATTGTGCACAAATCTAATGATTAGATTGGTGTGAATACGTTAGTTATAACAATATACTAGTCATATGTCTTTCGACAAAAACCGGATTATTAGACGTGATGCGAATATTTTTTCATTCATTGCTATGTACAATTGTCATCACCTTGTTAAATGGCTGTTTTTTCTTCCAAGATGATGATCAACGTTGGGAAATTGAACCCAATGGTGCCACCAGCTTTGCTCTCAGCAGAGATGGACGCTTCGCCCTGCTCTACTCTCAGAAAAAACACTTACTGCTCTGGGACTTAGAGCAAAACAAAGAGCTTGCTCAACTCGGTCCGCAAGACCAATCAGAAAACCAAGTATCCCGTATCCGAATCTCGGACAATGGTCGCTTTGCCATTACCGCAAGCCAAATGAATTTCGCCGTATGGGACTTATCTTGGACTCAAGCTCAAGGGCTTTGGTCTATTTCCGATGGCTTGATTCGCGATGTCGATATATCTAGCAACGGTGAAAAAGTATTGCTTGGCCTGTCTAATGGTAAAGCGATCTATGTGGATTTAGTCACCGGACGCCGTCTGGAGTTCCTCGCTCACCGAGAAAAAGTGAATTCAGTGTCCCTTTCGGCCAATGGTCGCTACGCACTTACTGGCGGGAATGACTACAAGGCTTACCTTTGGGATACCGAGTCTGGCTTGGTATTGCGTACCTTTGAGCATGAACAAAGAGTAGTACGAGTTGCGCTACAGCGCGATGGTGAACTGGCTTTTACTTCTGACGGAGGTAATCAGGCTATGATTTGGGATCTTGAAACTGGTGAGTATCAAGCGCAACTACAGAGTTGGTCTCGACAATTGATATTTTCAAGTGCACGTTTCTCTGATGACGGCCGCATGTTGGTGACAGGAACACCATCAAGCCAGGTGAGCGTGTGGAACACTCAGGATGGCAAAAGAATTTCTCGTCACGATGCTGAACCATTAAAAGATGCTCGCCCTCCCCGTGCGGTAGTGTATGATGCGACCTTTGATGATAAAAACCGTGTGATATCGGGCACCTCAGCGGGCATTGCCCAAGCTTGGAATGTGGATTAAGAACGATGACAGAAAAGCGAGTTGAAAAACTGGAAAGCCGCGTGAATGACCTAGAGTGTCAGCTAGCTTTTCAAGAACAGACCATTGAAGAACTCAATGAAGCGCTTAGCCAACAACAGATGTTGATCACAAGAATGCAAGACCAAATGAAGTTCGTGGTTGGCAAAGTGAAAAACATGGATGGCTCAAACTTAGCAGACGCATCAGAAGAGACGCCACCGCCACACTATTAGGCAAGCTGAAAACGAGCGAATAAATATTAGTGATGCACTCCACTGACAACAAAAATTGAAAGGGCGGCAGATCTATCTGTCGCCCTTCGTTTATGTACCGACAGGCTAGGATCAAACTATCATGGTTTACTCATCGGCATAAATTTTCACTTCAACATAGCCTTCAGTATCAACGCTGGCACGGTACATCCCAGAGCTGTTCATTCCGAAATGAATTTCGCCTTGGCCATCAATAGCGATCAAACCGCCTTCCCCCCCCATGGCTTTTAGTTCACCTTGGATAATTTGCTCACTGGCCGTGTGCACATCTTCCTTGAGGTAACGCATTCGTGCAGCCACATCACTGGCGACCATTTTTCTGAGGAAAAACTCACCCATACCCGTTGTAGAAACAGCAACGTTACCATTTTCGGCAATAGTGCCTGCACCTATGATTGGCGAGTCACCGACACGACCATATTGCTTATTAGTCACGCCGCCAGTGCTTGTCGCAGCCGCTAAGTTACCCGCTTGGTCTAACGCTACAGCCCCTACGGTTCCATGCTTTTTATCGTCTGGATACTGGTCTTGTTGCTCTTCATACTGAGCTTCAGAGAGAGCAAAAATACCTTTCTCCTTCATCGATTGCAGCTGATCGTAGCGACGTTCAGTAAAAAAGTAGTCTTGCTCGGTAAACGTATACTCGTGTTCAAAGGCAAACTTCTCAGCACCTTCGCCAATCAGTAGTACGTGGTCGCTTTTAAGCATCACATCACGCGCGAGCTCAACTGGGTTTTTAACATGACGCACCCCAGCTATCGCACCGGCATCCATTTCACGCCCATGCATCACTGAGGCATCCATCTCAACAAATTCATCATGAGTCAAAACCGAACCTTTACCAGCATTAAAGTGTGGGCTGTCTTCCATCACTTTAACCGATGCAACCACTGCATCGAGAGCATCACCTCCCGATTGCAGAACTTGATAACCGGCCAAAACAGACTTTTTCAAGGCTTCGACAATGCCCGTTTTTAGTTCATCGCTCATCTGATCTCGCAAGATGGTTCCAGCACCACCATGAATGGCGATTGAAAAAGGCTGTGACATGCAAATTCTCCACTGACGTATTCTTAGAATGTTGTGCTATCAATACCACATCCATGATTCTATGTCTGATAGAGAAAACCAAACTTTTTGCGGATGCTTAGATTTACGGATACTTAGTTCGGTAGATTAAAAGCCAGGTCAAAAGGCTCGGCGCCAATACGAAAAAAGCCTCCACAAGGGAGGCTTTCAAGATTCTTAATCTACACCGTTAATTCGGTATTAGTGAGAACCACAGCTACCGCCGCCGCAGCAGCCGTCTTTTTTCTCTTCACCGTGGTCGTGGTCTTCGCCACCGCAGCAACCGCCTTCGTGGTCATGATCGTGGTCGTGACCACAGCCACCTTCTTGGTGCACATGACCGTGTTGAACTTCTTCTTCAGTCGCTTCACGAACCGCTACAACTTCAACATCAAACGTTAGTGTTTGACCTGCTAGCATATGGTTACCGTCAACAACAACTTCGTCACCATCTACTTCAGTAATTTCTACTGGGATCGGACCTTGGTCTGTATCTGCTAGGAAACGCATACCTACTTCGATTTCTTCAACACCTTGAAACACATCAGAAGGCACTCGTTGAACTAATGCGTCGTTGTGCTCACCGTAAGCCTCTTCTGGAGTAACAGTTGCAGAGAATTTGTCGCCAGCCACTTTGCCTTCAAGCTCTTTTTCAAGACCTGTAATTAGGTTGTTGTGACCGTGAAGGTAATCTAGTGGAGCCTCTGCAGTTGATTGATCAACTACTACGCCATCTTCAAGTTTCACTTGATATGCAACACTAACTACTACGTTCTTTTCAATTTTCATGAGAGCTCCAAGGAGGTTTGGACTAGGCTCGAACAGTTGAACCTAGGAATAAATTTTGTACACCGGGTATTATGGGGATGAATTAATGAAACTCAATCATTCTGGTTTAAAAATACCAATCATTTCTTGATTCGCGTGTTCAGATTTCTCTACAGTTTTCGGTTTACGCTGTTCAGTGAAGTCGCAGTCGACACATTCCACCAGCTCGATATTATTCTCGACCCACCAACGCAGTGTGTCTTGAGTGTTGCAGCTTGGGCAGCTCGCCCCTGCGATAAAGCGTTTTTTCTGTTTCACGTTCATGTCCTTTACTACTTTGGATTCGCTGTTCTTCTATGCTCCACGATGTAAAACTAATAGAGACCGCGTTTATTATTAGGCTGTATTTTTCTTATTACAAAATCATTGACTCTCAGCTCTGGATTATTGCCAATAGTTTCGAGACTGGTGATCATTTTCCATCTCGTGTCCAAAAATCTCTTCGAGCTCTTTACGAGCCTCTTTGGCTCTTTGAGCTAGCTCTGCATCTTCACTATGCTGAGAAAGTAACTCCTTCAGCATACCATTATCCAATTTCCTAAAGTGTGCTTCTGCTCGCTTCGCTTTATAAGGATGCATGCCGAGTTCGGTCAACGTTTGACGACCTAAGTCGAGAGCTCCAAGGAAGGTTTCTCGCGAGTAGTTACTCACACCGTGGTTAAGCAATTGATAGGCCTCAACACGGCTTCGAGCACGCGCTAAGATTTTTAAGCGTGGGAAGTGCTGCTTACACAAGTCGACGGTTTTCATGATTTCGTCTGGAGAGTCAGTACACAACACAATAGCTTCGGCTTTGTCTGCCCCCGCAGCTCTTAACAACTCTAAGTGTGTTGAATCGCCGTAAAATACTTTGTAGCCGAACTTTCTAAGGATATGTATTTGGCTGGCATCACTCTCAAGGACTGTGATACGAATCTTGTTGGCATACATTAAGCGGCCAATGATTTGACCAAAACGACCAAAGCCAGCAATGATCACGCGAGGGCTGCGATCCACCACATCTGAAGGCATCGTACTTTCACTGATTTGATTAAGTTGACGAGCGAAAAATTTATCTTGCAGCTTTAACATCAATGGCGTTGTCACCATAGACAAGCTGACAACAACCAATAAGAACGACACTTGTTCGTTACTTAAGAGGCCTTGTGCGCTCGCCGCAGTAAAAATGACAAAGGCAAACTCACCACCTTGGCTAAGAATCATTGCCATTCGGCTACGCGCTTTAGCTTGAGTACCAAAGATACGAGCCAGCACATACAACACCACGCCCTTTAAGACGACCAAAGCAGACACAGCACTAAGTATGACGAATGGGCTTTCCGCTAACAAACCTAAGTTTACCGCCATCCCAACAGAGATAAAGAACAGACCAAGCAGCAGCCCTTTGAAGGGGTCAATCGCAATCTCAAGCTCGTGTCGATATTCACTTTCAGCCAAAAGTACGCCCGCGAGGAAAGTACCTAATGCCATCGACAAGCCAATTTGCTGCATTATGACCGCGATACCAATCACGAGTAATAACGCCGCAATCGTAAACACCTCACGCACACCACTCATGACGATGTACCGAAACAGTGGTCTCAGTAAGAAGTGACCACCAACAAACAAACCGATCACACCACCCAGCATCCACAACATATCAGCCCAACTGCCACCGACATTACCAGCAAGCAGGGGTAACATCGCCAACATTGGAATGACCGCGATATCTTGAAAAAGTAACACCGCAAAGCCTGACTGCCCGGCCTCTTTGCCACCGAGCTCTCGCTCCTCTATAACACGCAAAGCTATCGCAGTTGAAGATAGTGCCAACCCCATACCTATCACGAGACTCGTTTGCCAACTTAAACCAAACAAACGCACGATAGCGGTAATGATCAAAGTGGTGATCAACACTTGCGCGCCACCCAACCCAAGAATAGGCGCTCTCATTTGCCACAATTTTTTGGGGTTTAGCTCTAAACCAATCAGAAAGAGCAATAATACGACCCCAAGTTCGGAGAAATGCAGAATTGCCTCGACGTCACTGATCAGCCCGAGCCCCCATGGCCCAATCGCCACACCGGCTAACAAATACCCCAACACCGAACCCAAACCAGCTCGCTGTGCAATAGGAACCGCAACGACAGCCGCCGCTAAAAAGATAACGCTACTTTGCAGAAAATCATTAGTCAGGGCCATCATTCGCTCCTGTATCTTGTAGCGGATCTTGCAACCAGTTTCGATAGGCTTCAGCGTGTTGATAACGTGCCATATCCGAAACATTTCGTGCCCAATGTAAAACGAAAGGTGACATCCAGTTCATCTGACACAAAGCAGCGGTTAACTCAAACGGTTGTAAAATCTCTTGCAATGGATATTTATTATAGCCTGCAGCGCCAAATGCCTCTTCTTTACCGCCAGTAGTGATAACACTTCTCCAGTACCTACCTTTAAGCGCACACTGCTCACCAAACGCAAAACCTTTCCCTAACACGCGATCAAACCACTCCTTCAAGAGCGAAGGGCATGAATACATAAATAAAGGGTGTTGAAACACAATCACGTCGTACTCAAGGAGCAATTTACGCTCATAAGGGACATCGATAAAAAAGTCTGGATAGATGGCATAGAGATCATGAACTTTAACATGCCCTAGCGACTCTACCTTTTTAATCATCATTTGATTAGCAATAGAGGTGTGCGGCTCCGGGTGTGCGTAAATTATTAACACCTTTGGCACGGGGTGGTCTGTCGAGGGAGTATTACTCATTCCTTTGAAACATTCCTTTGAGGGCTAAACAGTGGCGAGGCCACAAGAATTTAAAACAAAAGTTATTAATATGTTATTGGCATAATAACGCAAATTGCATTGTGATCGACTTTTATCTGGTTTCAGCCTACTATGCAGGCGTCTGTTCACCTCTAATTTCTATGCTACTTCTATGATTACTTTCTCTGATATTCAATTGCTACGCGGCGGTAAGCCATTACTCGACCAAGCATCTGCGACTCTTCACCCTGGCGACAAGATCGGTTTGGTTGGTAAAAACGGCTGTGGTAAATCCACGCTTTTCGCCTTAATTAAGGATGAATTATCTATTGATGCAGGTTCATTCAGTAAACCCGCTCACTGGGAAATGGCTTGGGTTGCACAAGAAACCCCAGCATTAGAAAGAAAAGCTATTGAGTATGTGATTGATGGTGACAGAGAATATCGTGGCCTTGAAGAGCAATTAGCCAAAGCAGAACAGGCCGACAACGGTACACTAGTAGCAGAAATACACGGAAAAATTGAAACCATTGGTGGTTACACCATCAATTCACGAGCCGCTGAATTACTTGATGGCCTTGGTTTTCGCCAAGAACAAATGACATGGAATCTGACCCAATTTTCGGGTGGTTGGCGTATGCGCTTGAACTTAGCGCAAGCTCTTCTATGTCGTAGTGACTTACTGCTACTCGATGAGCCTACCAACCACTTAGACTTAGACGCTGTGATGTGGTTAGAACGCTGGCTACAAAGCTACCCTGGTACACTGGTTCTTATCTCGCACGATAGAGACTTCTTAGATCCTATCGTCAACCGCATCGTGCATGTTGAAAACCAGCAGCTTAACGAATACACAGGAAACTACTCGTCGTTTGAGACTCAACGTGCTCAGAAACTGATCCTGCAACAAGCAATGTTCCAGAAGCAGCAGAAGCAAATGTCTCACATGCAGAGCTACATTGATCGTTTCCGTTACAAAGCCTCAAAAGCTCGCCAAGCACAAAGCCGCATTAAAGCACTTGAGAAAATGGAACAAGTGCTACCCGCTCAATTTGATAACCCATTCAGCTTTGAATTTAGAGAGCCGGACGCGCTGCCTAACCCAATCATGATGATGGATGAGGTATCGGCGGGCTACGACGACAACCTAATTCTAGAAAAGATTCGCCTTAACCTCGTTCCAGGTAGCCGTATCGGCCTGCTGGGTCGAAATGGTGCGGGTAAATCGACACTGATCAAACTGCTTTCAGGCGAACTAAAACAGCAAGGTGGTGAACTGAACTATTCGCAAGGCGTTAAGTTGGGTTACTTCGCTCAACATCAATTGGAGACGCTGCATCCAGAAGAGACACCACTGCAGCACATGATGCAGATTGCGCCTAAGCACACCGAGCAACAATTGCGAGATTACCTAGGCAGCTTTGGCTTCCAAGGTGAAAAAGCGCTCAATAAAGTGGCTCCATTTTCTGGTGGTGAAAAAGCACGATTGGTATTGGCTCTACTGGTATGGCAAAAGCCAAATCTCTTGTTACTCGATGAGCCAACCAACCACCTTGACCTCGATATGCGTCAAGCGCTGACCTTCGCGCTACAAACGTTTGAAGGCGCGATGGTTATCGTATCGCACGACCGTTACTTACTGCGTGCAACCACCGATGACTTGTACCTAGTACATGACCGTCAGGTTGCGCCGTTTGACGGTGATCTTGACGATTACTATAAATGGCTGACTGAACAGCAAAAAATTGAACGTAAAGAAGCGCAAGCGTTAGCTCCGGCTAAAGACAGCGCGAACAGCGCAGCATCAAAGAAAGAACAAAAACGTAAAGAAGCAGAGTTCAGAAAACTGACCGCGCCTATTCGCAAACAATTGACTCAATTTGAAAAGAAAATGGATAAGTTGACGCTTGATCTTGCAGAAGCTGAACAGCAATTATCTGATACTTCACTTTATGAAGCTGAAAATAAGGCTAAACTGAATAAAGTACTCGCACTGCAAGCGAGCAGTAAATCACAGCTAGAAGAAGTTGAAATGGATTGGATGTCCACTCAAGAAGAACTTGAGCAAATGGAACAGGAAATGGATAGCTTATGAGCCCAGAGCACGCCACGACATCACTAACACTGGAACGACTATGGCAATTTAGCCTTCAGTATTACAGTGTGCGCGGTGTAAAGGATGCGTGCTTAGCTTTGCAAAACCAGTTCCACGGCAACGTCAATCTTCTGCTGCTTCTCAAATGGCTTGATGAGCAGCAATTATCTTTTGCCGAAGAAGAGTGGCATAAAGTACAACAGTGTTTAAGCCGCTCTGAAACTCTTCTTCACAACTATCGTGAGCTACGTAAGCACCTCAAACCTCAGGTTGTCGACTCTCTCTACCGCGAAGCTCTCCAATTTGAGCTACAGCTAGAAAAACAGCAGCAATCCGACCTCGTTGACTGCATTAACTCCCTTAAACTTTTTGCCAGCCAACAATCGTCACTTACCTTTCAATACTGTCGTTTATTAGGGGCAGAAAACCTCTACGACGCTTTTTCTGAACCAGCACCTCAACCCTAACGCGTTTCCTTTCTCTTATCTTCAATCAAGATCCAAGCTTACCTTGGTAGTATCGCTCTTCGTTTTCACACGGGAGTGGCCCGCATGACTGGCAATATGTTTGAAGGTCAATCTCGAAAATATTCAACTAGTTACCTACACCCAGTTTTTTCAGCCCGTATCAGTGAAACTCTTGCGCTTATACCGAGAATCAACCAAGCTCAAATAAAAACGTGGGCGTTTCGCTAAAGGCTCAACACTTTATCAAAGCCTATAAAAAAAGCATGGACTGTTTTTATGACAATATTTATCGCAGCCGCTGGTTTATCTAATCCGCACTTACAAACCTTAGTGCCACGATTTATTAGAAAGCAGGCATTGTTTGCCCCTCAATGGCAAACCTTAGAAACACCCGACGGTGACTTTCTCGATCTTGCTTGGAGCGAATCGCCAGAGGGTGACACCCCAAGTAATGAGGCTCGAAGTAACAAGCCGATATTCGTTCTATTCCATGGCTTAGAGGGAAGCTTTGAAAGCCCTTATGCCAACGGACTGATGAATGCCTTTGCTAAAGATGGTTGGCTATCAGTGATGATGCACTTTAGAGGTTGTAGCGGAAAACCAAATCGCTTGGCTCGCGCATATCACTCAGGTGAAGTCGAAGACGCTCGCTTCTTCCTTAAACACCTTGATAGACAGTTTCCAAATAACCCAAAGGTTGCGGTTGGGATTTCCTTAGGCGGAAACATGCTAGCGAACTATTTGGTTGAATACGCAGATGACCCATTGCTGTCGGCGGCAACGATAGTTTCTGCACCTTTTGATCTTGCCTGTTGTTCAAGCCGCATTGAACGAGGTTTCTCCAAGATCTATAAGAAGTACCTGCTCAATTCACTCAAATCCAATGCGTTGAAAAAGGGTAATCTGCTACAAAATAAACTCGGGATCACCGCTGAAGCGATCAAGAAAATTAATAAGCTATACGAGTTTGATGAACGGATTACTGCGCCGCTACACGGGTTCAAAAACGCACAAGACTATTATGCACAGTGCTCCGCTCTTCCTAAGCTCAATCGGATAAAACTACCGACTCAGATCATCCATGCCAAAGACGATCCGTTTATGACAGACGACGTGATTCCAAAGTTCGTGTTGCCTGACAACATCGACTATCGCCTATTTCAAAAAGGCGGCCATGTGGGCTTTATTACCGGCAGTACGCTCAAACCTAGATTTTGGTTGGAAGAAGCATTACCCGCCTACTATGAAAGTCTCCAAGATTCGGCATAATGCCCGGACGTTATAAAAATAAGCTTAGCCTTGGTAAAAAGGGGGAGTGATAATGTCACTAGACACACTCATCAACGTACCAATGAACATACTCATGAACATAAAAGAGAGAAGTATTTATGATCATCCCATGGCAAGACATCGCGCCAGAGACACTGGAAAACCTCATCAAAGAGTTCGTACTGCGTGAAGGTACAGACTACGGCGACGTAGAGGTTTCATTACAGAACAAGATTGACCAAGTGAAACATCAATTAGCCTCGGGAGAGGTCAGCATCGTGTTTTCTGAGCTACATGAAACCGTTGATATCCAAGTCATAAAACGCTTCTAGGCTGCGCTTAGAAAGGAGCCGTGTTATAGTAAAAGTCGATTGCTAACAAGTATGTTACTCAAACGACAAGGGTTGTCATGTCCGCTAAACATCCAATTATTGCGGTGACGGGTTCATCTGGAGCCGGCACCACCACTACCTCAGAAGCCTTCCGCAAAATGTTCAATATGATGGACGTGAAGGCCGCTTGGGTTGAAGGGGATAGTTTCCATCGCTTTACTCGACCAGAAATGGATGTCGAAATCCGCAAGGCACGCGCGCAAGGTAAGCACATCAGCTACTTTGGTCCACAGGCTAACGATTTTGGCGCATTAGAAGAATTCTTCCATCAGTATGGTAATGAAGGCACCGGTAAAGTACGGAGTTATCTGCACACCTTCGATGAAGCCGTGCCTTACAATCAAATGCCAGGTACCTTTACGCCATGGCAAGAGATCCCTGAAAATTCAAATGTGATGTTCTACGAAGGCCTACACGGCGGTGTAGTAGACGGAGACATCAACGTCTCTAAACATGTCGACCTGCTAATCGGTATGGTGCCAATCGTGAACCTTGAATGGATACAAAAATTCGTTCGTGACACACGCGATCGCGGGCACTCACGTGAAGCAGTAATGGACTCAATTGTTCGTTCAATGGATGATTATCTTAACTACATTACTCCTCAATTTTCACGTACTCATATCAATTTTCAACGAGTTCCAACCGTAGATACATCCAACCCACTCAACGCCAAAGGGATCCCTAGTTTAGACGAGAGCTTCGTAGTTATACGTTTGCGTGGCATCAAAAACGTCGATTTCCCATACCTTTTGGCAATGATTGATGGCTCATTTATGTCTCGCCACAACACGCTTGTCGTGCCAGGAGGAAAAATGAGTTTTGCTATGGAGCTCATTGTAAGACCAATCCTGCAACAGCTCATCGAAACCGGAAAAATAGGTTAACGGTACGGCGTTCTTATTGATTACTTTTCATACCGTGATCATGTGCACAATTTTGCGTAAAAAATCGTAGCTTGGTCACGATTAAAATCAAGAAATAGTACCTGAAAAAGGATACTATTCTTAAACGAAACACAAGATAGCTTGCAGCACTCAACTAGTGCTCTTATCCTAACGAGTCAATCCAGGCTTAGCTAAAATACGGAAAGCAGCAAGCATACCCTGCAGAGGAAGTAAGATATTATGGTTCTAGGTAAACCCCAAACCGATCCAACATTAGAGTGGTTCCTTTCACACTGTCATATTCATAAGTACCCTTCAAAAAGTACTTTGATTCATGCTGGTGAAAAGGCAGAAACCTTGTACTACATTGTGAAAGGTTCTGTGGCAGTTCTTATCAAAGACGAAGAAGGTAAGGAAATGATTCTTTCTTACCTAAACCAAGGCGACTTCATCGGTGAGCTTGGCTTATTCGAAGAAGACCAAGAGCGTTCTGCGTGGGTTCGAGCAAAATCTCCTTGTGAAGTTGCTGAGATTTCTTTCAAGAAATTCCGCCAACTTATCCAAGTGAACCCAGACATCCTGATGCGTCTTTCAGCGCAAATGGCAAACCGCCTACAAGTAACTAGCCAAAAAGTTGGTGACTTAGCGTTCCTTGACGTAACCGGTCGTATCGCTCAAACGCTACTAAACCTAGCGAAACAACCCGATGCAATGACTCACCCTGACGGCATGCAAATCAAGATCACTCGTCAAGAAATTGGCCAGATCGTTGGTTGTTCTCGTGAGACAGTAGGTCGTATCTTGAAGATGCTAGAAGAGCAGAACCTAATTTCTGCACACGGTAAAACTATCGTGGTATACGGCACTCGTTAATCTCGATTAGCTGAGCCAAAAATTTGAAAGCCACCAAATGCAAATTTGGTGGCTTTTTTGTTTTTTGAAGATGCGAGAGCATTACGAAATAGAGCTTCGTCCGTTAACCGTTGGTGCTTTCAAAAATCTTGTCAGCCGATGCTGCGACAAACCCGGTATAAAGCTCACCATTAGCCATCGCATAGCGCTTAGCAAACTCATAGAAGCCACCAGGAATCATCTCATTGCCTTCAACAAATGAAACTGGGACTTTATCTGCCATTGTTGATGATTGTTCTAATAAGACCTCTGGAGAGCCTTTAACCTCACCTCCAGACGCATTGATAGTGAATCCCGACTCATTCAGATAGTCATTCACGGCCTGCACTTCATCGAAGTTATTAAGTTGGTTCACACTCACCGTAAAGTGATTTGCACCGTAACCATGAGCCGCTAACCAAGACGCGTATTCACTCTCTTTTGCTAGCACTTGGAAATCTGCGAAGCTCAAACCCCAAAGACGACCACCAAACAAGAATTCATGACCTTGAAGCTGATTTGCATCAACTTGCTCAACCAACTTAGCAACGATCTGTTGCAACTCACTTGAGCACTCTTCTACCTTCAATTCACTAATGAACACTTTCGGCTGTTTTGGATCTGGATGCTCGTAATGCTTAGCAACTAGCTTCTTGCTCTCAAACAGGTAATCGCCACACGCTTTATAACCTAACTCAAGGAAAGGCTTAGCCAGCGTTTCAATTCCCAGCGGAGCTACATTGAAAGTACGCAGTGCAATATGATCATTAATCAGCGCTTCGTCTTCTTTTAGCAACTGGTGTACTTTCTCAGCCGATGGGCACAGCCTGTGAATGTAATCATCCCATAGTGATTTAAATAGTAGATCGGGCGTCATGGTGACTCCTTGTCAGAGATTCTAGCAAGCTAGTAATTTGGATTAGAAAGGGAGAGGCTGAGACACAAAGTCAGCAGCCATCAGCCTGTGACATACTTGTTCTATTATTATCTACCGCCCAATCTAGGTGTCAGGCGTGATGGAAAAGGAAGCGATAACACCACTTCCCTATTTCCAGTTTAACGAATGAGCTTAGTACTCATTAGCCTAAATTACAGCTCAAGACCCGGGCTAAATGTCGCGGGCAATTGAGTTTCGCCACCTTCCATTGAAGCCATAGGGTAAGCACAGTAGTCAGCCGCATAGTAAGCACTAGGGCGTAAGTTACCTGAAGCACCCGGACCACCAAATGGTGCATCACCACTGGCGCCTGTTAGCTGACGGTTACGGTTCACAATACCCGCTCGAATATGGTCAACGAAGTATTCCCATTCAGAATCATCTGTTGATACTAAACCAGCAGATAAACCAAAGCGTGTGTCGTTAGCTAACTCAACCGCTTGCTCTAGTGACTGATAGCGAATTACTTGTAGCAATGGACCGAAGTATTCTTCATCTGGCAGTTCAGCAATGTTGGTTGCATCGATAATACCCGGAGAAACAAACGCCGCTTGACCCGATTTTGCTTCTACTAGGCTGACACCACCTAGCGATTGCAGATTAGCTTGCGCGTCCAGAATGAACTTAGCTGCTGCTTCAGAGATCTGTGGACCCATGAATGGTGCTGGCTCAGCGAAAGGCTGATCAACACGAATCTTTTGAGTTGCTGCAACAAGCTTATCGATCAGTAGGTCACCCTTCTCGCCAATAGGAATATATAGACGACGAGCACACGTACAACGTTGACCTGCACTGATGAACGCCGATTGGATAATGGTATAAACCGTCGCATCAACATCACCAAATTGGTCACTGATCACCATAGGGTTATTGCCGCCCATTTCTAGCGCCAGCATCTTGCCCGGTTGACCTGAAAATTGACGATGCAGGATATGACCAGTATTCGCGCTACCTGTGAATAGCACGCCATCAAGACCTTTAGCATCCGCCAGTGCGATGCCAGTCTCTTTAGCGCCTTGCACTAGGTTAATTACGCCAGCAGGGAGACCCGCTTCTTGCCATAGCTTCATTGCAAACTCACCTGTCCATGGTGTTTGCTCTGAAGGTTTGAACACGACGGTATTTCCCGATAGCAGTGCAGGAACAATATGACCGTTAGGTAGGTGTCCTGGGAAGTTATAAGGACCAAATACCGCCATCACGCCCAGTGGACGATGACGCAGAACGATTTGGTTACCTGCTGCTTCACGTGAAGCTTCACCAGTACGTTCATGATAAGCACGGATAGAGATAGCAATTTTGCCCGCCATTGCGCCCGCTTCCGTGCGAGTTTCCCAAATCGGTTTACCCGTCTCTTTTGCGATAATTTGTGCGATTTCTTCGCTGTTCTCTTTCACTGTTTCCGCGAACTTCAACACGATCGCTTCGCGCTCAGAAAAGCTCAGCTTTTTCCAAACCAAGAAGGCTTCACGAGCCGCCGCTACTGCGGATTCAACCTGTGCCGGTGTTGCACTATCACCCTGCCACACTACTTCATTGTTGTATGGGCTTACTGATGTCATGGCTTCACCTTGACCAGCCACCCATTGTCCTGCTATCCACTGAGTCATACTTCTATCCTTAAAAATCTTCGACAGATAATCACCGCTCTTATTGAGCCAACATGCGAACGAATTCGCCTTCTTTTACTTCAAGAGCGCTTGCTACTTCAGATGATAAAATCACTGTGTCTCTTTCTTGGTCATACGCGCCTTTCGCGGCGACCGCGCGGAAGTTTTCAAACGAAGTATTACCAATTAGGAAGTCTTTCGAGCTAGAGTGATCGGCAATTTTTACTTGAGCACGAATCGCATGACGCACTGATTCGATATTTTTTAAATCACATTCAACCGTTGGACCTGCATCAAAGATGTCAACATAGCCACGGTTAGTAAAACCTTCACGTTCAAGTAGCTTAAGTGCCGGACGAGTATTATCGTGCACTTGGCCAATCACAGACTGGGCCTCTTTACTCAATAAGTTTACGTAGATTGGTAACTTTGGCATTAGGTCAGCAATGAAGCCTTTCTTACCAATACCGGTTAGGTAATCTGCAAGTGTAAAATCAATAGAGAAGAAGTGCTCTTGCAGCCACTGCCAGAAAGGTGAATTGCCTTCAGCATCCGATACACCACGCATTTCAGCAAAAATCGTTTTCGAGAAACGCTCCGGGTGTTCAGCCATGATCAAGAAACGACACTTAGACATCAAACGGCCATTCAATCCACCACGGAAATCAGGTCGCAAGAATAGTGTGCAGATCTCACTGCATCCGGTGTAGTTATTACCGAAAGTCAGCAGCTTCACGACATTGTTAACGCCAAGCTTTTGTGATGAGTGAACCACTTTACTGATGTGGTAAGAATAAAACGGTACATCCCAGCCAATCGAAGCTTCGATCCCTGTCGTACCTGCGACTTCTCCAGTTTCGGTATCAAAGCCAACCATTAGGTAGCCTTCGTCACCGGGCTCAGTCACATCTTGTTTGGCAAAGCTGTATTCAGAGTGAGTAATTCGGTTGGTTAACAGTTCTTCATTAACCGGAAGAGACGTAAATCCATGTCCTGACTCAACGGCGCAGGTATGCAGCGAATCGTAGTCAGATAATTTAATTGGGCGAACAACTAGCATCAATATTCCCTCCAGATGCAAAACAGGCCCAAAACCAGAAGCTTGGGCCTTCAGCGAAACGTCATAGGATCGCTCTAATGACGATGATTCCTATGACGCCGCTCAGGCTATACTAGCGTAGCGATTGCTTTGTCTAGTTTTGATAAGCCTTCTTCAATTTCTTGTGTAGTAATAACCAGTGATGGCGTGAAACGAACCACGTTTGCACCCGCAACCAGTACCATCAAGCCTTGTTCACCTGCTGCTACTAATACGTCGCGTGCACGGCCTTGCCACTCTTCATTAAGCGCAGCACCTAGCAATAGACCTTTACCACGAACTTCACTGAAGATTTGGTACTTGTCGTTAATCTTAGCAAGACCATCACGGAACAATGCTTCACGCTCTTTCACGCCTGCTAATACTTCAGGTTGGCTAACCACATCAACAACCGCTTCTGCAACAGCACACGCCAGTGGGTTACCACCGTAAGTAGAACCGTGAGTACCTACTTTCAGGTGCTCTGCTAGCTCTGTGGTCGTTAACATTGCACCGATAGGGAAACCACCACCGAGTGATTTCGCAGTGCTTAGAATATCAGGTGTCACACCTAGGCCTTGGTAAGCGTAAAAATTACCAGTACGACCATTACCCGTTTGCACTTCATCAAAGATAAGCAGTGCATTGTGTTTGTCACACAGTTCACGAACTGTGTTCACGAATTCAGACGTTGGAGAAATGATACCGCCCTCACCTTGCAGAGGTTCCATCATGATTGCACATGTGCGATCTGAGATGTGCGCTTCTAGCGCGGCAATATCATTGTAAGGCAGGTGAGTCACATCGCCCGGTTTAGGACCGAAGCCGTCAGAATAAGCTTCTTGACCACCAACCGTTACAGTAAAGAAAGTACGACCATGGAAACCTTGTTTGAATGCAATGATTTCAGATTTCTCAGGGCCATGAACATCCGCCGCCCAACGACGAGCTAGCTTAAGAGCTGCTTCGTTTGCTTCTGCGCCAGAGTTCGCAAAGAATACTTTTTCTGCAAAACACACATCGGTTAGCTTTTTCGCTAGACGCAGTGCAGGTTCGTTGGTCATCACGTTACTTAGGTGCCAAATCTTGTTTGCTTGCTCAGTAACGGCGTTAACCATTGCTGGGTGACAGTGACCCAAACAGCTCACAGCGATACCACCAGCAAAGTCGATATACTCTCGGCCTTGTTGGTCCCAAACGCGTGCGCCTTCCCCTTTCACTGGGATCATTTCCATTGGGTTATAACAAGGCACCATCACCTCATTAAACAGACTACGTTCTACTTTATTTTCCACTGTCATCGTACATTCCTTCTCGATACCGCAAGCTTCGCAAATAAGCGTATTGGTTTATAAGTGAGACAAAATATTTTGTCCCGTCATAATCCCGCCGCAGCATTATATTTACATTTAATTAACGTTTTCAATAGTAGATTATTCTTTAGCCATCCATGACAGCCAGCTAAATGTCACTACTTATGACTATTTATGCATCAATTAATCTATTTTATGAAGCTTTTTCTACTCAAGCGTATCTCTAACAACAGCAAAGCCTTACTGGCATTGCGGTATATTGGGTTCGAGACGAAATAAGGCGAATAATATTGCATAGACTAAAAACTTAGCCTAACGAGGGAGAAATGTTATAAAAGGTGATCAGTGTCAGGGAGGGAGGAGCGCTTAAAACACGGATTCAAACACCTAGCGTCTTAGGAAATTAGCCAGAAGTTGGTGTCCCTGATCTGTTTTAATCGATTCAGGGTGGAACTGTACTGCATCAATCGGCAAGGTTTTGTGTTGATAACCCATGATCTCATCCATGCTGCCATCTTCAAATTCCGTCCAAGAAGTAAGTTCAAAGCAGTCGGGTAGCGTGCCATTTTTCACCACTAGGGAATGGTAACGTGTCACAGTCAGAGGGTTATTAAGCCCTTGAAAAACACTCTTACCGTTGTGACGGATTGGAGAGGTTTTACCGTGCATCACTTGTCTGGCTCTCACCACTTCACCACCAAAGGCTTGAGCAATGGCTTGATGACCAAGACACACACCTAAGATCGGCAGCTTACCAACAAAGTGTTCAATGACTTGCAGGGAGATCCCCGCATCATCCGGTGTACAAGGACCTGGTGAGATAACAAGGTGGCTAGGATTCAGTGATTCGATGCCTGCGATATCAATCTCATCGTTGCGTACAACTTTTACAGTTACCCCTAACTCACAGAAATACTGATACAAGTTATAGGTAAAGGAGTCGTAGTTATCGATGATAAGTAACATGGGTCGAAATCGTTTGCTAAATACTAAAGGGTTGGGAGATATAGGGGCGGTATTGTGCAATACCCATAGCGAAAGGCAAGTGGAAACTGCATTTCGCCAATAATTAAGGCCAACCTAAGTTGACCTTAATTGTTTACAGATAGATCTGAGCTATCTGGATTGGTTTGCTAGCATAGTTTATGGCTCGTTTACTTGTTATCGAGCTACTTGTGACTAAGCTACTTGCGACGACGCCACATTGCTAGTCCGAACAATGACATCAGTGCACCAAAGCCGAATGAACCGCCGACTCTTAGCTCAAGAACAGCAGGATCATGATCTGATGAACGGAAGTGATCTTGGTACTTAGGTAGATCGCCTTTGTACTCTTCGTTGTAGTCAAACAACGTCGATTCACCACCATTGATGTGCCAGTCGGTCGCATCAACCACCATGCCCTTCAAGCTCTCGCTGATCAACAGGTGATCCAGCGCGCCCACTTCGTCATTGTATGAATAGCTCCAGCTGTCTGGGTGCTTTTGAGCCACAGCATTAATGTAGCCGTAGTTCTTAGTAATCACCGCACCGCTATCACCAAACTGCTCAACACCATCAATGTAAGTGTTACGCGCCGCTTTGATTTGCTTACCGTATTTCTCTTCAGAGTAATCCGTCAGCACCAGCATTGGATCTTCCATGCCGTACGAGTTCATATCACCCAGAATCACTTTATGGCCTTTGATGCCATCAAGCGCTTCACCTAATGCGACCGCAGCTGCCACACGGAAGTTCTCACATGAACCTTGCTTATCGGCATCAACACCACCTTGACCACCCTCTTCAACTGGCGCAGCATCTTCCCAACACTTAGAACCTTTCGATTTAAAGTGGTTAATCGCTACGGTGAGTTTCTCTTTGGTGCCTTTAACTTTAAAGGTTGGCGCCAATGAGTCGCGTTGGTAGTTCTTACCGTCTTCAATCACCTTACCTGAATCGTCTAACACCTCTGGAGCTTGCTGGCTTGGCATCGCGATAACACGGCTGTCTTTAAGCTTCACTACCTTCTTACGGTAGATAACACCCGTTGTGATTACGTCGGTACCAATCGAGTCCATCTCGTCGGTTACGCCATCTTCATTAGAATCGACAGCGACAAACGTATAACGGTCTTTCTTACGTTCAATACGGTTATTCAGTTGATTAACAAGCTGCCCAATGGCAGAGCCTTCACCAAAGCCGTTGTTCTCAATTTCCATCAAGCCAATGATGTCTGCATCTAAGCGAAGAATCGCGTTGACAATCTTCTCTTGCTGCATCTCAAACTCAGTGATGGTGTTCGCACCACGGTTATTACCGTGCTGATTCGCATCACCGCCAAATGGAGAATTAAAGTAGTTCAGTACATTGAAGGTCGCGATACGTAGGTCACCTTCATCCATATCTGGCTTGTCGGTACGCGGATCGTTACGAACGAAGTTTTCAGCAGAAATCTGGTTAGTCGCAATTAAACGGTATTCACCGTAGCTGTAGGTCAGAACACCTTCTAGACCAACAATGGTGTCATCAATGCGGATGTAATCTTCTGTTGAACCATCCTGGTCGATGTCGGTACGGCCAAAGTATGGATAGAAAGGAACTTGTCCGTCACCCGCTTTTTGATCGGCTTCAACGAACAGGCGACGGTCTGCGTTGTCTTCTGTTTGTTGTTTCGCGCCATCAGAACCTGCGGCGAAAAGCTGGTTAGGCTGCATGTTGATACGCTCATGCGCCAACACCATGTTGTTACGACGACCTGCGTAGTCATAACCGAAGGTACGCGTTACACGCATATCAAGTGCTTCGGTTGTTTTCACCAACATGCCTTCGTAGCGTTCAAGCGTTGCAGCGAAGTTCTCGTCACTGTCTAGCGCTTCAATCGCCGTTGCTTCAGGTGCTTGTTGTGTCCACTGCTTTAGCCATTGATTGTTTTCAACTTTAAGTTGAGTGTGGCTGTAGTATTCTTGAACCTTGCCTTTGACACACACCACATCGCCCGCGGCTAGCTCTGAGCTTGACTGGTTAGTATGAATGAATAAGCCTTCAGAGGTGCTTGAGTTGAAGTCATCCTCAAGAGCTTTCAGATAGAAGCCTTTGGTTAGGCCTGTAGTCACTGCACTTACCACACCTTTGACGAAGTATTCATCATCAGTGATATACGGATAGCCATCGATGAATGGCGAGGTTGCACCTTCACCTTGGATCTCTTGAATAGTGGTGAATACCGGATCTGAGCCATCTTGTGTACAAGTGAACGCTTCTGGCAGTTCAACACTGTCTAGTGAACCTAGCCCTTCAATACTATCTTTTGGTAGCGATACCCACTGTGAAGCGTCAAACGTCGCCGATGGTGTTTGTGTCGCACGAACCAAAGTGACATCTTTGCCCCAGTCCACATCGCCCATCACACCAATCATATCCAGCACACTTGAGTCTGAATTCAAGATAGCCAGTGGATCGTCTCCATTATGGTTAGCCAGCGAAGCATTTAGAATGTCAGCGACGGCCTTAATCTCATCACTGGCATTGGTATGAGCGACAACAAGCACCTGACCGGGCGCTAAAACGTGGCCATCTAAAGATAAAGTGGCCCCCCATGATCCGTTACCATTCGCTGATTTAGCCAGTGAATAACCATCTAAGTTAATACGGCTATCGCCGTTATTAGCTATCTCAACCGCTTTGTTGTAACTGCCGCCTTCCACATATTGTGAAATAAACAAATCAGCGTGTGCGCTTGTGGTTAACAAGCTACCAATTGCCACTGCTAGCAATGAAGGTTTGTGTAAAAGAGCCATCCGTTTCACCTGAGTTCATTGAGTTATCGTCACTGCCGTCTATGGGCAGTCATGTATTTTGTGGTAACTATCAGGTTTATTTATGAAAGGAATAAGTCAGTTGGCAAGAAAATGAGGAACTTATCACTTTGGAATCATCAATTGTTTGGCACGTTATATATTTCCAACACAAATAGAAACAAGCCTAATTTTATAAAAATTGAGAGTGCTGAATAAGATCATCTGCACAGCATTAAAGCCACGGGTATGCTAGCAAAACACTGCGTAAATTATCAGTTCAAACAAGAGGTTTTCGGGGAAGGTAAATAGAATGGGCATTAAAAAGCCCAAAGTAAACAAAAGCTACTTTGGGCTCAAATTCTCAAGCAAGTTGTTTTAGTTCACCCTATGGGCGAGTAACAAAACCAACTGCTGCGTACGCTTTTTTCAGTGTCACAGAAGCACGCTCAGACGCTTTTTCAGCCCCCGCTTTCATTACTGCGTCCATGTACGCACGATCAGCACGGATACGGTGGTATTCAGATTGAATCGGCTCAAGCATCTCAACCAATGCTGCACCTACATCTTTCTTAAATGGACCGTACATTTCAACGCCTTGGTATTGCGCTTCGATCTCTGCGAACCTTTTACCCGTCGCTGCAGAGTACAAGCCCATTAGGTTAGAAATACCCGCTTTGTTTTCCCAATCGTGAGCAATACGTGGTGGTGTTTCTGCATCGGTTTGCGCTTTGTTGATCTTCTTGATGATCGACTTAGGCTCTTCTAGCAGAGTAATGACGTTCTTACGGTTGTCGTCTGACTTAGACATCTTCTTCGTCGCATCTTGCAAGCTCATTACACGTGCATTCACTGTTGGAATGTAAGGTTCTGGTACTTGGAAGATTGGCGTTTCAGGACCGTAGATGTTGTTAAAACGAGTTGCGATATCACGCGCTAGCTCTAAGTGTTGTTTCTGGTCGCTACCTACAGGTACTTGGTGAGCACCGTAAAGCAGGATGTCTGCAGCCATCAACACTGGGTAGTCGTATAGGCCTACGTTTACGTCGTTCGAGTGACGCGCAGACTTATCTTTAAACTGAGTCATACGGCTCAGTTCACCCATTTGTGTGTAACAGTTAAGAAGCCAACCAAGTTGAGCATGCTCTGGTACGTGTGACTGAACAAATAGCGTGCTCTTCTTTGGATCAACACCGACAGCAAGACAGATTGCTAGTGCGTCTAGAGTCGCTTCATGCAGTGCTTTCGGGTCTTGGCGAACCGTAATTGCGTGAAGGTCTACAACACAGTATTGGCAATCGTAATCATCTTGCATCTGTTGCCATTGACGTAGAGCACCCAAGTAGTTACCGATACTTAGTTCACCAGATGGTTGAACACCACTCAATACGATGGGCTTGCTCATGGTTTTAATTCCTTTGCTTATTCGCTTGGTTTTTCACTGCGCTTGTTAACTTAGTTTGTTAACTTCGCTTATTCGCCTAGCTTCTTAACTTAAATATAGAAAAGCCGCACAGCTCTTCTGTACGGCTCATCCAGTGTACTCATTGACAAGTATTTTGCTAGTAGGTTCGCTAACTTTTGTCCGCTTTATGCTGAAACTAGAACGACATCTAGTAATTGCGCAATGTTGTCTGCGACATAGTCAGGGTTTGATGCTGAAATTGGCTCACCGTGGTTGTAACCGTAAGTCAGACCAAACGAGTGACAGCCTGCATTCTTAGCGGCTTTGATGTCGTTACTTGAATCGCCAACCATCAGCATCTCTTCTGCCTTCACATTGTGCTTTTCTAGCAACCAGTTCAGCGCCACTGGGTTCGGCTTTTTCTCTGGGAAAGAGTCGCCGCCCAACACATCAACAAAGTACTTATCAATACCGTGTTGCGCCAGAACGTCGGGTACAAATTTCGACGGCTTGTTGGTCACAAGTGCCATGGTGAAGCCCGCTTTATGTAATTCAGCTAACGTATCTTTTACTGAAGGGTAAAGGTGGCTGAGCTTATGGCCGCCCTGCTCGTAGAAATCATCAAACAAGGTGCGCGCTTTCTTTAGCAGATCAGGCGCTAGACTTGGGTCAACAGTTAGGTTGCGGCTGAGTGAGCGTCCGATAAGCACGTCAGCACCATTGCCTACATAATCGCGAACGTGTTCTTCGCTCACTGAAGAGAAACCCAGTTCCTGACAAGCTTGGTCAGCCGCAACCGCCAAATCAGGCACGCTGTCTAACAAGGTTCCATCCAAATCAAAGGCGATCAGTTTTATTGAACTTAATGACATCTTACTTTCCTATTAATTATATTCGTCTTATGTGTTGAGCGATAAGACGTAAAAAAGGGGCCAATGAGCCCCTTAATCTAAATTTTTCTAGTTTAGGTCAACTGACCCTAGTTCTACTTTTATGCGTTAACTTTTGCAAGCTCTGCACGCATCTCATCAATCACTTCTTTGTAATCCGGTTGATTGAAGATAGCCGAACCAGCAACGAACATATCTGCGCCCGCTTCTGCAATTTCACGGATGTTATCAACCTTCACGCCGCCATCAATCTCAAGGCGAATATCACGGCCTGAGTCATCAATCAGCTTACGTACAGCACGCAGCTTATCAAGAGTATGAGGAATGAAAGATTGACCGCCGAAGCCAGGGTTCACAGACATTAGTAGAATCATGTCTACTTTGTCCATGATGTAATCTAGGCAAGACAGTGGTGTTGCTGGGTTAAGAACCACACCTGCTTTACAGCCGTGTTCTTTGATTAGCTGTAGAGTACGATCGACGTGCTCTGATGCTTCAACGTGAAAAGTAATCATTGATGCGCCAGCTCTCGCAAACTCAGGCACGATACTGTCCACTGGCTTAACCATTAGGTGAACATCGATCGGAGCGGTAATACCGTAGTCGCGCAGCGCTTTACAGATAGGCGCGCCAAAAGTCAGGTTAGGTACGTAATGGTTGTCCATCACATCGAAGTGCACAACATCAGCACCCGCTGCGAGTACTTTTTCTACGTCTTCACCAAGACGAGCAAAATCTGCAGACAAAATCGATGGAGCGATTAGAAAATCTTTCATACCAAACCTCTTAAGAGTGAGTAAATTGCGAATGTCACCGCCTTGGTGATATCTCATACACAAATACAAGACTCAGCCCAAGACTATTTGGTGTGCAATTCTACCTAAGCCCCTAAGCAGATCCTAGCAGTTCGAAAGATTAGTTTAAGAAAGTATCCGTTGGTCACTCAATTTAATGAGTTTGGAGGTTATTCTGACGAGTACTATTCCGCTGATGCGTGTTGCTTGTTTTTCTCTTTATGAAAAAGCGCCAGTAACTCATCCACTTTATTACGTCCAGCGCCGTTACGGCTGATAGTGCGCTTCACCTTCACCACATTCAATTCCGCACCATGATATAAGCGACGCGTTAATGTCGTATCGTGATTTGAAATCAAAACAGGAATACCGCGTTCCATCGCTGCTTTTTCAGCAACATCCGCCAGCGCAGCTTGATCATCTAAGCTAAAGCCATTACCTGCGTAAGAGGTAAAGTTAGCCGTATTCGACAGCGGTGCGTATGGAGGATCACAGTAAACCACACAGCCTTTACGGGCGCGGCTAAAGGTTTCATGGTATCCCTCACAGACGAAGGTGGCTTTTTTCGCTTTCTCGGCAAAAAACTCCAACTCAGCTTCTGGGAAGTAAGGTTTTTTGTAAGAACCAAACGGAACGTTAAAACCGCCCTTCTTGTTGTAACGACATAGGCCATTAAAGCCAAATCGGTTCATATACAAGAAAGCCAACGAGCGATACATGACGTTATCTGTACCATTGAACTCAGCTCGAATATCTAGGAAGGCTTCTTTACGGTTGTTCTCAGGGCAGAACCAACGCTTCGCTTCAGTGATGTAGGTTTCAGGATCCGTTTTAAGAAGGTTATATAGGTTGATAAGATCGGGATTGATATCTGCCAATAGGTACTGTTCAAAGTCAGTATTCAAAAACACTGAGCCAGCACCGACAAACGGTTCTACCAATTTACGAGCAGGTGGCAGGTGACGTTGGATGTCTTCAACTAGGCCATATTTTCCACCAGCCCATTTTAGAAAGGCACGCTGCTTTTTCATTTACTGCTCTATCTATCAACTCAAAAATAAGGCTGCGGAATGTAACATATTTTGAGGCCAAGCTCAGGGTTATTTCGCACGTTCTATTTCTCGATGCACTTGATTCATCGATTTTGCCCAAGGTTCTAACTGCTGAAGTGGTTTTGATAACAGGCTTACCGCGTCTCGTGCCAGTTGAATTGTTGGGTAATCTTGATAAGTGATGATAAACCACTTGGTGTCGTTGCGAAGTGTTGGGTAGATACGAACCTTGTTCTCAAGGTCATACTCCTCAATGAAAGATTGTACATCTTCCAGTGAGGTCATCGCGCTCAACTGCAGAGTATATGCTCGTGGCGAGATAGCTTGTAACTCTTCACGAGCAAAAGAGAAGGTGATCTTTTTAGCCGGCGGTGTTGAGTCAGTTCGTTCTGATTCTTCATCGGCTGTCGACTGTGACTCGGCTTCTACTGAATCAGACTGCGAACTCACAGCAGCATCGGTATTTTCATCAAGCGCACTGGTATCGGCACTCTCAGCTTTGTCATCCAGCAAAGCATCAACCACGTCAGAGGTGATCACAACGCGCTGCTGATCTTGCTCGGCCTCTCCAACACTGGCGGTGTCTTCAACGACACTCGGTGGCAGAGAAGAGCTGTCATCATCTGCGCCTTGGTAACTCATGTCGGTTGTTGTTTCAGAGTCAACAGCTTCATTGATGCCGGTTTGTTCAGTGCCGCTTTCCACTTCAAAGGTTGGAATAGCCGTCTGTTCAATCGGTGCAATTAGAGATTGCGCTTTATCGTCTGGTGTTGGCTGACTGAACATCCACCAATAACCGCCACCAATTAACAACAGCAACAAGGCCACCACAATCGCGATATTGATCGGTGAACCAATGATTGAGCGAATAATAATCCTTTTTTCCACTTTCAATTCTCCTAAAGCCATTAACTCTCCGGGCAGAGGTCGCGCTTTACTAAACGCACGTCGCACGCGAGTTTCAGACTCATCATCAACATATCGAATCACCAGTGATTCAAAAAAATGTTCAGCTTCTGGTTGTGAAAGATCATCGATCTCGAGATCGATAGGCTTGTGTTGTTGGCCGTAACTCAGACGTGTTAATAGAGTGTCTAGATGACCCGTTTCCGAGAAGAGAACGATATTGATCGTCCACTGAGGGTTTGATTGAGCTTCCAGTACCAACATCCATAATTCGGATACCAATAGCTCAGAGAGACGGTGCGCATCATCAACAACGATAACCACATGACACGGCTCTCCATCCAGTAGCCTTGTTAGGCTATCAGATAAAGAATCATGTTGATTAAACAGGGGGTCAGAAACAATTTGGCTAAGAATAAGTGCGCGGCGTTGTTGATCGTCTTGGCTTGGATGACAAAGTAGTAAACACTGATTTCTTTCTGTTGACCATGCTTCAAGATAACGCTGAGCCAACCAAGAGCGGCCAGAACCAGCTTTGCCAGCGACCGTTACAAGATTTGAGCCAAAGTTAGTCAAAAGCTGTAAGCGCTCTAGCAGCTCAACTTGAGACTCTAACTCTAATACTCTTAATTCATGAGCCAAACTCATTGGGGATCCCTACTGATAAGATCGATCAGTAAAACGCTTCAGTTGCCTAGAGTTTCGCTAGGCAACCTCACAACAAAATTTAAAGGGTACGGCAGAAGTCGATCGCTTGTTTGATGATGTCTTGAGGCACATCAGCGACCACTTCAGCAGCACCAATACTTGTTGGCAATACCAAACGTAACTGACCAGACAGTACTTTTTTATCGCGCATCATGTGTTTCATAAAGTCTTCAAAAGACATGCTTTCTGGCGTATGGATTGGCAGTTTCGCATTCTTGAGTATAGAAATAATTCGCTCAAGTTGCTGCTGAGAGATCAGTCCCTGTAATTGAGCAGTTTTCGCTGCCATTACAGTCCCTGACGACACAGCTTCACCATGTAGCCAATTACCATAGCCTAGTTCTGCTTCGATCGCATGACCAAATGTATGACCTAGGTTCAATAACGCTCTGATTCCTGACTCTTTTTCATCTATAGCCACCACTTCAGCCTTAATTGCACAACAACGAGCAATTGCGGTAATCAGTGCCTCTTCATCAAGTTGATAAAGTTTCTCTAAATTCTGTTCCAACCAATCAAAGAAGGCTTCATCGTAAATGATGCCGTATTTGATCACCTCAGCAATACCCGCAGCAAATTCACGCTCTGGAAGCGTAGATAAACAGTTAGTATCGATGATGACAGATTTTGGTTGATAGAAAGCGCCGATCATATTCTTACCAAGGGGATGGTTTACTGCGGTTTTACCACCTACAGAAGAGTCCACTTGAGAAAGAAGTGTCGTTGGAATTTGAATGAAATCAATACCGCGCTGGTAACAAGAAGCAGCAAAACCGACCAAATCACCGATAACTCCACCACCTAAAGCAATCACCACCACATCACGGCTGTAATTTCCTTCAAGCATGTAGCTCATCACTGAATTGAACGTTTCAAGAGTTTTGTGCTGTTCACCATCTGGCAACTCTAAAAGAGAAGTTTGACAGCCTACTTGATCCAATAGCGATAAAATTTTATCGGCATAAAGAGGCGCTACTGTCATATTACTGATAACAACAACTTTCTGTTTGCCTGATAAAAAAGAAAGGTACGCCGGGTCTTCAAATAACCCGGCGCCAATAGAGATAGGGTAGCTACGCTCAGCTAGATTGACCGTAATCCGTTCCATGGGTTTGCTCTCCAAAAAAATGAACTTAACGTTCTTCTAGCATTTTTACGATCTGGTTGGCTACCACTTTTGCACTTTGGTCGTCAGTACGAACTGTGTAGTCCGCCACTTCTTCGTATAGTGCGTTGCGAGATACGGCTAGATCTTCTAGTACATCTCGCGGGTTGTTTGTTTGAAGTAGAGGGCGTTTCTTGTCGCGGTTAGTGCGAGCAAGTTGCTTTTCAATTGTTGTCTCTAGGTATACAACAATGCCTCGTGCAGATAGACGGTTACGGTTTTCTTTGCTCAGCACTGAACCACCGCCTGTCGCAAGAACAATTCCTTGCTCTTCTGTCAGGTCGTTGATTACAGATTCTTCGCGTTTACGGAAACCTTCTTCGCCCTCAACATCAAAAACCCATGCGATGTCTGCGCCAGTGCGCTCTTCGATCACAGTGTCGGAGTCTAAAAACTCCATATGAAGTTGGGAAGCTAGGTGTCTACCAATTGTACTTTTGCCGGCGCCCATTGGGCCAACAAGAAAAATATTGCGTTTCTCAGCCATGTTTTTAGCAGTAATTTACAACGTTAATTCAATGACATCGCCACAAGGTAGGTCAGTACAAGTACTGAAATTAAAAGGCCCGTGGCACCGATTCCTCACAGATAATTCGTGATAAGACCCGAAATTATCAAGGTTAGGTGCCACTAATGCAACTTTATTTTTAATCTAATTGTTCATTACTGAATCACAACTTTCGGTGTAACAAAGATCAACAACTCACTTTTCCCTACATTTTCGTAGCTTCTGCGGAACAAAGCCCCTAATACAGGCAGGTCTCCCAATAGAGGAACTTTATCTACGGTGCTACTCACACTGTGCTGAAATATCCCACCAAGAACAACTGTTTCACCATTATTAACAAGCACTTGCGTGCCAATACGCTGGGTATCAATTGCAACAGCCTCTCCAGTTCCGGTTTTCACCACCTGTCCGGGCCTATCTTGAGTTACGCTCAAATCCAACACCAAACGATTGTCTGGCGTGATCTGCGGCGTCACCTTAAGGCTCAATACCGCTTTCTTAAATGCGACTGACGTTGCACCACTTGAAGATGACTCTAAATAAGGAATTTCAGTACCTTGCTCAATATAAGCGGGCTTTTTATTGGTAGTAATCAAACGTGGACTCGAAATAATTTCAGCTTTTGACTCTTGTTGTAACGCTGATAACTCAAGGTCGAGCAGAGTATCAGAGCCCAGTTTAGCAACCTGAAATGCGATACTCGAAGCATTTGAAGATGTCGCACCTAAATTAACGTTGAGGTACTCATCAATGACGCTATTCCCTCCATTACTATCGTAAGGTGCAATAGACGGGTAGTTGCCTTCGATAGAACCACCAACCGTGAAGCTTCCGTTTGTTGAAGATGCTCCCCAACGCACTCCTAGTTCATCAAGGTTCCCCTCAGTAACAGTCACAATACGCGCCTCTATCTGAACTTGCTTCACAGGGATATCTAAAGATTCAATAATGCTTCGTATCACGGCAATGTTTTCCTCCAGTTCACGAATAAGCAATGAATTGGTGCGCTCATCAATAGTAATCGAGCCACGATCGGACAACATGCTCACCGTCCCATCACCACCAATCATGTCGGCAATGTCGGTCGCTTTAGCAAAGTGAATCTTAATGATTTCCGACTTAAGCTCACCCAATTCCTCTTCTAAACGCGACTTCTCTAACGCTTGCTGCTCTTGAAGGTCTAGTTCATCTTTTGGCGCCACCAAGATGACATTGCCATCTACCCGCTTATCTAACCCTTTGACCTGTAAGATGATATCTAGAACTTGCTGCCAAGGCACACCATCTAAACGTAAAGTTAGGTTTCCGGTTACTGAATCAGACACGACTAAGTTAAAGTCGTTATAGTCAGCGATAAGCTGCAGGACATTTCGCACTGGAATATCTTGGAAGTTAATCGATATCAGCTTACCCTCTTTCTCGAGTATACTTTTCTCTGTTACCGCTTCTTCTAGAGCAGGCTTACTGATCACCACCTCAATAAAACGGCCTTTGAGATTGTATTCGTATTGGTAGTCCTTGCTGATTGTCGCTAACAACCGAGTGCTTGGGGCCTCTTTATACACTTCCACGCCTTCAACCAAGGTAGCGAAATCTTTCACATCAAGAAGCTGGAGTCTGTTGTCATCAACATGAGTATTGATCAGCTCTATGCTTAGCCCCTCTTGCGCACGTTGAACATCCACCACAACCGTGCTGGTTGCGAGTTCGATAATTAGGACAGCGTCTTTATTTTTGTTCACCCTAAAATCAATATTTTCTAACTTATTAGGTAAGTCCTCTGCGTGACTGAGCACACTAAAGATCAACATCACAGACACAATCAAGCCTTGTAACCCTTTGTTCATTGACTCATTTATTCCTTTAATCATATTTACATCTCATATCCACATCACGTGACATTGTTTTACTTCAGAGCCAGCTTAACGTTGCGCTTGTGCCAACAACCTAAGCCATCTGGAAGAGTTTCATTAATCAGAACGTGCTGGCTCGTTACTTTAGTAACACGACCGTTATTTAAACCGATAAACTGGCCTTTTTTCACGTTTACCACATTCCCTTTGGGTGTTTGAACTAATCCAAACACGCTTGAGCCACTTCCCATCACGCCTCTTAAACGAAGCTTACTCAGCGGGTATTTCTCTAGCTTGCCATTCCGAGATCGAGCACTAGGTTGCCAACAATTTTTCTTAATTAGAGGCTGATTCTGCACAATGGCTTCCTTAGGGAGTTCAAACGGAGGACGAAAAGCTCGGCGTTGATAAGTAGCAGCCGTAAACTCAGCGGCAGGAACAAGCTGTTCCACCTCTTTCCTAGCTTTGGCTTCAACTTGCACCACAAAATCTTCTAACGAATCTTCATTCGCTTTACAGCCCGCAAGCAAAAGCAGTAGTAAGGTTGAACAGAACACTCTATTGGGTTTCATCGCTCAACTCCGGCTTAAATTGGTAGGTATACGCTCGCACCCTGAAATGGAGCGTGCTACTTTCTTGGCTGACGCGCTGCCAACTCACATCATTAAAACTAATAATTCGTGGGAGTTTGGCGATGGCTGCTGAGAAGTCTCCAATCGCGTGATAGTCCCCTGTTAGCTCTATATTAAGAGGTAAACGATAGAGAAACTCTTTGTTTTGCTTCTGTCCCCAATCAATACGCGTAAACGTCAACTTATTATCCAACCCAAGCTCATTCACTGAGGCCAACATACTTGCCAACTCTTTTTGTACTGGTAGCTGCTCTAATAGATAATCATAACGACTGGTTAAATCATCCAACTGATTCTGGAGCTTAGGCAAAACCGCCGCCTTATTGGCTTTAATCCGCAAAGTTGTTTTAAGCGTCTGCTCTTGCTGTTTCATCTGCTGAAGTTCATCGTCCAAAGGAGCAATATACAACCAAGTACCCATACCTTGGGTAAGTATCATCAAGGCAAAAATGACCAATAGCTGAGGCAATAAAGGCCATTCGGTGATCTCATCGACATCGAGATCTTGCAAGCTCACCCGATTTTGAAAACTAACCATGATTCGCCCCCTTCTCTTTTACATTCTCGGCTGGACTATCTAATGACACAGGGATAAACACAAAAGAGACGTTGAAGGTCTGAAAGTCCTTATTGAAGCGTTTGCGATTATGAATGATAGAGTGCATCTCAACCCCTTTAAGGGAACGGGAGCGTTCTAAGTTATCCAACATCGTTGCCAAACGAGAAGTACTGTCACTGATCCCCTCCATTTCAATTTCCTGACCATTCATTTTTATCTTATCGACATACACGCCTTCAGGGATGAGCTCCGGCATCAGGTTCATAAAATCAGTTGTCTTATTGCGACCGAGCTGTAAGGATTCGACCACGCCAAGTCTAGTAAGAATGGCTTTGTGCTCCTGTTCTGCCACTTTTAACGACTGAATTTTCTGGTCGAGTTGAGCGATATATTGATTGAGATAGTTGAGGCGCGCTTGTTGCTTGGCTTGTTGGTCGTGAAAGTAGTTACCGACCGCCCATTGCCCACCAAGCGCAATGATGACGCCAAGAATGACTAGATGAATAAAACGCTTCTTATACTGAGATCGAATTTCATCGCGCCAAGGCAGCAAGTTAATTTGATGCAACATGCTTTTCTCCCTGCCACTTGAGACCACGCATTGCCATCCCCGCCGCAATACCAAAATGCTGACAATTCAGTGACGATCGGCGTTTCTGGGCCACCTTATTCTCAAACAAAGACATAGGGTTCAGTGACTCACAACTCATCTGAAAATGACGTTCTAACTCCTCAACGACCATTGGTATGCTCGCTCCTTCGCCCATTAGCCAAATCCCTGAGATAGGTTGAAGCGCATTTACCGACGAATAGAGTTGCAGTTGACGCTTGAGCTTTTCAATAAGATTAACAATAAACCGATGTGTATCCTGAGTGGTGCCGAACACGCCTTCCATATCACTTGGACTGCCTGTGCCTAACAGCTCTTGAGTACCAAAGGCGATGTCTTTATAAAAAGGCGCAGAATTCTGCGGGATAACCCCTAACGAGGTTTGGTCGATTCCAACGTCCACCAGCAGCCAATTCTTCTTTTCTGGGGACAAATACGAAGCCAATTGCCAAATATTGAGAAGTCCATGTGCTTGGGTATCAACGACGATAGGTTTAAACCCGGCTTTGCTTAATGCATTGGCTCGACTATCCACAACTTCCTTGCGAGTCGCGTACACCTGATAACTACTTGTCGATCCTTTACCAAACCGTTTGTCTTCGAGCTTTACAAAATCTAAACTCAGCTCTTCGATAGGAAAGGGAGATTGATGAGCAAAGGTTTGATAGATAGAAAACTCTTTCTCTCTATCTTCTAACTCACTCTCTATTTGCAGTACTTTGCTGATCACCGTGTTATCTGGTACTGAAATAGCGACGTTACGACTTCCAAAAGGCAGTCCTTTCTTAAGTTCTTTGAGTTTCTTAACAGTTTTCTGATACTCCAAAGTATGGTTAGCTGTAAAAATGTCGTCCGAAATCGGCAGCTCTTTGTATCCCACGATGGCATACAACTCCCCAACGGGTTTTAGTACCACAGCTTTGATACTGTGATGATTTATATCTATACCTGTAATTAATGATGAACCCATTTGACCTAGCTCCTGAAGTGCTGAGCATTTCGTTGATTATCTAGGGGTTGTGATTATTAGTTAAATAAGCGTTAATAAACGAAAGCTAAGTTTTTAACCTAGAGTACAAGGGTTTGCTGCTTGTCAGCCTTAACTAATCAGGGATTATCCGGTGAAGTTCATAAAGAGATTATTCATATTTACATTGACTTGCATGATTCTTGGAGTCAGTACAATTTTTGGGTTTTATTATTACGTAAAACCTGAGCTACCTGATGTTGCCACTCTGCGCGACGTAGAACTCCAAACACCAATGCAAGTCTTCAGTCAAGATGGTAAGTTGATATCTCAATTTGGTGAAAAACGTCGGAATCCAGTCACTTACGACGAGATCCCTCGCCACTTAGTTGAGGCTCTGATTGCCACCGAAGATAGTCGTTTCTACGATCACCCAGGTATTGACCCTATCGGTATTACCCGTGCCGCCATCGTGGTCGCCATGTCGGGCTCTGCAAAGCAAGGGGCGAGTACCATTACTCAACAGCTTGCGCGTAACTTTTTCTTATCTAATGAGAAGAAGATCATGCGTAAGATCAAAGAGATATTCATTGCGATCCACATTGAGCAACTGCTTAGCAAAGAAGAAATCATGGAGCTTTACGTGAACAAGATATTCCTTGGTCACCGTTCATATGGTTTTGGTGCAGCCGCTCGTGTTTACTTTGGTAAAGACCTTCCAGATCTCACCTTGAGTGAACTGGCTACACTTGCTGGTATGCCAAAGGCACCATCAACCATGAACCCTATCTACTCCGTTGAACGTGCGACCAACCGTCGTAATGTTGTATTACGCCGCATGTTGGATGAGCAATACATCACTCAAGAAGAGTACGATGAGGCTAGCAACGAAGAGCTTCTCTCTAAATATCATGGTGCAGAAATAGAAGTCAGCGCTCCGTATGTCGCGGAAGTAGCGCGCGCTTGGATGGTCGAACGCTACGGCGAAGAGGCTTATACATCAGGTATGAAAGTTTACACGACGGTTGATTCAAAACTGCAAAGGGCAGCCAACCAAGCCGCGATTAAAAACCTACTCAACTACGATGAGCGTCACGGTTACCGTGGTGCAGAAAAGGTGCTGTGGCAAACCGAGCAATCGGCTTGGGATCATGAACAAATAGTTCAACACCTTAAGTCTCAACCAACCTATGGTGACTTAGTCCCAGCGGTAGTGACGAGCGTTGATGCGAAAAGTGCACAGGTTTGGGTTAAGAACCAAGGGGAAGGATCGATCGAGTGGCAAGGTATGAACTGGGCACGTAAGTTCCTAACAGACAATCGCCAAGGCCCTGCACCTTCTCAAGCGAAAGAGATACTTGCTGTTGGTGAACAAATTTGGGTTCGACATGAAGCCATAACAGGTGATGAAGTATCTGAAGAACCTAGAGAAGAGTCAGCAGAGGCGAAATCAGAAACGCCTGTAGTATGGCGACTAAGCCAAGTACCTAATGCGAACACTGCTTTTGTTGCAATGAACCCTAACAACGGCGCGGTTTTGTCGATGGTGGGTGGCTTTAACTTCGTGCACAACAAATTTAACCGAGCGACGCAATCTATTCGTCAGGTTGGGTCTGGTATCAAACCATTTATCTATTCAGCAGCGATTAATAAAGGCTTAACGTTGGCATCACTGATCAACGATGCCCCTATCAACCAATGGGATAAGAGCCAAGGTACCGCATGGCGACCAAAAAACTCACCGCCTACCTATGTCGGCCCAACCCGTTTACGCATTGGCCTAGCTCAATCTAAAAACGTGATGGCCGTACGTGTGCTGCGTGAAGTAGGCTTGGATGATACGCGTAACTATCTAACACGCTTCGGTTTTGATATTGATAAAGTGCCTCGCTCTGAAACCATCGCTTTGGGTGCAGGCAGCTTAACGCCAATGAAGGTTGCACAAGGTTACTCAGTATTCGCTAATGGCGGCTATTACGTTGAACCTTTCTACATCAGCCGCATTGAGACACCATTTGGTGAGACTGAATTTGAAGCAACACCGAAAGTGGTTTGTAAGGAAGATTGTCAACAACAGATAACTAGCAATACTATGGCCGATGAGTTTGCTGAGCAAGATGTCGACACTGAAGTAGAATACGCACCTCAAGTTATCTCTGAGCAGAACGCATTCCTAGTACGTGAAATGATGTACAGCAATATTTGGGGTGGCGGCGACTGGAGTCAAGGCACAGGTTGGAATGGTACTGGTTGGCGTGCTCAACCTTTAAAACGTCGTGACATTGGCGGTAAGACAGGTACAACCAATGATTCGAAAGATGCCTGGTATAGCGGCTACGGACCAGGCATGGTTGCGACCGTATGGGTCGGTTTTGATAACCACAACCGTGCTCTAGGTCGTACCAGAGCGAACTCAAACCTTGAAAAGAACCCGATTACAGGTGCCGAAGCTGGAGCGAAAACCGCAGAGCCAGCATGGGTTAAATTTATGGGAACGGCACTCTCAGGCGTACCAGCACAACGCAAAGAACTTCCGAAAAACATCATCCGAGTTCGTATTGACCGTGAAACAGGCTTACTAACTAACAAGTTCGATAGCTCATCAATCTTCGAGTACTTCGAAAAAGGCACAGAGCCAACCGAGTACACCACCGAAGGTTTCAACGATGATATCTACTCAACGTCGTCTGGAGAAGCCGTAGAAGCGCTATTTTAGCAGTAGAGTCTATTAAAAAACACCAAGTAAAAGGGCAGATACGATAATTCGTACCTGCCCTTTTTTATGCCTGAAAACCGCCTCTTGAGGCATTAAATCTTACTGTTTCTCAAGTTGCGCTCGAATAGTTTCAGCCAGTTGCTCAAAGCGTCCCTTTAACGGAGATCCTGGCCGGTACGCGACGACAATTCTGCGCGAAGGAGTTGGATTAACCGCAGGAACATAGCACACACCATCTTTCTGCTTTTCCTTTGGTACCGATAACTGAGGTAGTAAGGTAATACCCGCCCCTGCCGCGACCATGTTACGCAGCGTTTCTAAGCTAGTCGCTTTGAAACGTTCATCGTCTTTTGCTCCCGCCGCAAAGCAGAAACCCAAAGCTTGATCTCGTAAACAGTGGCCATCGCCCAGCGCAAGTACGGTTCTGCCATTAAGCTGAAGCATATCAACACTGTCTTGCTGAGCCCATTCATGGTCACAAGGCACAGCAAGACTCAGCGGCTCATCATAAACATCAATCTCTTTGAACATCGCCGTTTCATCAACCGCAGCCAATACCAAGCAATCGAGCTTGCCATCTTCCAACTGGCTCACCAATTGATGAGTCTGCGCTTCGTGCAGGTAAAGCTCAAGGTCGGGGAAGCTCTCTTTCAGATGAGGAATAATTTTGGGTAAAATGTACGGGCCCACAGTCGGAATAAAGCCAATATGCATTGGCCCCGTCATTGCTTCACCGTGTCCACTCGCCATATCTTTAAAGGTCTTCACCTCATTGAGAATAGACTTCGCTTGTTCAACAAGTTGTAAGCCTGATTCTGTAAATATCACCTTTCTTGGGCTACGCTCGGTTAACTGAAGGCCAATTTCATCTTCCAGTTTACGTATTTGGCCGCTGAGTGTGGGCTGACTTACAAAGCACGCTTCTGCCGCTTTTCGGAAGTGTTTATGCTCTGCAAGCGCTACCAAGTATTCAAAGTCACGAATGTTCATGAGCAGTCTCTCACCTCAAGTTTTAATAAGAACAAAGGTTTTAATAGAAATATTTAAAATAAATGTTCTTGATAGAATTTACCTATCAAAACCATAACATCAAACGATTAGAGCTATCAAAGAAATTATCTAATAATGGGCTCAACGAAACGAAACAGAGCAAAGAAAAACGTTAAGCTCTGATAGAACAAATTAAAAATACTATTTAAGGAAATCAATATGTTTACATCTAAAGAAGGTCAATCAATCCCTCAAGTAACATTCCCAACTCGTCAAGGTGATGCATGGGTTAACGTAACGACTGAAGAGCTATTCAAAGACAAGACGGTTATCGTATTCAGCCTACCTGGTGCGTTTACGCCAACGTGCTCTTCAAGCCACCTTCCTCGTTACAACGAGCTACACTCTGTATTCAAAGAGAACGGTGTTGATGACATTCTATGTGTTTCAGTAAACGACACATTCGTAATGAATGCTTGGAAAGCAGACCAAGAAGCGGAAAACATCACATTCATCCCAGATGGTAACGGTGATTTCACAGACGGCATGGGCATGCTAGTTGAGAAAAACGACATCGGCTTCGGCAAACGTTCATGGCGCTACAGCATGCTGGTTAAAAACGGCGTGGTAGAAAAAATGTTCATCGAAGAAGACGTACCAGGCGACCCGTTCAAGGTTTCTGATGCAGATACTATGCTTAACTACATTGCTCCTGAGCACAAAGAGCAAGAGTCAATCACAGTATTCACTAAACCAGGCTGCCCTTTCTGTATGAAAGCAAAGCAGAACCTTATCGACAAAGGTCTAAACTACGAAGAAGTCGTGCTAGGTAAAGACGCAACAACCGTAAGCCTACGTGCAATCTCTGGTCGCACTACGGTTCCTCAAGTATTCATCGGTGGCAAACACATCGGTGGCAGCGAAGAGCTGGAAGCTTTCCTAGCTTAATTTTTCTAGCGAGAACTTAGCAATATTGGAGGCACTGGCTAACCTACCCTTTGTAGGTTAGCTACTTACAAGCTCCACTTCTAAAGTTTCAAAAAAGCATTTAGAAAGTTAGGCTGGACAAAGCATATAGCTTCGACTCATTGACTTAAGAGTCACGCTAAACCTAAGAAACAAAATCACAAAACTAACCCACGACGCTGACTCACTTCAAAAATCACTTGAGTTGGAGGGGGTCGTTCAAACTAAATTTAGCCATTGCGAGAAGATTATTATGAAACAAGTCAATGTAGATGTAGCAGTTATCGGGGGCGGTACGGCAGGTCTAGGTTCTTACCGCGCTGCAAAAGCACACACTGACAGTGTTGTGATGATTGAAGGCGGCCCTTACGGCACAACCTGTGCCCGTGTTGGTTGTATGCCATCCAAACTGCTTATTGCAGCAGCGGAAAGCGTACACCACATCGAGAAAGCGCCGGCTTTTGGCGTTCACCCACAAGGTGGTATCGTGGTTAACGGCCGTGAAGTCATGGAGCGAGTGAAGTTTGAGCGTGACCGTTTTGTTGGTTTTGTTTTAGAAGGTGTTGATGAAATCCCAGAGCAAGACAAGATCTCTGGCTACGCAAAATTCTTAGATGACAACACGCTACAAATTGATGACCACACCGTTGTGACGGCTAAGCGTTTTGTCATCGCGACCGGTTCTCGCCCTGCATACCCTGCAACTTGGAACGACCTGGGCGACCGTCTAATCATTAATGATGACGTGTTCAACTGGGATGATTTACCAAAATCAGTAGCCGTATTTGGTCCTGGTGTTATTGGTCTTGAGCTTGGTCAGTCACTGCACCGCTTGGGTGTAAAAACAAAACTGTTCGGTTTAGGTGGTCAAGTTGGCCCAGTAACCGACCCAGAGATCATGGCTTATGCAGACAAAGCCTTCAATGAAGAGTTCTACCTGGATGCCGACGTAAAAATCGAAAGCATGAAGCGTATTACGACTGAATCCGGTGAAGATCGCGTTGAAATCCAGTTCATCAATAAACAAGGTGAACTAGAAACTAACGTCGTCGAGTATGTACTGGCAGCAACAGGCCGTCGTCCTAATACAGACAAGCTTGGCCTAGAGAACACCTCTCTTGAGCTTGATGAACGTGGTGTGCCAATCGCAGACCATTACACGCTACAAACATCACTATCATCGGTATTTATCGCTGGTGATGCAAGTAACCAACTGCCTCTCCTGCATGAAGCAGCCGACCAAGCACGTATTGCCGGTGACAACGCAGGTCGCTTCCCTGAGATTCGTGCAGGTCTACGTCGTTCTAAAATCTCAGCGGTATTCTCTGACCCACAAATTGCAATGGTTGGTGAAACATACAAAGAGATCACAACACGCTTAGGCACTTGTGGTTGTTTCGCAACAGGAGAAGTGTCTTTCGAGAACCAAGGTCGTTCACGAGTGATGCTACGCAACAAAGGTATTCTGCACGTCTACGGCGAGCAAGGTACAGGCCGTTTCCTTGGTGCTGAGATGATGGGGCCAAACGCAGAACACTTGGCGCATCTATTAGCTTGGGCGCATCAAAACAAGATGACGGTTTCGGAAATGCTAGACATGCCTTTCTACCACCCCGTTATCGAAGAGGGTGTACGAACCGCTCTACGTGACCTCAATGCGAAACTACACCTAGGTCCACAGATGGTGAAGCACTGTCTAGATTGTGGGCCTGGTTGTTAATCTCGGTGGATTGAAACAGAACACATAGATTAGATACTAAAAAGGAAAGCCATTGGCTTTCCTTTTTGTCTTTTGGCAACGAGCAAATAACAGATTCCCGATTACGCTCCTTCGTCGCTACCGGGAATGACGTTGATTTATTTATGTAACTAAACCAAAACTAAACTCGTCATTCCAGAACCGAGGGACGAGGTATCTGGAATCTCTTGAAGCCATTGCCTGTCGCTAAATACTTAGCTATTACTTCTCAGCAGCAATCACAGAGATTTCAACAAGTAGCGCTTCGCGAGCCATATCGCCAGTCACACATGCGCGAGCTGGAGCGTGACCTTCTGGAACCCATGCATCCCAAACTGCGTTCATTTCTTGGAAGTCTGTCATGTCTTTCAAGTAAATCGTTGCTGACAGCATGTGCTCTTTGTCGCTGCCTGCTTGCTCAAGTAGGGCTTCCACTTTATCCAACATCGTTTGTGTTTGTTCTGTGATGTCTTTGGTTGCATCAGCGCAAACTTGGCCACATAGGTAGATAGTACCATTGTGTTTAACAATACGGCTCATGCGTTGCTTGGTTTCTTGGCGCTCAATCATCGATCTTCTCTCTCTATGTCACCGTGATCCAATATCTTGTGACGTGGTATTATCAAGGCAACAAGCATAACGCGAATTAAGCCTAAGATGACATGTGTTCATTGCAATAAAAATGAAAAAATCTTCAACAAACTCGGTCGCTGCCAACGTTGTATGAATCAACTGATGGTGCTGTCGATAATCAGCTGGGGAGCATGGTGGGTATTTTTAAGAGAAGACCCGAAAACCATCAATGCCATCGCCTTGATGATGGCTGCTTGCGCATTCAGCGGTTTGTTGTCGCTGCATTGGTTCATGAAGTTTGTGGTGCTGCCTTTAAGGAAAAAAAGCGTTAACTAATGTCTTTGGAGGGATAAGTGATAACGGTCAAATATCGATTCAATGACCCGGTAGAGCTTCTATTTAGCGCCCTATCATCATTTCCCAAACAGCAGATAGAAAAAAGCCCCAGAATCAATCGACTCTAGGGCTTTCTTAGAAAATTCTAAGAAAAAGCAGTGGTACTTAAATAGACCGGGCTTTTCTTAGTTTGTTCCCCAAAGAAGACCAGATTTTTGATCTTTTTTTAGGACCTATAAAATCAATGACTTATGCAACATTTACCTTGGCAATAACCTGTTCTACCAAGTTCACTTCCAACGCCACTTCATCGCACGCATGTTGGCGAGGACACTGATCGCAATCTTTTAGCACCTTCTCAGGTAGCAAAGATTTCGATGTTGGTAAGAAAGCGTGCTTCATAAAGAACTCAGGCGTACGAGTCAGTACAAACACCTTCTTAATGGCCATTTGTCGTGCTTTATCAACCAAATGTTGCACAATTGCCGTACCCTGCCCTTGACCTTGCCAACCCGCTTCAACACCGAGTGAGCGAATTTCAGCTAAGCCTGAATCATAGACATAGAGTGATGCACAGCCCGTCACTTCACCATGATGCTCTGCGACTGCAAACGAGCCAATATCACGCACCAGTTCATTACGAGAACGAGGCAGGTTTTCCCCCATATTGGCCCAATAGGCCACCATGCCTTCCAATGCTTCAATATCGGTCAGACGAGCAGGACGAACCTTGACGATGGAAGTGTCACGCTGTGATAAACGCTTCTCAGCTTGGTCAACCGCGTAAGCCACTTGCTGTGGTGATACACCGCCTAACGCGCTACGTTTTTCAAGACATGATTCAATGGTCAGGATGTCATACACATCCTCTTCAATCACCTCAGAGAACTCTTTCATCTCTGCGATGCTTAAGTCTTCTAATGCGCAGCCTTTAGCAATCGCCGCCACGACCGTCACACCGACAATATGGTGAGCTTCACGGAAAGGAATGCCTTTCGCTACTAGGTAATCAGCCAGTTCAGTGGAGTTAGCGTAGCCTTGTTTCGCCGCTTCAAGTGTACGTTCGCCGTTCACTTTGATGCCATCAAAACAAAGAGCAGCCATTTCCATACAATCATTCCAAGTGTCTAAAGCGTCGAACAGACCTTCTTTATCTTCTTGCATGTCTTTGTTGTACGCCAAAGGCAGTGCTTTCACTGTCATCATCATTGCTGCTAATGAACCGTAAACACGGCCCGTTTTGCCACGGATAAGCTCGAGCGCATCAGGGTTTTTCTTTTGCGGCATCAGAGATGAACCTGACGTCACGGTATCCGCTAACTCGATGAAGTTTGATTCACCAGAGTTGTAGAAAATCATATCTTCTGCAAGACGCGAAAGGTGAAGCATAGAGATAGAAGCAATCGACATCAGCTCCATCACATGGTCACGGTCAGAGACTGAATCTAGAGAGTTACGCGTTGCACGACGGAAACCTAAGTTGTGAGCTAACTCTTCACGGTCCATCGGGTAAGCTGTTCCTGCAAGGGCACCAGAACCCAGCGGACATGTATCTAGACGCTTAATCGCATCATTCAAACGAGAATAATCACGCTCAAGCATTTCAACATAAGCCAAGCACCAGTGAGCAAAAGTTACCGGCTGAGCACGTTGCAAGTGAGTGTAGCCAGGAAGCACGGTTTCTTGATGCTGAGAAGCAACGTTGACCATTTGGCTTTGCAGGCGATCCAGTGCCAGTAGCAACTGGTTACCTTGCTGACGACACCATAGTTTCAGGTCTGTCGCCACTTGGTCATTACGAGAACGGCCAGTGTGAAGCTTTTTACCCAAATCACCGACCTTGCTGATAAGTTGTTGCTCAACCCAGCTGTGAATATCTTCTGCATCAGAGCGTAGAATCTGTTCAGGATCTTCCATCACCTCAAGTTTTAGCTCATTCAGCGCTAACTCAAGCTTTTGTTGCTCTTCTTCGGTTAATACGTTGACCGACAGTAGAGCTTTAGACCAGGCAATTGAGCCCACAATGTCTTGCTCAGCCAATCGGTAATCAAAACAAAGAGAATCGTTAAAACCTTTGAACCGGGTGTCTGCTGCTTGGGTAAATCTACCGCCCCATAATGCCATTGTGTATCTCCTAATTGCACAGTGCTCACTGTTTTTGCAAATGATAATTCTGATTAAGATTCAGTATTTTTCTGATGGTTTAAACTTACGGCAATTCAAAATGAAAATAAAGTATTAATTCATTATTTAAACATATTTATTCACAAAAAATTCAAACCATTGATTATTTTCGCGTGGAGAGAGAATTATATGCCATTCAATAGTAAAAACCGAAGCTGAATTATTAGGCGAATTGAAAGCAAAAAGCCCATTCACTAATCAATAGTGAATGGGCTTTGCATAATAATGCCTGTTTACTGACCTTTAATCTTTCATCAAAGGTTAGCTCGCTAACTCAGTATTAGGGTTATTTTTGGCTATTCAGCGCACGGATACGGCTTGATAGCGAGTAAAGGCGGATGAAGCCTTCAGCGTGGCTTTGGTCGTACACTTCATCTTCACCAAAGGTTGCAAACTCTTCTGAGTATAAGCTGTTCTCAGAACGCTTCTGAGTCACTGTTGCATGGCCTTTGTAAAGTTTGATCACCACTTCACCATTCACGTCTTGTGCTAGTTCTTCTGTCGCCGCAAGAATTGACTTACATAACGGCGTGAACCAACGACCATCATATACAAGATGAGAAGCTTTAACGCCCAGTTCTTCACGGAATTCGAATGCTGCTTTATCAAGAACCAGTTGCTCTACTGCACGCAGTGCTTCCATCATGATCGTGCCACCTGGGGTTTCGTAACAACCACGAGACTTCATACCAACAAGACGGTTTTCTACGATATCGATACGACCAACACCGTGCTTCGCCCCCTTCTTGTTTAGGTAAACCAGCGCGTTGTATGGTGTCATTGCTTCGCCATCTACCGCTACCACTTCACCTTTTTCAACTTTAAGCGTGACGGTTTCAGATTCGTTTGGCGCCTGCTCTGGATCTACCGTCCAAGCCCAGCAATCTTCATCTGGTGCGTTCCATGTATCTTCAAGAACGCCACCTTCTGTAGAGATGTGCCATGCGTTTGCATCACGCGAGTAAATCTTAGTGAGAGAAGCCGTACAAGGGATGTTACGCTCAGCTAGGTAATCTAGACATTCTTCACGGCTAACTAGATCCCACTCACGCCATGGTGCAATGACGTGTAGGTCTGGTGCTAGTGCTGCGAATGCGCCTTCAAAACGAACTTGGTCATTTCCTTTACCTGTACAGCCGTGACACAGTGCGTCTGCACCTACTTTACGTGCTACTTCAACCTGTGCTTTCGCAATGATTGGACGAGCCATAGAAGTTCCTAGTAGGTATTTGCCTTCGTAGTAAGCGCCTGTTTTTAGCGTTGGGTAGATGTAATCTGCCACCATCTCTTCTTTAAGGTCAGCGATATAACACTCAGAAGCACCAGAAGCTTTCGCTTTCTCTTCGATACCAATCAACTCTTCGTCGCCTTGACCAACATCCGCGACAAACGCAACCACTTCACAGTCATAGTTCTCTTTTAACCATGGGATGATTACTGATGTGTCTAGACCGCCAGAGTAGGCTACAACAACTTTCTTTACGTTAACTTTGCTCATTTTCTTTCTCCTAGTTTCCATACTGCACATGGCGGTCAGCGTTGGAAATAACTTCATAATTATATGTTTATTTAATTTGTCTAAATTCTTTAAGTAGTCACTCGTCGTGAGCCCTACTGAGGTAAAAACTGTGTTCCTATGCTTTTACCTGAAAACAGTTGTGTTAGCTTTTCTGGATATCGCCAAGTCGCAACTTCGATTGGTCGTCCGAGCTCGTTAGCGGCTTCTAGTGCGGCTTGAACCTTAACGATCATGCCGTCAGTAATCACTTTTCCTGCAATAAGGTCATCGGCTTGTTGTTGATTAAGGCTTGGAATGAGGTGACCTTTGCCATCCAACACACCACTTACATCAGAAAGCAGCACCAGTTCAGCATCAAGTGCGCCAGCAACGGCAACCGCAGCTTGGTCGGCATTGACGTTCATTAGTTGACCTTGGTCGGTCAGACCAATCGAGCTAATGATTGGCAGTGCGCCAACATTAAGAATAGCTTGCAGGACGGTTGAGTCGCCCGGTTCTGCTTTTCCTACTGCACCTAGTTCAGGGTTCAGTTCGCTCACTTTGCATAAACCACCATCTGCTAGGCTCAAACCAACGGCATTGATACCGTCTTTAATCGCCTGTCCTTGAAGTAATTTATTCGCCGTACCCGCTAGTGCACCAGCAATCACAGGGATCTGATCATAAGGAGTAACACGTAGCCCCTCTTTCTTAACCGTTTCGAGATTCAGATTATTCATCAAGTCATCAACCAGGTAACCACCGCCGTGAACAATCACGATTGGTCGCTGTGCCTGTTGTTGGTAGTGAGAGATAGCACCAAATAACTTGCTAAGTGTTTCACCACAAGATAGCGCTGCGCCACCTAACTTTATGATTAATGGTTGATTATTAAGGCTCATATCTAGATTCCTTTACACTAATGCAGTCAATGGCGCAAAACCATAACGTAAATTTAAACACTGCATCGCTTGGCTAGATGCACCCTTTAATAAGTTATCGATCGCTGAAACAACGATGATATGCTGTCCCTGAACCTTCCAACCTAAATCGCAGAAAGGTGTCTGTTCTACATCTTGAATTCTTGGCAATGTCTCTTCGAGTAACCTCACCGCAGGTTTACCTTGATAAGCTTGCTTGAAGGCATCTTGTATCTGTTGCTCCGTTACACCTTCAGCCAGTTTCATGGTGATGGTCGCTAAAATGCCACGCTTAAAATTGCCGAGGTGCGGTGTAAAAATTACGTCACGTCCGAGATGAGCAACCATTTCAGGTTGGTGGCGGTGACTGAACACGCCATAAGCCTGCAGACTCACTTCACAGAAGCTGTTAACCATGCTTGCTTTGCGACCGGCACCAGTCACACCACTGGTTGCGTTGATCACTGGCCATTGGGTTTCATCTAATAACTTACTTTCAACTAAAGGCTTAATCGCCAATTGAGAAGCGGTTGGGTAACAACCCGCAACTGCGACCAGTTGAGCTTTTTTAATGTCTTGCTCATTCCACTCAGCTAAACCATAAGCGGCTTTATCAAGCCATTGTTCGTGTTGATGTTCAAAACCGTAAAACTCTTGGTAAAAGTTTTCGCCCTTAACTCTAAAGGCACCGGATAGGTCAAACACTTGGCAATCGTTCTCAAGAAAGATTGGTGCTAGGTCGTGACTGACCTCGTGTGCGGTCGCTAAGAAAATCACATCCGACTGTTTAGCTACTTCTTCCGGATTTGTTAATGGCTGTACTGGCATATCAATCAAGCCAGTTAACTTACCGTGTAGTGCCGCAATAGGTTTACCAGCGTCTACACTATTGGCGGAGACATATAAACCTGATAGCGTGAGATCAGGGTGTCTGTTTATCATTAGAGCCAGTTCTGCTCCTGTGTAGCCGCTTGCGCCAATGATCGTGGTTTTCAACATCTCAACACATCCATTCCAGAGGTAAGTTACATTTCAAATTTGACTATTCATACTTAATTTTTAGCTTTATTTGATTTCTTATGCATTAAATATGATTTAATATGTGTTTTACCGACTTATGGTTTTCCTGTCAATAGTAGAAGTGAAGTTATTATGCAATTACCGAGTTTTCTTGAGGTCTACAAAGGCCTAATTTCCACCGACTCCATTAGCTCAACCGATCCAAGCTGGGATCATGGCAACGAGAAAGTAATCGAAAAAATGGCTCAATGGTTTAAAGACTTAGGCTTTAGCGTTGAAGTCATGGAAGTCGAGCCCGGCAAGCATAATATGGTCGCTAAGATGGGATCGGGCGAAGGTGGCTTGCTACTCGCAGGACACAGCGACACAGTGCCATTCGATGAAGGGCGTTGGAACTTCGACCCTCACGCACTAACAGAACACAACAATCGCTTCTATGGATTAGGCACGGCCGATATGAAAGGCTTTTTCGCTTTCGTTTATGAAGCGGCAAAGAAGATGGATTGGAGCAAACAGACCAAGCCGCTATATGTATTGGCAACCTGTGACGAAGAGACCACCATGTTGGGTGCGCGCCACTTCACTGAAAATGCACCGTTTAAACCGGATTACTGCATTATTGGTGAACCGACTAGCCTAGTGCCGATTCGTGGTCATAAAGGTCATGTTGCCAATGCTGTGCGAGTAACGGGTAAATCCGGTCACTCTTCCGATCCTGCCTTAGGCGTCAATGCTATCGAGATCATGCATGAAGTGTTGTTTGCTTTAATGCAGTTGCGTGACAAATTAGTCAAAGAGTATCACCACCCAGGTTTTGCGATTCCAAGTCCCACGCTAAACCTTGGCCATATTCACGGTGGCGACAGTGCTAACCGTATCTGTGGTTGTTGTGAGCTGCACTATGATGTGCGTCCTTTACCGGGAATCAGCTTAGATGGTTTGGATAACATGCTGCGTAGCGCACTTAAAGAAGTGGAAGCAAAATGGCCGGGCAGAATTGAGATCACGCCACTGCATGAGCCAATTCCGGGTTACGAGTGCCAACACGACCATCCATTTATCGGCGGTATGGAATCAGTTTGCGAAACTGAATCGCAAACTGTGAACTACTGTACCGAGGCGCCTTTCCTACAAGAGCTGTGTCCAACCTTGGTATTGGGCCCAGGTTCGATTGACCAAGCTCACCAACCGGATGAGTTCTTGAGCTTCGATTTTATCGATCCAACGATTGATGTTCTGAGTAAATCGATCCGTAAATATTGCTTCTAGCTATTACTACCCATTCGATATTTTCCAATAAAAGCCACCTTAAAACGTGGCTTTTATTCTGTTACCCCTGATTTGGATTCAATCTTGTAATTAAATTTCACTTTATTCCGAAGTATTAGAAAATTTACTTCTCCCGTATTTCGAAAGCTAATAATTGCAAACTTAGAATGCTTTATTTGACTAGATACAGCAGTTTTCGCTAGATTGTGTACTTAACAAGGAACAATGGATGTAATTTTTTTACGAGGCAGGATGACAATGAACGAGAAATACGCCGCTCTCAAGAGTAACGTAAGCATGCTGGGACGCTTGCTAGGTAACACAATCCAAGATGCACATGGTGACGTTATCTTAGAGAAAGTGGAAACTATCCGTAAACTTTCCAAATCCGCCCGCGCAGGCAACAAAGCTGACCGTGACAGCCTAGTTGAAGAGATCAAAAACCTGCCGAACGAACAACTCACTCCTGTTGCTCGTGCATTTAACCAATTTCTCAACCTCACCAACATGGCAGAGCAGTACCACACCATCTCTCGTCACTGTGAGGAGCATGTTTGTGAGCCAGATGTGCTGCAATCTCTATTTTCCAAATTAAGCCAAAATAACATCAGTAAGCTAGACGCGGCTCAAGCCGTTCGCGACCTGAACATTGAACTCGTTCTGACTGCGCACCCAACTGAAATCACTCGTCGCACCATGATCAACAAACTGGTTAAGATCAACGAGTGTCTGTCTAAATTAGAGTTAAGCGACCTATCACACAAAGAGCGCGTGAAAACCGAGCGTCGCCTAGAGCAACTTATCGCTCAAGGTTGGCACTCTGATGTGATTCGTCAGCAACGCCCAACACCACTTGATGAAGCTAAGTGGGGCTTTGCAGTTGTTGAAAACTCGCTATGGGAAGCAGTACCTGACTTCCTACGTGAAATGGACGGTCGACTAAAAGGCTACCTTGGTGAAGGCCTGCCAATTGATGCACGCCCAGTGCATTTCTCATCTTGGATGGGTGGTGACCGCGATGGTAACCCATTCGTCACGCACACCATCACTAAAGAAGTACTACGACTTTCTCGCTGGAAAGCCGCTGACCTTTATCTAGCTAACGTAAACGAGCTGATTACTGAACTGTCGATGACTAAGTGTAATGATCAGGTGCGTGATCTAGCGGGTGATGAACACGAAGCTTACCGCGCGATCCTAAAAAGCCTACGCACCCTGCTTGGAAACACACTAGAAGTCTTAGATGCTGAAATCAAAGATGTAGAAGTCCCCAAGAAAGAAACACTACAGAACATAGACCAACTATGGACGCCGCTTTATGCGTGTTACCAATCACTGCACGAATGTGGCATGGGCGTAATCGCAGACGGTTCTCTACTCGATACCCTGCGTCGCCTAAAAGCATTCGGTGTGCATTTGGTTCGTCTCGATGTTCGTCAAGAAAGTACTCGTCACTCGGATGTACTATCTGAACTGACTCGCTACCTAGGCATTGGTGATTATGACCAGTGGAGTGAGCAAGACAAGATTGCTTTCTTAACCAATGAATTAAGCTCAAAACGCCCACTGCTACCACGCGATTGGGAGCCATCTGAACAGGTTAAAGAAGTTTTAGACACCTGTAAGGTCATTGCCGCTCAACCTCGTGAAGCCTTCGGCGCTTACGTGATTTCTATGGCTCGTACTGCGTCAGATGTACTGGCTGTTCACTTGTTACTACAAGAATGTGGTTGCCCATATCGCATGGATGTATGTCCGTTGTTCGAAACGCTAGACGACTTGAACAACTCAGAAGCAGTAATGAAGCAGCTAATGAGCATCGATTTGTACCGTGGCTTTATCCAGAACCACCAAATGGTGATGATTGGATATTCTGACTCAGCCAAGGATGCTGGCGTAATGTCTGCAGGGTGGGCTCAGTATGATGCGATGGACAAACTGGTTAAAGTTTGCGACGAAGAAGGCATTGAGCTGACCCTCTTCCACGGTCGTGGCGGTACCGTCGGTCGTGGTGGTGCGCCTGCACATGCTGCGCTTCTTTCTCAGCCACCTAAGAGCTTAAAAGGCGGTTTACGTGTAACTGAGCAAGGCGAGATGATCCGCTTTAAACTGGGCTTGCCAGATGTTGCGGTAAACAGCTTCAACCTTTACGCAAGTGCGATTCTAGAAGCGAACCTTCTACCGCCACCAGAGCCTAAACAAGAATGGCGCGACCTAATGGAAGTGCTGTCTCAAGTATCTTGTGAGGCTTACCGTAAGGTAGTTCGTGGCGAAGAGAAGTTTGTTCCTTATTTCCGTCAAGCGACGCCTGAACTAGAGCTAGGCAAACTGCCACTTGGCTCTCGCCCTGCGAAACGCAATCCGAACGGCGGCGTAGAGAGCCTACGTGCGATTCCATGGATCTTCTCTTGGAGCCAAAACCGTTTGGTACTTCCTGCATGGTTAGGCGCTGGTGAAGCGATTCAGTACTCAGTAGACCAAGGCCATCAAGCGCTACTTGAAGAGATGTGTCGCGAATGGCCATTCTTCTCAACCCGCTTGGGTATGTTGGAAATGGTGTACTCGAAGTGCAACATGGAAATCGCTAAGTACTACGACCAGCGTCTTGTTGACGAAGAGCTACTACCGTTAGGTGAATTACTGCGTGAACAGCTGCAAAAAGACATCAAAGCAGTGCTGAATGTAGAAAACAACGAAAACTTGATGCAGAGCGACCCTTGGGGACTTGAATCTATACGTCTACGTAACATCTACGTTGAGCCATTGAACATGCTTCAAGCTGAACTACTTTACCGTACTCGTAAGAGTGAAACACCACCAGAAGAGCTAGAGGAAGCGCTCATGGTGACGATTGCAGGCATCGCGGCAGGTATGCGGAACACTGGATAACCAGTCATTAAAACCAAAAAAGGAACAAAAGGTCACTACAAGTGGCCTTTTTATTTTAATAAATCCAATTATTTTAGTTTTTTGTAATTTTTTTGGGTTATTTTGTCCATGTATTCTACTTTATGCTTATTATTTAGATATACTACTGCTCCGCTGCAGAAATACTCCAACATAATAATCTGTAGCAGCTTGGCCAATATACTGGTCGACCTAGGTGATAAACGGCTTTATAAGGTGACATAACCAACGACTAAGTTGGTGCTACTTAAACATAACCAATATAACGTGCCACAAGAAGCACACTTGATGTTTAGGTATTTTGTTTACTGTTTACCATTTGGATCTCAGACATGTCATTACCACACGTAATTCTAACCGTTTTAAGTACACGCGATGCTACTGGTTACGATATCACAAAAGAATTCTCAGCAAGCATTGGTTACTTCTGGAAAGCTAGCCACCAACAAGTTTACCGCGAGCTAAATAAAATGGCTCAAAACGACCAGGTAACTTGTGTGCTTGAACCTCAAGAAGGCAAACCCGATCGTAAGGTTTACTCTATCACTGACGCTGGACGTAGCGCCCTAGGTGAATGGTTTGAACAACCCACTGCACACCCAACCGTTCGTGACGAGTTCTCAGCTAAACTAATGGCTTGTGCTGTACAACCTTGTGACGCATACCGTGTACAACTTGCTGAGTTGGTAGAAGAGTCTCGCAAACTGGTTTCTCATTACAAAGAAATCGAAGCGGCTTACTACGCAACACCATCAACGCTAGACAAGCAAGCTCGCCTAGAACGTCTAACTCTTCGTCGTAACCTACTTCTTCGTGAAGCATGGATAGTGTGGGCTGAAGAGGTACTGTTAGAGCTTGGTACTATCGCTTAAGCTAGAAGCTAGAAGCTAGAAGCTAGAAGCTAGAAAAGTAAAAGGCTTGAACTCTTAGAGTCCAAGCCTTTTTTGTATCTATAGGATTTGAGATTCTATCGCCGATGGCATTTTATCAAGAGCTTCAACTACAGCGTAGCCACTTGTGGACGAACACCTAGCGTATGGCAAAGTGCGTAGGTCATTTCTGCACGGTTTAGTGTATAGAAGTGGAAGTCTTTCACACCTTCACGGCTCAGGGTGCGGACCATATCAATTGCTTGGCTAGCACCAACTAACTGACGAGTCGTTGGATCATCGTCCAAGCCTTCAAATTGCTTCGCCATCCAGCCCGGCACTTTAACGTTGTTCATTGCAGCAAAGCGAGACGCTTGCTTGAAGTTAGAAACTGGCAAGATACCCGGTACTATCTCAACATCAACGCCCGCCGCCACACAGCGATCACGAAAGCGTAGGTAGCTTTCTACACCGAAGAAGAACTGAGTGATGGCACGGTTAGCACCTGCATCTACTTTACGTTTTAGATTAATAAGATCAGATTGAGCGCTTTTTGCTTCAGGGTGAACTTCTGGAAATGCCGCGACTGAGATATCAAAATCATGGCGCGATTTAAGCAGTTCAACTAGGTCAGAAGCATACATATCTGGCGCACCGCCGCCTGCTGGAATATCACCACGTAGAGCAACAATGCTCTCGATACCATTCGCCCAGTAATCGTCGGCGATTTGAATAAGTTCTTCGCGGCTAGCATCAATACACGTTAGGTGTGGCGCTGCTACTAGACCCGTTTGGTTTTTGATCTCTTTAATGATTGAGTGGGTACGATCACGTTCACCCGAGTTTGCACCATAGGTTACCGATACAAATTTTGGTTGAAGTGTTTTAAGACGGTGAACAGAGTTCCACAGGGTCTCTTCCATCTTCTCACTGCTTGGTGGAAAAAATTCAAATGACACATTAATGTTGTCAGAAAGCTCTGCGATATTCTGATTTAAAGCGTCGATATGGCCTGCGTGTGTGTATCCCATCTTACTCTCCCTGTGGCAAAAGCAACCACTAAAAACTCAAATCCTTAAACGACGTTTAGACGTCTATATGTCTGTAGAATGTATTGAATACGATTTAATGTCAACAGATCGATTATGAATTTTTCTCAAGTAGATCGTGAGTAAAACTCAAGTCGTTATATGGGTCGCAAAGCAGAAATAAGGTAGAAAAAAGGCTGAAAAACACATCGTGCTTTCAGCCTTATCTATCTTAGTGGATAGTATGCTATTTAGACACTAAACCAACCGATCTGAGTATCAGAACAGGCTAGACATTCTGTTCAAGTCAGATTGAATTGCGCCCGCTGTTACTTCACGGCCCGCACCTGGACCACGAATAACCAATGGATTATCTTTGTACCATTTGCTTTCAATCGCAAAGATGTTATCGCAAGGCAGCAAGTTCGCTAGAGCGTGTTCTTTAGATAGAGCTTCAACGCCTACGGTTGCCTTACCATTCTTCTCCAAGCGCGCTACGTAACGCAGAACCTTTTGTTGATAATGTGCTTTCTCTAAGCGCTCAGCCAACTCTTCGCTCAGCACAGAGGCCTTATCAAAGAAGTCATCCACCGACAGGTCTTGCAGTTCTGCTGGCACCAGTGATTCCACTTTTACGTTTTCAGGTTCAATGTCTAAACCCGATTCACGCGCCAGAATGACCAACTTACGCATCACGTCTGAACCATCTAGGTCAGCACGTGGGTCGGGTTCAGTCAGGCCTTGTTGCCATGCTAAGTCAACCAACTCGCTAAATGGTACTGTGCCATCGAACTGTTGGAACAACCAAGACAGTGTGCCCGAAAAGATACCTGACAATGCAATAATGTCATCGCCACTTTCACGCAGGTCACGTACCGTGTGGTTAATCGGTAAGCCTGCACCAACCGTCGCGTTGTACAACCAATGACGGCTGATCTTAGCGAAAGCATCTTTGACTTGATGGTAATACTCACTTGATGCAGAACCTGCGACCTTGTTCGCCGAGATCAGGTGGATACCTTGCTGTGCGATTTGCAGATATTTTGCTGCAAGTACCGGGCTCGCAGTAACATCGAGAACAACCGCTTCGTCATAACCTTGAATAGAACCCAAACGCTCTAACCAGTCGTTACCATTATTGGCAATCGCTTCGTCATCAAAGCGCTTACCTACCGAAGTCGCATCAATACCTCGATCGTCGAACCAATAGGTTTGGCTATCAACCACCGCAACCAATTCAAAGTTCATTCCACGACGCTTTTCAAGTTCCGCTTTTTGCTCTGCAAACAGGCTTAACCAGCTTGAACCGATATTGCCTTTGCCACATAAAGCAATCGCAACACGCTTCTGCGCTTGGAAAAGCTGAGAGTGAATACCTTTCACTAGGCTTGATGTTTCACTCTTACGAATTACAGCCACTAAGCTCAAGCCTGAGTTCGCTTCTGAGATGAACTCAACCGGAGAGCTCTTGAGTTGTTGGTAGAAACCGTAGCAATGGTTCGGGTTCTTAGTCACACCCGCGCCAACCGCCGCGATCAGAGAGAAACCCTCTTTAAGCTTAATCTCAGCTTCAATCGCGTGGTCTTGCAGATATTCTAGAGCGCCACCAGCAATCTCTTCGGTGTAAGCAAGGCGCAAGCAGTGTTGATCGGGTTCAAGTTCATAAGCAAGCGGCTCTAGTTGAGCGCGCTTAAGCCCTTCAAGCACTTCACTCTCGAGACGGTCGAAATCATGACCGTGACCAAACGTCAGTTGCACGACAAGAACGTCATCCAAAGAGGTAATGATTTTTGCACCACGACCAGATGCCAGTACACGCTCAATCTGTGTGGAGCCAGCTTCTGGCTGATAGCTGCAGCGTAAACTTAAATCCATAGCACTTTGAGCCACCGGCTGTAGCGTTCGGCTGTGAAGCACTGGCGCCGCCAGACGAGCTAACTCACTGGCTTCATCAAGACGAAGCAGAGGCAATAGACACGCATCTGAAACCAGACGAGGGTCAGCGCTGTATACGCCTGCCACATCACTCCAAATCGTCACACGTTCAACTTCAGCCAACGCGCCAATCACGGTAGCTGAGTAATCCGAACCATTCCGACCAAGCAATACGGTTTCGCCGTCGCTGTTCTGAGCCATAAAGCCCGTAATCACCACACGACAATACGCATGCTGCGCTAGAGCTTCTTTAATCAGAGGATAAGAACGTGCGCGGTCAACTTCAGGTTGAGCGCCCACTTCTGCACGCAAAAAGGCACGCGCATCTTGAGCTACCGCTTGTAGATCATGTTGGCACAACAAAGCGGCTAACAGACGCGAAGACCAAACCTCACCGTGTCCTAACACTTGTGCTTTTTGCGCTTCGCTCAAGGGAGCGGTGAGCTCACCCAAAGCGGTAAACTCTTGTTGAATGGTTGCCGTTAGTTGCGAAGCGACTTCACCTTCAAGCAGCGCTTCAATCAGCTCAAGCTGGAACTGACGAAGGGTTTGTAGGCATTCATGGGCAATACGGCCATCTTTGTCGAGCGCTTCAACAAACTCAATCAAACGGTTGGTTGTTTTACCCGCTGCCGATACAACGACTAAATCAGTTGCTGATGAGTATTCTCTAAGGATGTTAACCACGCGTTGGTAACATTCAGGATTTGCTAAACTGCTGCCACCAAATTTATGTAGCTGGCGAAAGGTTGCCATTATTACCCCTCCCCTTCAGCAATAAAGCGCTGTGTTTTTTCAAACGCTTGCTTGAGGTCATCGATTAGGTCTTCTGCATCTTCAAGGCCAACAGATAGACGCAGTAGTTGCTGAGAAACACCCGCTTCTGCTAAGGCTTCTTCACCCATCGCGCGGTGAGTCATCGACGCAGGGTGACAAATCAAGCTTTCAACACCGCCCAGCGATTCCGCCAAAGAAAACAGCTCTAACTTATCAACAAAGTATTTAAGCGCCTCGAATGAGCCCGCAAACTCAAAGCTGAGCATTGAGCCAAAGCCCGATTGCTGTTTCTTCGCGATATCATGACCCGGATGTTCAGGAAGGCTTGGGTGGTAAATATTGCCGACGAGATCTTGTTGCTGTAGAGACGCTAGAATCTCACGTGAGCTTTCTTCGTGAACTCGCATACGAGCACCTAGCGTACGAATACCACGTAAAGTCATGTAGCTATCAAATGGTGTGCCGGTCGCACCAATACAGTTGCCCCACCATGCTAGCTCTTCAGCATGCTCTTCTGTCTTAGTGACCACAACGCCACCAATAACATCTGAGTGTCCATTGATGTACTTAGTGGTTGAGTGAATAACAAAATCAGCACCCAGCTCTAAAGGCTTTTGGAACACAGGTGTCAAAAACGTGTTGTCGACAGCAACCAGAGCACCAACCTCTTTCGCTTTGCGGCAAGTTTCTGCAATATCAACCACGCGAACCAATGGATTAGATGGTGTTTCGATTAAGATCAACTTTGGCTTAAGCGCGATCGCCGCATCCAGTGCCGATTGATCCGATTGATCAACAAACAGAACCTTGAAGTCACCTTTCAGTGAGCGAGTGTTAAACAGACGGTAAGTACCGCCGTAGCAGTCGTGTGGTGCGATAATAAGATCATCGCCGCCTAAGAAAGCAGAAACCCATAAGTTTAGCGCCGAGGTACCACAGTTAGTGACTACCGCACCTTTGCCCGATTCAAGCTCAAACAGTGCCGTCTCTAATAAACCTCGATTGGGGTTACCAGAACGAGTGTAATCGTACTTTGGCACTTCACCAAAAGCGGGAAAACCATAATTAGTCGAAAGGTAAATAGGTGGGACAACGGCATGGTGTTGCGTGTCTGACTCGATACCAGTACGTACTGCAATTGTTGCTGGCTTCCGGCTGCTCATAGGTGCTTCCTTACAAGTTTTGCGTCTGAGAATCACAGCTGCTTGTCGGCATTTTTCGGCTGTGTTAGATATATGTAATTCACTTTACTTTCATAAACGTGAGACGTCAACACTTCTAGACGTCCGTATGTCTTTGCTTATGGCAGTAAATCCCGCTAAAATCACCACTATTAATTTATTCTAACAACTAAAGTGATGAAGGTACGCAATGGCCGACTGGAATGGTGAATACATAAGCCCATATGCTGAGCATGGAAAGAAAAGCGAACAAGTAAAGAAAATTACAGTTTCTATCCCTCTAAAAGTGTTAAAGGTTCTCACTGACGAGCGTACTCGCCGCCAGATTAATAACCTGCGCCATGCAACAAACAGTGAGCTACTGTGCGAAGCCTTTCTACATGCGTACACAGGCCAACCACTACCAACGGATGAAGATCTCCGTAAAGACCGTCCAGACGATATCCCTACTGAAGTAAAAAGACTGATGACAGAGATGGGGATCGAATTCGAAGCGTTTGACGAATAATAAAAACAACTCAGTACCGCCTTTAATACTGATTCGTTATAGCGGCCCCTATTCATAACATCACTCACTATACTGCTTGCGAGTGGGCTGTGAGTGATAGATATAAAAAAACCGACTCCTGATGAGTCGGTTTTTATTATTCTTGCCCATAGCGAAACCGCTACAGAGAATCCACCACAGCGGGCTATTACGCCATATAGTTAGCTGGCATATCAATACGCGCAACGCCAGATTCAACGGCCGCTTCCGCTACCGCTTTTGCTACTCGAGGAAGCAGACGCGGGTCCATTGGCTTAGGAATGATATAGCCCTTACCAAACTCCAGCGCCGTCTCACCTGCTGCCGCTAATACTTCTGCTGGCACTTCTTCTTTCGCCAGTTCACGAATAGCATGAACCGCCGCCAGTTTCATCTCATCATTAATTTCGCTCGCACGCACATCTAGCGCACCACGGAAAATGAATGGGAAACAAAGTACGTTGTTAACTTGGTTCGGGTAATCACTACGGCCCGTACCCATAATAAGGTCTTTTCGAACTTCATGAGCAAGATCTGGTTTGATTTCTGGATCAGGATTTGAACATGCAAACACAATCGGCTTATCAGCCATTAGTGTTAGTGCTTCAGCTGGTAGCAAGTTAGGGCCAGACACACCCAAGAATAGATCCGCATCTTCGATAACATCTTCAAGAGTACGTTTGTCAGTGTTGTTTGCGAATAATTCTTTGTACTCATTAAGGTCATCACGACGAGTGTGGATTACCCCTTTACGGTCCAGCATGTAGATCTTCTCACGCTGGGCGCCACACTTAATCAGCAGTTCCATACAAGCAACCGCTGCTGCGCCTGCACCTAAACAAACGATCTTACATTCTTCTAGCTTCTTACCTTGAAGTTCAATTGCGTTCAGCATACCAGCTGCTGTTACAATCGCAGTACCGTGTTGGTCATCGTGGAATACTGGTACATCACAACGTTCAATCAGGCGACGTTCAATCTCAAAACAATCTGGTGCTTTGATGTCTTCTAGGTTAATACCACCGAATGTATCTGCGATATTGGCAACGGTATCTACAAACTCATCGATTGTGCGGTGTTTTACTTCAATATCAATAGAATCTAAACCTGCAAAGCGCTTAAACAGTAACGCTTTACCTTCCATTACCGGCTTAGAAGCAATAGGGCCAAGATTTCCAAGACCAAGAATCGCCGTACCGTTAGAGATAACTGCAACCATGTTGCCTTTACCCGTGTATTTATAAACGTTATCTACGTTTTGTGCGATTTCGCGAACAGGTTCAGCCACGCCAGGGCTGTATGCAAGTGCTAGATCTTCTGCAGAATCTGCAGGCTTTGTCAGTTCTACGGCAATTTTGCCTGGAATTGGGAACTCATGATAATCAAGAGCTTGCTGACGAAATTGTTCTTGAGGCGATAACTCTTGAGAGGATTGGTCTTGTCGGCTGTCTTCAGACATAGGTGTAGGTTCCTAGGTTATTATTATTTGGGGGTCTTGTTCATGTTAATGGATGTACTTCAAAGTTCCTAGGTAGTTAAAGCCTCTGTCTCATTAAAAAACGAGATTTAACTACTAATAAGACCAGTGAGCAGTTGAAATTACTATTGTCTGTTGAACTTTCAAGCGAATTTCTAAATAGAAGTAGCGGAACGACCATTGTGGAGAAATTCGGATCAACTACCTATCATTTATATTAATTGCCTACCTATTAAATAGCTAAAAAGCAGAGCAGTATCCATCATTGACTCAAATTATAGGCAACAAAAAAGGACACCTAAGTGTCCTTTTTCATGTCTAAATAGCGAGAATTACTTCTTGCTAGAAAGAGCACCGAAACGCTTGTTAAAGCGATCTACACGGCCGCCTGTATCTACGATACGTTGCTTACCTGTGTAGAATGGGTGACATTTGTCACATACATCTAGGTGAATGCCATCTTTACCTAGAGTAGAGTTGAATTCGAATGTGTTGCCGCAAGAACAAGTTGCTGTTACTGCTTTGTATTCTGGGTGGATTCCAGCTTTCATGGGATAACCTCAAGTAGGCCGTGTCGCTATACGATTCTAAGCCGCACACCACACGTAGTTTAAAAAAGAAATAAAGACACCGCATCCGTACAAAAAAGTGACGAAGCCATACCTTTAAGGCGCAGTATAGTAATGAATCTATAAGACAGGATCAACCGATTTGATACATTTTTCGCCAATAGTGTCTTTATTTCTTTTGTTAACTGGCATGTTGGTTGAAATTCATGAGCTCTAGTGACCTTCATTCGTTAACTCACCTCTTTCACCTAAACTGCTCCTCGAATTTAACCGCCTTATCATTTAGACTGTTCGCTCTCCTCAACTCAGTAAAGCCGTCACTTTATGCGTCCAATGATTGCCCGTGTGGCCCTGCCTGTTCCACTCGACAAGCAGTTCGATTACAAGATTCCTAACCACCTCTTTCCGATTATTGGTGGGCGAGTTTCTGTGCCTTTTGGACGCCAAACCTTAACCGGTATTGTCACAGCTCTGGTTAACGAATCTGAATTCGAACTAGACAAGCTCAAACCAATTAAAGCCTTATTAGACAATCAGCCTGTTTGGCCGGAATCTGTCTATTCACTCTTGATATGGTGTAGTCAATTCTATCAATACCCGCTTGGCGAAACCTTTGCTAACGCCCTTCCGAGCGCTCTAAGAAAAGGCAAAGCCGCCGACTTCGCAACGCTTATCGAATGGCAGTTAACATCGTCAGGCAAAGATCAACTGATGCAAGGCTTTGGTCGCGCCGTCAAACAAGCCAAAGTGATGCATATGCTTGAAAATGGCGCGGTTCCTCATCAAGAATTCATTGATGAGGAAGTGGGTAGCGCAGTACTTAAGACACTGGAAGAGAAAGGTTGGATTGAATCGGTAGAGAAAAAACCGCAGCGCAAACCATGGCCAGTTGAACTCGAAAACGAACAAGACAAGCCTAAACTCAATGCAGAGCAAGCCATCGCAATCGCAACAGTCAATAGCCAGACCAACTTTGGCTGCTTTCTATTAGAGGGCGTTACCGGCTCAGGTAAGACAGAAGTCTATCTGAATATGATCAAGCCGATTCTTGACCAGGGTAAACAGGCACTAGTTTTGGTGCCTGAAATTGGCCTCACCCCTCAAACCATTAACCGCTTTAAGCGACGCTTTAATGTGCCTGTTGAGGTTATCCACTCTGGCTTAAACGATTCAGAGCGACTGAATGCGTGGCTCTCGGCACGCGACAATATTGCAGGCATCGTGATAGGTACGCGCTCGGCTCTATTCACGCCTTTCGCTGATTTAGGCATTATCATTGTCGATGAAGAACATGACGCCTCCTATAAACAGCAAGACAGCCTGCGCTACCACGCACGTGATGTCGCCATTATGCGCGCTCATAAAGCGCAGGTTCCGGTCGTTCTTGGGTCAGCAACTCCGGCTTTTGAAACACTGCACAACGCTCAGATAGGCAAATACAGCTACCTTACCCTTACCTCACGTGCAGGTGTCGCATTGCCGACCACTAATAAAGTGTTGGATGTGAAAGGCGAATATCTGGAAAGCGGTTTGTCTGCGTCGTTAATTGCTGAGATGCAAAGACACCTGAAAGCGGGCAACCAAGTGATGTTGTTCCTCAACCGACGCGGGTTCTCTCCGGCATTGATGTGTCACGACTGTGGTTGGACTGCCGAGTGTAAGCGCTGTGATGCTTACTACACATATCACCAATACAGCAATGAAATGCGTTGCCACCACTGTGGTTCACAACACCATATCGTTCACCATTGCCAAGGCTGCGGTTCAGCGAATTTAGTGACAGTGGGTGTCGGTACCGAACAGCTCGAAGCACAACTTGGTCAACTCTTTCCAGAATATAAAACCATTCGTATTGACCGCGACAGCACCCGTCGTAAGGGTAGCTTAGAAAGCGCATTAGAGTCGATTCGTAAGGGTGAATACCAAATTCTTATTGGTACCCAGATGCTGGCTAAAGGTCACCACTTCCCTGACGTGACACTTGTGGCGTTATTGGATGTGGATGGCTCTTTATATAGCAGTGACTTCCGAGCGCCTGAACGCCTTGCTCAGCTCTTTATCCAAGTCGCCGGGCGCGCAGGTCGTGCCAGTAAACCCGGCGAAGTGATCTTACAAACGCACCATCCAGAACATGGTCTGTTACAAGCATTGCTGCACAAAGACTATAACCACTTCGCTCAGACGGCCTTAGCCGAACGTAAACAGGCGATGTTGCCGCCTTACACCTTTATGACTCTGTTTAGAGCAGAAGCGAACGACACGCGCTTAGTGGAAGATTTCTTACGTCAAGTTCGTCATACACTGGAGTCACATCCATTGTTTGACCAATATTGCATGGTGTTAGGACCAACGCCTGCACCATTAGCCAAACGTGCAGGCAAATCTCGCTGGCAACTGATCTTGCAAACCCAAACTCGCTCATTGATGCAGAAGCTATTAATGAGTACGAAGCCGGCAATTAATATGTTACCCGCTGCGAAAAAAGTTCGTTGGTCACTCGATATTGAGCCGCAAGATTTAAGCTAAACCCACCTGGGTTAAAACTAATGATAAGTTTGTTCACAAATATTTCATATTTCTCGTGAGCAACATCACACTAGTCATGTGATTTTTGTTAATCTAGCCGTAACTTTACACGGATGAAACAAATAGAATATTGCAATAAAAAAAGTGTTAGCAACACTTTCATTATGTCTATTTGATTGTATTAATTATTCACGCCTTAGATACTTAGGCAATAAAGGAACTTAAAGAGGGTTTAATTTATGGCGACAATGAAGGATGTTGCCCAGCTAGCAGGCGTCTCAACCGCAACGGTATCACGTGCATTGATGACCCCAGAGAAAGTCTCAGTTTCTACTCGCAAACGAGTAGAGGCAGCAGTACTTGAAGCTGGATACTCACCCAACACATTAGCTCGAAACTTACGTCGCAACGAATCAAAAACCATCATTACTATCGTTCCTGATATCTGTGACCCTTATTTCGCCGAAATCATTCGTGGTATCGAAGATGCAGCTGTAGAAAATGATTACCTAGTTCTGCTTGGCGACAGTGGTCAACAGAAGAAACGTGAATCATCATTCGTAAACTTGGTGTTCACCAAACAGGCTGATGGCATGCTACTGCTTGGCACCGACCACCCATTTGATGTCAGTAAATCTGAACAGAAGAACTTACCACCTATGGTTATGGCATGTGAGTTTGCACCTGAACTTGAGTTGCCAACGGTACACATCGATAACTTGACGTCTGCATTTGAAGCCGTCAACTACCTAGCTCAGTTAGGTCATAAGCGCATCGCACAAATATCCGGCCCAACCTCCGCCACTCTATGTAAATTCCGCCAGCAAGGCTACCAACAGGCATTGCGCCGGGCTGGTGTATCAATGAACCCAGCTTACAGTACTGTTGGTGATTTTACCTTTGAAGCTGGAACAAAAGCCGTTCGTCAATTATTAGCACTACCGGAACAACCAACCGCAATTTTCTGTCATAACGATTCAATGGCAATTGGCGCTATTCAAGAAGCAAAAAAATTAGGTTTACGTGTTCCTCAAGATCTCTCCATTGTTGGTTTTGATGACATCCAATTCGCTCAATACTGCGATCCACCACTAACGACCATTTCTCAGCCTCGTTACGAAATCGGACGCCAAGCGATGCTGATGATGCTCGACCTACTTAAAGGTAACGATGTTCAAACAGGTTCACGCCTACTTGAAGCTAAACTCGTGGTTCGTGGCAGTACAGCGCCACCTCGAATTTAGGCAAGGTAAATACCCAAACAAACCTGCGGCACATTTTGATGTGCCGCTTCAATTTCTGCACTATTATCCTCACGCAATCTGGATTACCATGAGAGCAGAACTATCAACTATTGAATTGTCTTGTGGCTAATAGAGATTATGTAAAGCGCGGTCGTGGCACAAAAAAAACGACCAACAAACAAGCCCCTCGCCGTAAACCTTGGCGCAGTGGTCTTTTGGCGATCCTCCTTGCTGGTGGTTTTGGTTACGGTCTTTACTTATTAAGTAATGATCCTGAGCCACCAGCGCCAGCTCCTGTGGTGAACAAGTCAAAACCTAAGCCAGCAAAAGTAATTCCGCCTCCTCCAACAGAGAAATGGGACTACGTCGAAACGCTGCCAAGTCGCGAGATTGAAATTAAAGCCAAAGAGCAACAGATCTCGAAGATCCCTTACATCATGCAATGTGGCGCTTACAAAACCTCAGCACAGGCAGAAACACGTAAGTTGGACATTGCCTTCCAAGGTATCTCGAGTGAGATCCGCAAGAAAGATGGCAGTAGCTGGTACCGTGTGGTTCTAGGACCTTACAAATTTAAGCGTGATGCCGAACGAGATCGCCACAAACTACAACGCGCAAAAATAGAACCTTGTGCTATTTGGAAAGACACCGAGTAGTGATAAGCGATAGCGCAGTTGTGTAATAACTAGAGTGACAGCAAAGACAAACATCGAAAGCCTCCCATTGTGGAGGTTTTCTTTTATTTAGTCCCTTGAATCAAATTTCCTTACAACTTCCACTGATAAGTTGCTCGACATCACTCATGGTTCCTTGAATTATCCGAGTGTCATCCTCATATACTTTTTATACCCAAGGATAAGAATATAAAGAGGCCCTACTCGTGACTACCATAGTATCTGTACGTCGTAATAATAAAGTCGTCATCGCGGGTGATGGACAAGTATCTCTAGGCAATACAGTAATGAAGGGCAATGCCCGCAAAGTACGTCGCCTATACAACAACAAAGTACTGGCAGGTTTCGCTGGCGGTACGGCTGACGCTTTCACGCTATTCGAAAAATTTGAAAGCAAACTGCAAATGCACCAAGGTCACCTAACCAAAGCGGCCGTTGAGCTGGCAAAGGATTGGCGTAGCGACCGTGCTCTACGTAAATTAGAAGCACTGCTTGCCGTAGCGGATGAAACCGCTTCACTGATCATCACTGGTAATGGTGACGTCGTTCAACCTGAGAATGACCTGATTGCGATTGGCTCAGGTGGTAACTTCGCTCAAGCAGCGGCAACTGCCCTACTAGAAAATACTGATTTAGATGCACGTGAAATCGCAGAAAAGTCGCTGAGCATTGCTGGCGATATCTGTGTCTTCACCAACCATCAACACACTGTTGAAGAGCTAGATAGCACCGTTGAACTGCCAAAACCAGAATAACGACCTCCTCTATCCATAATGTTGTATTCAACAGTGATTAAAGAATTAAGGAAAAACCATGTCTGAGATGACTCCTCGCGAAATTGTTCATGAACTCAATCGCCACATTATTGGCCAAGATAACGCTAAGCGTTCAGTAGCCATTGCATTGCGTAACCGCTGGCGCCGTATGCAGCTTGAAGAAAGCCTGCGTGTTGAAGTTTCGCCAAAAAACATCCTGATGATTGGCCCAACGGGTGTGGGTAAAACTGAAATAGCTCGTCGTCTAGCAAAACTCGCGAACGCGCCTTTCATCAAAGTGGAAGCAACCAAATTCACCGAAGTGGGTTATGTTGGTAAAGAAGTTGAAACCATCATCCGCGATCTAACCGATGTTGCGATCAAGATGACACATCAACAAGCGATGGAAAAAGTGCAATACCGCGCTGAAGAGCAAGCCGAAGAACGTATTCTTGATGCCCTTCTGCCGCCTGCTCGTGATGCTTGGGGCCAGAACGAGCAATCAACTGAAGACACAACGTCTTCGAATACTCGCCAGATTTTCCGCAAAAAACTGCGCGAAGGTAAGATGGATGACAAAGAGATTGAAATTGATGTCGCAGCACCACAGATGGGTGTTGAAATCATGGCTCCTCCTGGCATGGAAGAGATGACAAACCAGTTACAAGGTATGTTCCAAAACCTAGCTGGCGACACCAAGAAAAAGCGCAAGATTAAAATCAAGGATGCATTCAAAGCACTAACTGAAGAAGAAGCCGCTAAGCTTGTGAACCAAGAAGAGCTAAAAGAGAATGCGATCTTCAACGCTGAAAACAACGGTATCGTATTCATCGATGAGATCGACAAAATTTGTAAGCGTGGCGACAGTTCAGGCCCAGATGTATCTCGTGAAGGTGTTCAACGTGATCTACTGCCTCTTATCGAAGGCAGCACAGTTTCAACCAAGCACGGTATGGTTAAAACTGATCACATCCTGTTTATCACGTCTGGTGCATTTCAAGTATCGAAGCCATCAGATTTAATTCCTGAACTGCAAGGTCGTTTGCCAATCCGCGTAGAGCTGGAAGCACTATCAGCGAACGACTTTAAACGTATCCTGACTGAGCCAAAAGCGTCTCTAACAGAGCAATACATTGCTCTAATGAAAACAGAAGACGTCAGCATTGAATTCACTGAAGATGGCATCAACCAAATTGCAGACGCAGCATGGCGTGTGAACGAAACCACTGAAAACATCGGAGCACGTCGTCTACACACAGTAATGGAGCGCTTAATGGATGAGATTTCATTCGACGCAACGGACAGAGCCGGCAGCAAGCTAGTGATTGACGAAGCTTACGTAACATCAAAGTTAGGTGAGTTCGTGGAAGACGAAGATCTAAGCCGCTTCATTCTGTAGCACATTAAACTCCAACTTATTGCTCTATCTCAAAGAAATAGCAGCTAATAGACGAATTCAAGGCCCACTATAGAGTGGGCTTTTTATTACCTAAAAAATGGGCGTATACTCGAATTACAGTATGACACGATATACCTACCACTAGCGTACTAACGACAAAAGTGCACTTACAATGAAAATAGACTTACGATGAAACAATCTTTACTGATCTGGCTTGATGCCGCGCGACCAAAAACTCTGCCCCTCGCACTCGTCTCCATTCTTACAGGAAGTAGTTTGGCGTTCGCTAGCAATCATTTTTCTTTATCGATAGCGCTGCTGGCTTTTTTAACCGCCACTCTATTACAGATTCTATCGAACCTAGCCAACGACTATGGCGATGCCGTCAAAGGCACCGACAACGAGAAGCGTTTAGGCCCAATACGCGCGATGCAGTCTGGTACAGTCAACGCGAAGACCATGAAGCAAGCTATCATCCTCAACATCGTATTTACGGTAATAGCTGGGTTGGTTCTTATTTTTTATGCACTAAGCTCGATTGAGAGTATCTTGTCGTTCATCGCTCTTGGTGTTCTGGCGATTGCGGCTGCTATTGCATACACAGTTGGTAACAAGCCCTATGGTTATATCGGCCTTGGCGACTTATCAGTGTTTATCTTTTTTGGATTGCTAGGCGTGTCTGGAACGTACTTCTTGCATACTGGCCACGTTGAGCCTAGCCTATTTCTTCCCGCTTTAGGTTGTGGGTTAATGGCAGTGGCAGTTCTCAATATCAACAACATGCGTGATATCGAAAACGATAGCGAATGTGGTAAGCGCACTATGGCCGTTCGCTTAGGGCAGCGCAAAGCCAAGCACTACCATTTCTTGTTACTTGGTTTCGCCCTTGCATCTTTCGCGCTATACCTACTGATTCAGGAGAAACCCGTTTGGATTAGCCTGCCATTCTTGTTCAGTATCATTGTTGTTTACAAGCATGGTAAAGCCGTATGGAAAACCGATAAACCGGCTCAGATTGCACCAATGATGCCCGTTATTGTGAAATGCTCCCTGGTCACTAACTTATTGTTTGCAGGGGTTGTCGTAGCTCAAACTCTATTGAGTTAATTGAGACTAATCATTGCAAAGGGATCAGGCACCGATATACTCAAAGTAAGTTCATTGTTCAAAAGGTAAACGAATGGAATACAACACTTCAGCACTGTGCGACATCTACATAGATCAAGTTGATGTCGTGGAGCCAATGTTCAGCAACTTCGGTGGACGAGCATCCTTCGCAGGACAGGTCACAACATTAAAGTGTTTTGAAGACAACGCTTTGATTCGCTCTGTATTGGAACAAGATGGGTTAGGTCGAGTGCTGCTAATCGATGGTGGTGGCTCATTACGAAAAGCGCTGATCGATGCTGAAATAGCCCTGCTTGCCGAAGACAATGAGTGGGAAGGGATTGTGGTTTATGGCTGTGTACGTGAAGTCGATGAACTAGAAGATATGAATCTCGGCATTCAGGCCTTAGCGTCCATTCCTGTCGGAGCTAGCCAAGAGAGTATTGGTGAGGTTGATGTTCCAGTCAATTTTGGCAGCGTGACTTTTTTACCTGAAGATTACCTTTACGCGGATAACACAGGCATCATTCTCTCTGCTGAGCCGTTAGATGTTGAACTCGACCTTGATGTCGAAGAAGAATCAGATTAAGTACTCGAACAAAGCTCCAGCCAATTAGAACAACGAACGAAAACGCCCACTACTCAGTAGCGGGCGTTTTTTTAATCTGAAGAGTCAATTACTCAACGTCATCCATTTTACCTAGAAGGTTACGGATGCGATCTTGCCATGCTGAATGCTCTTCCTGCATTTGCTGAGTTTTTTGCTCTAGCTCGTGACGGCTTGCTTTTAGCTCACCAGCTTCTGTCGCTAGTGCTTGTTTCTCTTCTTTAAGCTCTTCCACTTCCATTTGAAGAAGTGCAATTGTATCTACTGCTGTTTGAATTTTTGCTTCTAGCTGCTCTAGTACTTCAAAAGACATTCTGGCCTACCTTTAGTTATCCATTTAATGGTGAAGGTTCACTCCACTTATTTCCCCATTCTACTCAGCAGAGCAAGGATAAACACTCAATATATTCGATAATTTGCACCATTCGATGAAAAAAACAGCGCTTTTTACCGAATATTGACGCGAATGATTATCTCCACATCCACAGGCTGATTATTTTGATAAAGATTTATTGTTTTCTACTGCAAATTGATCGAGAGCAATCCCCAAAAACAAAAAGGCAAACGTTTCCTTTTGGATATGGTAAAATCCGCCGCAAAATTTATCTTCCCTCCCCCTTTAAAAGTTTTGGAGTTCGCATGAAACGCGATTTAGCAATGTCATTCTCTCGTGTCACTGAAGGTGCAGCACTAGCTGGTTACAAATGGCTTGGCCGTGGCGATAAAAACGCTGCTGATGGCGCTGCTGTAGAAGTAATGCGTAGTCTACTAAACAAAACCGAAATCAGCGGTGAGATTGTTATTGGTGAAGGTGAAATTGATGATGCACCTATGCTCTACATCGGGGAGCAAGTAGGTGTGGGCGGTGATGCTGTCGACATTGCCGTTGACCCAATTGAAGGAACACGCATGACAGCAATGGGCCAATCAAACGCATTGGCTGTATTGGCGGCAGGCGAAAAAGGCAGCTTTCTTAAAGCGCCTGATATGTACATGGAAAAGTTAGTTGTAGGCCCTGGCGCTAAAGGCGTGATTGACCTAGCACGACCACTAAAAGAAAACCTAGAAAACGTAGCGAAAGCGCTGGGTAAAACGCTGGATACATTAGTTGTAACGACACTGGCTAAGCCACGTCACGATCAAGTCATCGCCGACATGCAAGCAATGGGCGTTCGCGTATTCGCAGTGCCAGACGGTGATGTTGCTGCTTCTATCCTCACTTGTATGCCAGACAGCGAAGTAGACGTCATGTACTGCATCGGTGGCGCACCTGAAGGTGTCGTTTCTGCGGCGGTTATTCGCGCACTAGATGGTGACATGCACGGTCGTCTTCTCCCTCGTCACGAGGTGAAAGGCGATACCGCAGAAAACCGTAAGCACGGTGAGCTTGAGCTAGAACGTTGCGCAGAAATGGGCGTAACAGCGGGTATAGTGTTGAAGATGGAAGACATGGCGCGCAGCGACAACGTAGTATTCTCAGCAACCGGCATCACCAAAGGTGATTTGCTAGAAGGCATTACTCGTACGGGTAATATCGCAACCACAGAAACACTACTTATACGTGGTCGCTGCCGTACGATTCGTCGCATCAAATCAATTCACTACTTAGAACGTAAAGACCCTGAAGTAATCGATCACATCCTGTAAACCTAAGGTAAACAGAACAACAAAGGCTGATACCACGTATCAGCCTTTTGTTTTATTGGCCAGTGACAAACACACCATATGCTAGCAATAGCGTGAACGGCGGCCAATATAGTAAATGGTTTGCTTTATAAACACCTTGCCTCATAATAGTAAGGTTCATGAGGTAGGGATAATATGAAAACAAGCGACAAAATCTTACAAACCATTAAGCGCCAAGGAGCGGTAACCGCGAAGCAACTGTCAGAAGAATTTGACATGACGACAATGGGGGCAAGGCAACATCTGCAAAGCCTGGAAGATGACGGTATTCTTGCGTTTCATGACGTTAAAGTAAAAGTGGGACGTCCTACCCGCCATTGGTCACTGACTCAACAAGGCCATAGCCAATTCTCAGACCGACACGGTGAGCTGACGATTCAAGTGATTGATGCCGTAGAGAACCTATTTGGCCAAGAGGGGCTAGCTAAGGTTGCTGCCGAGCGTGAACAACACACTTTAAAGCAGTATCAAACCGCTATATCTGGCTGTGATAACCTGATCAGTAAACTTGAAAAGCTCACTCAACTTCGTGAAGAAGAAGGTTACATGGCAGAGCTTCAAGAGCATGACGATCATTACATCTTGATAGAGAACCACTGCCCTATATGTAAGGCTGCGACTCGTTGCCCTAGCTTATGCCAGTCAGAACTCAATGTTTTCACCGAACTGCTCAAAGACGAGTGCCATGTAAGCCGTACTGAACACATTATTGCTGGCGAGCGACGTTGCACTTACACCCTAACACCCACACCTTCATCGTAATGCTCAGTGCTTAAGCTTCGCGCCAAATCACTGGTCTCGTCTCAATATTGAGAAAACCACAATAGAACAAAATTTGTACAGAATTCTTTCTTAAGCTTAAAGCATATGAAACATACTTAATGCTAAGGAAGGAATGATGGCACATCCACAGCCCGACCAAGAACTGCCACCCTTTGATGAACTGGTCCAACTCGCGAAAAGCGATCCTAAAGCATTCAATCAATTCAAACACGAGATGTGTGAGCAAATGATCTGTTCTGCCTCTCAAGTGATGCAAAACAGGCTTCGAGCTCAGCAAAGTCACATCGATTTAGTCGTTAGCCGCTGCAAAAACCCTCACCATACCAATGTTGTACTGATGCAAGAGCTACGCTGTCAGGTCTGTAAATTTCAAGATGCGCTTCAAGGCCGCTGTGGTTTTGAAGAGCCTAAATCTGAAAATGTGGTTCCTTTTAGGCCGAACACAGAGCCAAAAATGTATTAAAAATCGTTACTCCAGCGCCCAAGCATCAGTAACAAAATATTAGAGACCAAAAACAAAAAAAAGGGAGCATAATGCTCCCTTCTTATATTCATTCAATTATTATACTGGATCTTCACCGTAATCATTACGACCTTCAGTTCCCTTAAGCAATCCACATTCAATCAAAATCCATAACCCACACACTAATGCTGCAGCGGTAGCCACCATATGAATTGGCGATACCGACTCTGTCGTGGTTGCTGCCATTGGCGAGGCTAAACGTCCCAGAACGAGAGGCACAATTAACAATAGCCAATAGTTCGACTTATTACGGTCATGCCAACGCTTAGCCGTTACCGCAAGATCTGGAATAACCAGCAGCAGTAAGAAGATTGGCAGCAGGATATAAGTGTATGCGGGGAACAAAACCGAGATACCGGAAGCAAAACCAGTAATCGCCACATAATAGAAAATATTCCACATCCAATAAGTCTTACGACCAATTCTCCCCTTGAAAGAGAGCAGTAAATCTTTCATCGACATCTTAAAATACTCAAAAATTAATACGCTACCAAAAAGTTAGCAGCAAATAGTTAGTTAATCACTTTCTGAAAGCAATCTTTATCCATATCTCTAATGTTCACCGTAAGGCTACGGATATGGCTTGCCTGTTCTTGTAGGGCTTGCATTAGCAAACGTGACAACTCTCTTTTCTGTCCTTCGGTACGTCCTGAAAGTAACTCGAAGCTGATGTGAATAAAATCCACACTGTCCTCTTCGTCACCGACTAGCCAGTTATGACAACGCAGTGAACGCGACTTCACAGAAGGCACATCAAACAAGCCACAGTTTAATGCAACTTGATGAAGATCTTCTAGTAAACCTTGGATATTCACTCGCTCGTCCACTGAATTTGAGTACTCTAAAACTAGATTCGGCATTATTACTTCCTATTGTTAACGCAATCGTTTGTCTCTTAATAGCAACTAACGGTGAAAAATCCGAGAAGTTAGCTATTATTCTGTCTGCCGGATCACTGATATATGCTCAAAATCTACTCTTACCATTGAGTAAGATCCAAGAAAGTCATGACCACAGTCATGATCTGTTGATATTAATCTGTTATATTATTTCGTAATAAAGTTTACTTTTTTACATTCGATTTATTTAAATACTTTGGAGATATTCCTATGCGTCATCCTGTAGTTATGGGTAACTGGAAACTAAACGGCAGCAAAGAAATGGTTGTTGATCTACTAAACGGTCTTAACGCTGAACTTGAAGGCGTAACAGGCGTAGACGTAGCAGTTGCTCCACCAGCACTTTTCGTTGATCTAGCAGAGCGTACGCTTACTGAAGCGGGCAGCGCGATCATCCTAGGTGCTCAAAACTCTGACCTAAACAACAGCGGTGCATTCACTGGCGACATGTCTCCAGCGATGCTTAAAGAGTTCGGCGCATCTCACATCATCATCGGTCACTCTGAGCGCCGTGAATACCACAACGAATCAGACGAATTTGTAGCTAAGAAATTCGCATTCCTAAAAGAGAACGGCCTAACTCCAGTTCTTTGTATCGGTGAATCTGAAGCACAAAACGAAGCAGGCGAAACGGTTGCTGTATGTGCTCGTCAACTTGACGCTGTTATCAACACTCAAGGTGTTGAAGCTCTTGAAGGCGCTATCATCGCTTACGAACCAATCTGGGCTATCGGTACTGGTAAAGCAGCTACAGCTGAAGATGCACAACGCATCCACGCTCAAATCCGTGCACACATCGCAGAGAAATCTGAAGACGTTGCTAAGAAAGTTGTAATCCAATACGGTGGTTCTGTTAAACCAGACAACGCAGCAGCTTACTTCGCGCAACCAGACATCGATGGTGCTCTAGTTGGCGGCGCAGCTCTAGACGCGAAAAGCTTCGCAGCTATCGCTAAAGCAGCAGCGGAAGCAAAAGCTTAATTTAAACTTCACCGTTTAGATTAAATGCAAGGTCAACTTAGGTTGGCCTTTTTTATTGCCTATCGTTTGGGGTTCAAGCTTCAAACTCAAATGACAGGCACAAAAAAACCGCTAATAAATCAGCGGTTTTTAAAATCTTTAAGTTAACGCTAAGCGTACTTAGAACAACTCTTCGGCTACGCGGAACAGCTCAGAACGGTCGGGGTTCTGCATATTCTCGATACAATCGATGATGTCATGGTGAACAAGTTCTTCTTTCTCGATACCAACACAACGGCCACCGTGACCTTCTTGAAGAAGGTGAACAGCGTAGTTGCCCATACGAGAAGCCAGTACACGGTCAAATGCAGTAGGACGACCACCACGCTGTATATGGCCAAGAACCGTTGCACGAGTCTCACGACCTGTTGCCGTTTCGATCTCCTTCGCTAGCTCGTTCGCATCCATCATTAGCTCGGTTAGAGCGATGATTGCGTGCTTCTTACCTTTAGCAATGCCATCTTGAATGTTGCTAATTAATTGATCTTTATTGAGACCAGTCTCAGGCGTAATAATGTACTCACAACCACCCGCGATCGCAGACATAAGCGTAAGGTCACCACAGTGACGGCCCATAATCTCGACAATAGAGATACGTTGGTGGGAAGAAGAAGTGTCTCGCAGACGGTCGATTGAATCGATAACCGTGTTAAGCGCAGTTAGGTAGCCAACAGTGTAATCAGTGCCTGCGATATCATTATCGATAGTACCTGGAAGACCGATACATGGGTAACCCATTTCAGTCAGTTTTTTAGCTCCCATATAAGAGCCATCGCCACCAATAACAACCAGTGCTTCGATACCGTGCTTCTTAAGGTTCTCGATGCCTTTCTCGCGAACTTTAACATCTTTGAATTCAGGGAAACGTGCAGAACCAAGGAAAGTTCCGCCACGGTTGATTACGTCAGATACGCTTGAACGGTCAAGCTTTTCGATACGGTCTTCAACAAGGCCTTGGTAGCCATCGTGAATGCCGTAAACTTCAATGCCAACTGATAGCGCGGTACGAACTACACCGCGAATTGCTGCGTTCATGCCTGGAGCGTCACCACCACTGGTCAAAACACCGATCTTCTTAATCATGCTCACCCTCGATTTTTGGGAATCTATTATTCAATTCTTTTGCTTGCTGATCGTATATCAACAAGATTTTAAATCTATATTTGTGCTTTATGTTACATTTCCTCAATAGGAATAGCACTTAAATCGCGTAAATTTATGTAACATTTCTACTTCTGTAAGAGTATTACAGTTTTAACCAATAACTTTGTTGATTCACATCAGAATCAACATTAATTGTTATGCGGTGGTTTTTGTATCACCAAAGAATTAGCAATTTTTACTCACTTTAGTTCAAAAGCCACACACTTACCATTTGCTCTCTATTTTTCCGGTCTATTACCAAGAATGAAATTTCTGCTGCTTCTCGGGGCCAAATACGACCGAATATGGGTCTTGATGAATTAATACATCAGCATCAGGAAACACGGAGATAAGCTTATCCTCTACTTCGTCAGAAATGCGATGCGCTTCAATAAGTGGGATATTATCTTCAAGCTCTAAATGCAATTGAATGAATCGAATCGGCCCTGAACGGCGCGTTCTTAGCTGGTGCACACCGAGTACGCCTTCCACACTCAACGATGTTTCTTTTATCTGTTCCAGTTCTTCATCGGGCAGCTTCCTATCCAGTAAAGATTGAATGGCTTCCATCGCCATTTGATAAGCACTATAAAGAATGTAGATACCGATACCAATCGCGAACACCGAATCCGCTTGCCCAATACCAAACCAGCTCAATGCCAGCGCCAACATAATGGCCGCATTCATGTAGAGATCAGACTGATAGTGCAGTGAATCGGCTGCAATAGCTTGGCTACCAGTTTTTTTCACCACGTGCTTTTGAAATCTGACTAAACCGTAGGTCATCACTATTGCGAACAAGCTGACATAGATACCGATTTCCGGGGAATTCAATTCGTGTGGCCTAAAAAAGCGTTCAATACCATTAAGAATAAGGAAGCAGGCCGAGCCCGAAATAAACATCGCTTGTGCTAATGCGGCAAGAGATTCTGCTTTACCATGACCAAAGGTATGTTCTTTGTCAGCGGGCTGTAGAGAGTAACGAACCACAATAAGATTGACGACAGAAGCGGCGATATCCAGCATCGAATCCACCACCGAAGCCAACAGACTCACTGAACCTGTCACCCACCACGCTGCGACTTTCACTATCAATAAAACAGTAGCGATGGTGGTGGCTGCCCAAGCGGCGAGCGTAACTAAACGTGCGTATTCTTGTTTCATAATTTGGCTATAAAGTGACTGATAGCACAAAGTATAACCTGCAAACAATCAATTGAATATGACAGCTAGGATGTAAAACATTCATTTTTAGGGATCAAAAAAGCGACACTTGGCCGCTTCTTTCTCAATACTTTCATTCAATCCGGCTTTTTCAAGCCATGAATTACTTGTTTTTATTCATGCGTTTTTCCATTTTGTCAGCACACTTAGTCATGCGCTCTTGTTGGATTTCTTTCAGTTGCGTTTTTTGCTCAGCCGTTAGCACACTCATCATTTCGTGTTGCTTCTTCAGCATTACCACGCGACGCTCAGTTTGCTTTCCAACCATTTCGCTTGCTAAGTCGTTCGCTGCAGCTTCATCGAAGTTGTCAGCCAATACCAAGGCTTGAACTTTTTCGTGGTGCGCTTTCATTTGCGCCACTCTATCGGCTTTGTTGCCAACGCGTTTTGCTTTCATCTCTGCACGATTTGCTTCTCGCATCTCTTTCAATTCTGTTTTTTGTGCGTCAGTGAGATCGAGTTGGCGCATCACTTTCTTATCGAAGCCGCCGCATTTACCGTGCATGCCTTTGTGGTCGCCTTTATCGATGCCACCGTATGCATACGCAGTAGTTGCACCGAACATAAGTGGAAGTACCGCCGCTACTAGTACAAGTTTCTTAGTCATTTTCATAATCTTTGCCTCAATTCGGTATAATTAAGTTATGTGTTACGTCTGTTTTTTAGCGCTTAGATATAGATTAGTTCCTCCCTCGTAAAGTGACGTTTAGAAAGCGTAAAGAATCGTAAAGAGTGAAAGCTGGCGAATAATTAGCAGTATTATTAACCTAACTAACCGATTAAGGCTCCCTGATGGCGAACATTCTTCTGATTGATGACGACACCGAATTAACCTGTTTACTTAAAGATATTCTGAGCTTTGAGGGCTTTACAGTTTCCGAAGCCAATGATGGCTATACGGGGCTTGAGGCTATCAATGAGGAGATTGATCTAATTCTTTTGGATGTAATGATGCCACGCCTTAATGGTATGGAAACACTAAAGAAGCTGAGAGAAAATTGGGAAACACCCGTGCTGATGCTGACCGCAAAAGGCGAAGAGATCGATCGTGTGATTGGCCTTGAACTTGGAGCTGATGATTATTTACCAAAACCATTCAGTGACCGAGAGCTGCTCGCGCGTATTCGAGCCATTCTGCGCCGAACACAAACCAACACCGCGCCTAAGACAGCCAGTGACACCATTCAATACCAAGACATCGAGATCTTCCCAGGCAAACAAGAAGCCTACTGCAATGGTCAAATCATCGACCTTACAACCACAGAGTTCGTCTTACTTAGCCATTTAATCCAGAATCCGGGGCAAGTGATCACCAAAGAAGCCTTGAGCTTAGATGTATTGGGTAAAAGACTCGCCGCTTTTGATCGCGCGATTGATATGCATATCTCTAATCTACGTAAGAAGATTCCAGAGCGCCACGACGGTAAATCTCGTATCAAAACTTTACGCGGCCGTGGCTATTTATTGATAGAGGAAGATTAATGCGCATACCTAAAATCACCAGCTTATATGGGCGTATCTTTGCTATCTTTTGGTTCACCATGTTATTGGTGCTTTTATCGGTCCTATCGCTTCCCCATTTAGACCCTAGAGTTGCGCGTGATGTCCCTGAAGAACACTTCACGAAACTTAGCCGTATTGCAAAAAGTATCGAAAAGCGATTCGCCAAAGAAAATAACTTGGGCAAGATTGTCTTCCAATTGGAAGGCCCACCACGCAGCCGGAAAGACACACGCCCTCGCATCTACTTAACCGATCTTGAAGGCTCGGTGTTAACAACTAAAAAGCATTCAGATTACAAAGTAAAAGCCATTCGTAACTTCGTGACGACAATTGATAACCCTAAAGTGCCAAAACAAAAGCTGTATGGACATTACATGGTAGCAGGCCCAATACCAGTCGCACTTGCCGGTGAGGACCTGATGATGTATATCGGAGTTAAGTGGGATCAGCCACCGCCGTTCTTGTTACGCCTATTTGATAGACCTCTACAACTTTTACTTGCCGTCATGTTAGCGAGTACCCCGCTATTACTTTGGTTAGCTTGGGCATTGAGTCAACCTGCTCGCAGACTAGAACGCGCCGCAAAACGTGTAGCGAGAGGACAATTTGAGGTCGACCCTCAATTAGAAAAAGGCACCTCAGAATTCAGACAAGCTGGTGAAAGCTTTAACCAAATGGTCGAAGCGGTGAACCAGATGATCTCAGGGCAACAGCGTCTGCTCTCTGATATCTCACACGAGCTCCGCTCACCACTGACCCGCCTACGCATGGCAAATGCATTGGCGATTCGTAAACAAGGTGAGAGCCAAGAACTCGAGCGTATCGATACCGAAGCGCAACGTTTAGAACAGATGATCAGTGAACTACTGACGTTATCTCGTATGCAGGTCAACAGCCATATTACTCGTGAGGTTCAGCCCATCTCGAGCTTATGGGAAGAAATTATAAAAGACGCACAGTTTGAAGCCGAACAGATGGGGAAACAGCTGACGTTTTCGGAGATCCCAGAGCGTTCTATCTCAGGTAACCCCAAGCTATTGATGAGTGCGTTAGACAATATTACACGTAACGCAATCTATTACGGTAAGGACCGCGTCGATGTGCAATTCAGTGTTCAACAAGATCTACTCACAATTTGTGTGAACGATAATGGCGATGGCGTGCCTGAAGATGAGTTAGATTCTATTTTCAGGCCTTTCTATCGTGTTTCAACCGCCCGTGATCGTAACTCTGGCGGTACAGGACTTGGGTTAACCATTACTGAAAGTGCAATTCGCCAACACAGCGGAACCATTACCGCCAGCCGCAGCCAGTTAGGTGGATTACAACTCGAAATCACTCTACCTATCTTACCGGTGTAATACCCCCACAAAGATCGCAGTTGATAATGATTTCTATTATCATTATGGTAAATCCTCTAATTACGGAGGATTTACCATGTTGCACACTTTTCCTGCTCTACCCTACGCTTACGATGCTCTAGAACCTTACATTGATGCTAAAACGATGGAAGTGCATTACAGCAAGCACCACAAAACCTATTACGATAAGTTTGTTAATGCTATCGCTGGTAGTGAACTAGAACAGCAATCACTGACCGAGATCTTCGCTAATATCTCGCAGCATAGCCCTGCCGTTCGCAACAATGGTGGCGGCTACTACAACCATATTTTGTATTGGAACTGTATGTCTCAAGACGGCGGTGGTGAACCGGCTGGCGAACTTGGCGGCGCAATCAAGAACACATTCGGAGATTTCGAAACATTCCAAGAACAGTTCGCTCAAGCGGCGATCAATACCTTCGGGTCAGGCTTTGCTTGGTTAGTGGTAGAAGAGGGACAACTAAAGATCATCTCGACCTCAAACCAAGATAACCCTTGGATGGATACCATCGCCAGCAACGGGGAACCAATTCTTGCACTGGATGTTTGGGAACACGCCTACTACATCAGTTACCAAAACCGTCGCCCTGATTACATCAACGCATGGTGGAATGTGGTGAATTGGAATGCGGTTGCTGAAAACTACGCACAAGCACTCACGAATCAAGCGTAAGCGAATGGTGGTGAACTGTACTCACTCAGCTTGCCACCGTATACTCTGGCTATCTTTGATTATTCTTGTGAGCCAACATGTTTGATATCGCTCTATACGAACCTGAAATTGCACCCAATACGGGTAACATCATCCGCCTATGTGCTAATTGTGGCGCGAACTTACACTTAATTGAACCGCTTGGTTTTGATTTTGAAGAGAAAAAAGTACGCCGCGCTGGTTTGGATTATCACGACCTAGCGCGAGTTAAACGTCACAAAAACCTAGAAGCCTTTCTTGAGTATCTAGAGAATGAACGTGAAGGTGACTTCCGTATCTTTGCTTGCACAACCAAAACCACAGGTCACCACGTGGATGCGAAATTCCAACAAGGTGATGTGTTGATGTTTGGCCCAGAAACACGCGGCCTGCCCTCTGAGTTCATTGAAAGCATGCCAATGGATCAACGCATTCGTATCCCAATGATGCCAGACGCGCGTAGCCTAAACCTGTCTAACGCGGTTGCTATCATTGCATTTGAAGCGTGGCGACAAATGGGCTTTGAAGGCGCGGTATAACCGAACGCTCACTTGTCTGTTGTCTGTTGTCTGTTGCCTGTTGTCAATAATAGCTAACACGCAATAAAAAGGCTCTTACCGTTATCTCTTTCTTGCGAAGGATAAAGGTAAGAGCCTTTTCTGTTTTCCCTCTATATAAAGAGAGACCAAATTAATATAAAGAGAGACCAAATTAATATAAAGAGAGACCAAATTAATTAGTTTAAGCGGTTACGATCATTGTCGTCGTCTTTCTTCTCAAACTCACCTTCAAAGGTGTTGCCTTCTTTTGATTGATCAGATGGATCGCGATTGAATGGGTCTTGTCCAAATGGGCTCTGGCCAAAACCAGCCTGTCCACCCGCATGGAAACCACCAGACACATTGGTAACCACCATTTTTTCCATCATTTTCTTGGCAATTATTGCTCTTGGTGCTGGCAGCAATACCAGCATGCCGAGTGCGTCCGTCATAAAGCCCGGAGTCAGCAGCAATACGCCTGCAACCGCAAGCATCACGCCTTCAAGAATCTGTTGTGCTGGCATTTCACCTTGCTGTAATCGACCTTGAACAGACATTAATGTCTGTATACCTTGGCTACGAACCAGCGATGCACCCGCAAATGCAGTAATCAAAACCAACGCAATAGTTGGCCACAATCCTAAGAAGCCACCAACTTGAATAAATAGCCCAATCTCAATGATGGGTACGAAGATAAAGAGTAATAGTAAGATAGGAAACACACGCCCTCCTTTGTTACTTCCAGTTTACGCTGAAAGCCTTATGAACCTCAAATTTATCCGGTAAATAAACGTGTTTATTGACCGGGAATAAGTTTGCAAAGTATTGACTAAACAAAAGCGAAAAAGGTGATCAACTTACTATTTTTATGCGCTAGGTACAGTATCATGTGCCACATAAGTCAGGACGGATTTATCAGCCCAATATTCTAGCGAACGGAGTATTTGCACACAGAATAGGCTAATAACTAACTATATAATCAGAATAATTCTCTAAGGATCCTGTTATGGCTACTCTATCAGAAGCACAAGTTGATGCTCCTCACGCTACTCGTCTCGAAGAAGATCTTTTAGGCCAACGTCATGTTCCCGCTGATGCTTACTACGGCATCCATACTCTACGCGCAGTTGAAAACTTCAACATTTCAAAAGTAACGATCTCAGATGTACCTGAATTCGTTCGCGGTATGGTGATGACAAAGAAAGCAGCGGCTTTAGCAAACAAAGAGTTAGGTGTAATTCCAAGCGAAGTAGCTAAATACATCATTCAAGCTTGTGACCTTATTCTAGACACTGGCAAGTGCATGGATCAGTTCCCATCAGACGTTTTCCAAGGTGGTGCTGGTACTTCTGTAAACATGAACGCGAACGAAGTGGTTGCTAACGTCGCACTGGAACTTATGGGCAAAGAAAAGGGCCAATATGAGTTCATCAACCCGAACGACCATGTAAACCGCAGCCAATCTACAAACTGTGCTTACCCAACGGGCTTCCGTATCTCTGTTTACAACAGCGTTCGTAAACTGATTGATGCGATTGAATACCTAAAAGGTGCATTCGAGCTTAAGAGCCAAGAATTCAACACGATTTTGAAGATGGGTCGAACTCAACTTCAAGATGCAGTTCCAATGACGGTTGGCCAAGAGTTCCACGCTTGGGCTGTAACCATCAATGAAGAAATCAAAAACCTAGAATACACTTCAAAACTACTGCTTGAAGTAAACCTAGGCGCTACGGCTATCGGTACAGGTCTGAATGCAGCACCGGGTTACCAAGGCCTAGCAGTGAAGCACTTAGCAGAAGTTACGGGCCTAGAGTGTGTCGCTGCTGAAGACTTAATCGAAGCAACATCTGACTGTGGCGCATACGTCATGACGCACGGCGCACTTAAGCGTCTAGCGGTTAAACTGTCTAAGATTTGTAACGACTTACGTCTTCTTTCTTCAGGCCCACGCACTGGCTTGAACGAACTGAACCTACCAGAACTGCAAGCAGGCTCTTCAATCATGCCGGCTAAAGTAAACCCAGTGGTTCCTGAAGTAGTAAACCAAGTTTGCTTTAAAGTGCTAGGTAACGACAACACGGTTTCTTTCGCGGCAGAAGGTGGCCAACTGCAACTGAACGTCATGGAACCGGTAATCGCACAAAGCATGTTTGAGTCTCTGGACATTCTAACAAACGCATGTGTGAACCTACGCGACAAGTGCGTAGACGGCATTACTGTAAACAAAGAAGTATGTGAAGCGCACGTCTTCAACTCTATCGGAATCGTAACCTACCTTAACCCATACATTGGCCACCACGAAGGTGACATTGTTGGCAAGATCTGTGCTGAAACAGGTAAGAGTGTTCGCAATGTGGTTCTAGAACGCGGTTTATTAACCGAAGAAGAACTTGATGATATTTTCTCTGTTGAAAACTTGATGCACCCTCAATACAAAGCAAAACGCTACGAGTAACGAATGAACAAAGAAAGGCTCTGTTTCCAGAGCCTTTTTTCTTGCTTAATAAAATTATTAATAACTATATATTTTAGGAGTCACTCATGTTTTTACTTGAGCTATTCGTCGTATTGGGATGTATCCTGATCGGTGCTCGTATCGGGGGGATAGGCCTCGGCGTTATGGGCGGTGTTGGCCTTGCAGTACTCAGTTTCATTTTCGGGATTCAACCAACCAGCCCACCAATCAACGTAATGTTAATGATAATGGCGGTTGTGGCAGCCGCAGCCGCAATGCAAGCTTCTGGTGGTTTGGATTACATGATCAAGATTGCCTCTGGGATTTTGCGTAAAAACCCTCGCCACATCACTTTCATTGCTCCTTTAGTAACCTATTTTTTCACAATGATGGCAGGTACTGGCCACGTTGCTTACTCGGTTCTTCCAGTTATTGCCGAAGTGAGCCGTCGTAGTGGTATTCGCCCAGCGCGCCCACTAGGTATGGCCGTTATCGCATCACAATTTGCGATTGTTGCAAGCCCAATTGCGGCAGCGGTTGTCGCTTTGGTTGCCTTCTTGGAACCACAAGGCATCACGCTAGCTGATGTTCTTTCCGTCACTATCCCAAGTACTTTCCTTGGCCTTGCTTGTGCTTGTGTCATTGTCAACAAACTCGGTAAAGAGCTCAAAGACGATCCTGAATACCAACGCCGCATGCAAGATCCTGAATTCCGTAAAGAGATGGAACAAGAGGAAGCGGTTGAAAATATTACCATCACACCACAAGCGAAAAAATCAGTTGGTATGTTCCTATTTGGTGCGCTGACGGTTGTTGTCATGGGGGCATTCCCATCACTTCGCCCTCAGTTTGATGGCTCACCGATGGGTATGGCACACACTATTGAAATCGTCATGCTAACGGTTGCAGCTCTTATTATTTTAATCTGTAAACCAGACGGAAATGCAATTAGCCAAGGTTCTGTATTCCACGCCGGTATGCGTGCGATTGTTGCTATTTTCGGTATTGCTTGGTTAGGCGATACCTTCATTGGTGGCCATGCTGCAATGGTCAAAGAAGCGGTATCGGGTCTAGTAGAAGTTGCACCATGGACATTTGCATTCGCACTATTTGCTCTATCAGTAATGGTAAACAGCCAAGGTGCAACCACGGCAGTTCTTGTACCTGTGGCGATTGCTTTAGGGCTTCCGCCAGCAATTATTATTGCAACCTTCGTTGCGGTTAATGGTTACTTCTTTATTCCAAACTACGGTCCTATCATCGCGTCAATTGACTTTGATCGAACGGGTACCACGAATATAGGTAAGTACATCTTCAACCACAGCTTTATGCTCCCAGGCTTACTAAGTATGGTATTTAGCATTGCGTTTGGTCTGCTGCTATCGAATGTCATGATCTAATCGAATAGACTTTCGTTCTGGATAAAGAGAAGTGACACCACTTCTCTTTTTATTCTCCTCAAAAATATCGCTCTTTTCCTCTTCTAATCCCCCACCATACCCGCAACTTAATGTTAACCATTTAATTTACAGACACCCATCCTTTATCCTTATTTGATATAAATCAAATATTACTTAATTAATCCATAAGTTTTATAAATTTTCATTTTGCATAAAATTCCACACATTTATTCGCTACATACTCTAGGCAACCTAAAATAAAAGAATCGTAGATAAACCATCAGCATAGATAACCACTTTAATCACACTAATACCCTGATAATTTCCAGTGTAATTATTGAGCAATAAATTAGTACAATAAAAATGTGAACAGTCGCTAGGTTAGAGTTAAAAATGAGATTTAAAATACCCAACAGATAAATAAAAGCTCAAGTCTAATATCTGATTTAATTTAAAAATCAAAAATATAAACGTTTGTTTTAATTAATTATTAAATTAACTGATCAATTCGAATTTTATTACATTTATTGATTTACCTTTTTTAGGATCAGCTATTTATTTTTGACTCGCGAATTCACACTGATCTGCCTGGGGGCATTGACGTGAAAGGAGATGGCTATGACGACCGAAACGATTAACAAGGCAGAAAAAGGCGGCTTCTTTGCCAACTTTAAGTTCCCTTCTGCCTACACCATTTTATTTATTCTTATTGCGCTCGTGGCTCTGTTCACATGGATTATTCCAGCAGGTCAATACGACCGAGCAATGAATGAAGAATTAGGCCGAGAAGTACCGGTTACCGGCACCTATCAAACGGTAGAAGGTAACCCTCAAGGCGTGATTGATGTACTACTAGCACCGATTGACGGCTTCTACGACCACAATAGCTATGAAGCTGCGGCAATCGACGTTTCGCTGTTCATCCTAATTATTGGTGGCTTTTTAGGGCTAGTCACCAAAACCGGTGCGATTGATGCCGGTATCGAACGCGTTACCGCCCGCTTAGAAGGGCGAGAAGAGTTGATGATACCAATACTGATGGCATTGTTTGCCGCTGGCGGTACTGTCTACGGCATGGCGGAAGAATCACTGCCCTTCTATACCTTACTAGTACCTGTGATGATGGCTGCTCGCTTTGATCCTCTTGTGGCTGCTGCGACGGTACTGCTTGGCGCGGGCATTGGGGTACTAGGCTCAACCATTAACCCATTCGCGACCGTTATCGCAGCCAACGCCTCTGGTATTCCATTTACCGACGGTATCGCGCTGCGTGTTGGCATGCTGATTGTTGGTTGGGGTATCTGTGTTGCCTACGTCATGCGCTACGCCAGAATGGTGCAAGCCGACCCAAGCAAATCAATAGTGTACGACAAATACGAAGAGAACAAAGCGCACTTCCTTGGCAACGCAAGTGGCGAAAAACTTGAATTCACTGCGACTCGTAAACTGATTCTGGCCATTTTTGGCGGCTCATTCGCGGTAATGATTTACGGTGTATCCGTTGCTGGGTGGTGGATGGCCGAGATCTCAGCCATGTTCTTAGCGGCGACCATCATCGTTGGTATTGTGGCCCGCATGAGTGAAGAAGAGTTTACTTCGAGTTTCATTGATGGTGCCCGAGACCTACTGGGCGTGGCGCTTATCATCGGTATTGCGCGTGGTATTGTGGTGGTGATGGACCGCGGTATGATCACCGACACCATTCTCTTCTCTGCAGAACAAATGGTCACCGGACTGTCTTCGGTTATCTTTATTAATGTGATGTTCTTCTTAGAGATCCTACTGTCATTCTTAGTACCATCAACATCAGGCTTAGCAGTACTCACCATGCCAATCATGGCACCGCTGGCTGACTTTGCTGGCGTAGGTCGTGACCTTGTTATTACCGCTTACCAATCCGCCTCTGGCTTGGTGAACTTAATCACACCGACCTCTGCGGTAGTAATGGGTGGCTTAGCGATTGCTCGTGTCCCTTACGTACGCTGGGTTAAATGGGTAATGCCGTTAATCGGTATCTTGATGGTGTTCTGCATTGTCGTACTGAGTATTGGTGCACTTATCTAACTAACAGCACTTCACTCCTTTCTCATCCAAAGCCGCTTCTCATAGCGGCTTTTTTATTGCTCCCTCTCCCAATGTCCCCCTACTACTGAAGTAGCATCTAGAAGCCATACACGCGATATTCAAGGTATCTTCTGTTCGTAACAAAGCTCAGCTCAACCAAAACACTCGCAATAGAAGAGTCACCCTACTTTTCAATATCAAATTAGATTGATGAAATAACACGCTATTTTCAGCCATTATTTTTAAATAAATAATTAGTCACTTATTAGCGTTAATTATATTTAAAGTCATTTACAGCCTAATAAAAAAACGTGAACTAATGACCTTTTTTATCAAAAAATACACTTAAACAGCCGACTTTAAAATGTGATCACAACAGCTTTATTCGCATTTAATTTGTTAATAAATAATTAATTCCATATACAAAATTAAATATATAAATAAAAACACTGCATACTTCCAAGCTAAGAACTCTCTTATCAATAAAAATATTCTGCATATATTCCCTCGTAAATTAGATTCTAGTAAGTTTCGTCAAAAAAACGTGCATAAAGTTCCCCAACAGCTAATTATTTAGAATGTATTAGCTGTGACTAAAAGTGCATAAAGTTTGTTAAAACCCTTAATTTTAAAGGGCTGAGAGAGAAAAAACGATTTGTGATAGATCTCTAAGAATACCTGACTAGCAGGCGTAATATTAATTCCAGACAAGAGATATGAATAAATAATTCATTCTTCTCAACTGAAAATAAATAATTACTCTTAGCGATAAAAGTAATTCAAATATATAAGAGAGAGACGATCATGAGTAAGTTCTATGTAGGTTCTGAAATAGGTCAATTACGCCGCGTTCTAGTTCACCGTCCAAGACGCGCACTGACTCACCTAACACCCTCTAACTGTCACGATTTGCTATTTGATGACGTACTGGCTGTTGAGCGCGCAGGTAAAGAGCATGACGCATTTACTCAAACGCTACGTGATCAAGGTGTTGAAGTTCTTCTTCTTACTGACTTGCTAGCAGACACACTAGCCGTGCCAGAAGCGAAAGATTGGCTGCTAAACTGCCAAGTATCTGATTACCGTTTGGGTAAAACATTCGCCAATGATGTGCGCTGCTACTTAAGCGACTTACCAAACCTAGAGCTAGCAAAAATCCTAACGGGCGGTCTGTCTTACGCTGAGATGCCAATGAAATCGTCTTCAATGATGCAAGGCATGCACGCACCAACCGACTTTATTATCGAGCCTCTACCAAACCACCTATTTACTCGCGACACGTCTTGCTGGGTATACGGCGGTGTATCTATCAACCCAATGGCGAAACCTGCTCGTCAACGTGAAACAAACCACGTTCGCGCTATTTATCGCTGGCACCCAACATTCGCGGGCCAAGACTTTATTAAATACTTCGGCGATGAAGAAAATATCAGCTACGACAACTCAACGATTGAAGGTGGTGACGTTCTTGTTATCGGTCGTGGCACAGTGCTTATCGGTATGTCTGAACGTACAACAGCACAAGGTGTTGAGCACTTAGCATCGAGCCTATTCAAACACGGTCAAGCAAAACAAGTTATCGCCATGCAGTTACCAAAACATCGCTCTTGCATGCACTTAGACACGGTAATGACTCACATGAACGAGGATACATTCTCTGTTTACCCTGAAGTGGTTAGTCAAGACGTGCAGTGCTGGAGCCTAACTGGCGATGAATCAGGCACTGTGAATGTGAAAGAAGAAGGCTACTTCGTAACAGCTATCGAAAAAGCACTTGGCGTAGACAAGCTAAATCTCATCACGACAGGTGGTGACAACTTCCATGCAGAACGTGAACAGTGGAACGATGCGAACAATGTGCTGACAGTTAAACCAGGCGTCGTTATTGGTTATGAAGGCAACACCTACACTAACGAAAAATACGACAAAGCAGGCATCACGGTTCTTTCTATCCCTGGAGACGAACTTGGCCGCGGTCGCGGTGGCGCACGCTGCATGAGCTGCCCAATTGAGCGTGATGGTATCTAATCACTAAGACGAAACGGCCAAGCTAAGCCATTTTACAAGCTTACGTAAAATCAACAGCTTGGCCAAAATGAGAGAACACAATTATGACTAAGCAAACTGTTGTTGTTGCACTCGGTGGTAACGCCCTACTTCGTCGCGGTGAGCCGTTAGAAGCCGATGTTCAACGCCGTAATATTGAAACAGCGGTTAAAACCATCTCTGAAATCGCGAAAGTGTACAACGTGGTCCTAGTGCACGGTAATGGCCCACAAGTTGGCTTACTTGCCCTGCAAGGTTTGGAATACAAAAAAGTAAACCCGTATCCGCTGGATGTCTTGGGCAGTGAGACTCAAGGTATGATCGGCTACATGCTGATGCAAGAGTTCAAAAACTACCTGCCTAACCGAAACATCTCGTGCATGTTGACGCAAATGACGGTTGATCCAAACGATCCTGCGTTTGCCGATCCAACCAAGCCGATTGGCCCGATCTACGAAGAAGCGGAAGCGCGTGAATTAGCGGAGAAGTTCCACTGGATCGTAAAACCAGACGGCCAACATTTCCGCCGCGTTGTACCAAGCCCACGCCCTACAGGCATTGTTGAGCACGAAGCGATCACACAACTTATCGATGCGGGTCACCTCGTAATTTGTACTGGCGGCGGTGGCATCCCAGTGAAAAAAGAGAACGGCAAATTAGTGGGTGTTGAAGCGGTTATCGACAAAGACATGTCAGCGGCTTTCTTAGCGAAACAACTGGATGCGGACGCGCTGCTTATTTTGACTGATGCCGACGCTGTTTATCTTGATTGGGGCAAGCCAACTCAACACGCACTGCGCAGTACCACACCAAGCGAACTGGCGAAATTCGAGTTTGATGCGGGCTCAATGGGGCCAAAAATTGAAGCATCGTGCGAATTCATTCAGCAAGGCGGCAAAGTGGTGGGTATCGGCGCTCTCGAAGATGGTTTGCAAATCCTGCAAGGCCAAGCGGGCACCAATATCACCAAAGGTTAACCCACTAACGAGCTTTATTATCTTGAAAAACTTAAAGCTTAAGAAGCTGAAACCTTGAGAGCTTTTAAAGCTTGTGAAAACAGAATTAAACGAAACAAACAGAACCGAACAAATTGACTAAAAAATTGAATCGCGCTTTCTTGAATTTTCTTTCCCTGTAGCAAGAAAGCGCCTAAATCTAAGAAGGAATACATCATGGCTTTTAACCTACGCAATCGTAACTTCCTAAAACTACTAGATTTCACTCCACGCGAGATTCAACACTTGTTAGATCTTTCAATGGAGCTTAAAAAAGCGAAGTACAACGGTTACGAACAGCCAACACTGACTGGCAAAAACATTGCGCTTATCTTTGAAAAAACATCAACTCGTACTCGTTGTGCATTTGAAGTTGCCGCATTCGACCAAGGTGCTCGAGTGTCTTACTTAGGCCCATCTGGCTCTCAAATTGGCCACAAAGAATCAATGAAAGATACCGCTCGCGTTCTTGGCCGTATGTACGACGGCATCGAATACCGCGGCTTCGGCCAAGAAATCGTGGAAGAGCTAGGCGCTTATGCTGGCGTACCAGTGTGGAATGGTCTGACTGACGAATTCCACCCAACACAAATTCTTGCAGACTTCCTAACCATGACAGAATTCGGCCGTGGTAAACAGTTACACGAAATCAGCTTTGCTTACCTAGGTGATGCTCGCAACAACATGGGTAACTCTTTGATGGTTGGCGCTGCGAAAATGGGCATGGACATTCGCCTTGTCGCACCAAAACAGTTCTGGCCACAAGAAGAGCTTTTAGCTCAATGTCGTGAAATTGCAGAGCACACTGGCGGCAACATCACACTGACTGAAGATGTTCAAGAAGGCGTGCAAGGCTGTGATTTCCTATACACTGATGTTTGGGTATCAATGGGCGAAGCAAAAGAAGCGTGGGCTGAGCGTATTAACTTAATGATGCCTTACCAAGTCAACATGGAAATGATCAAAGCAACAGGCAACCCACATGTGAAGTTCATGCACTGCCTACCCGCTTTCCACGGCGAAGATACAACCGTCGGCAAACAGCTTGCTGCTGAATATCCGCAACTTAAAGATGGTGTAGAAGTGACAGATGAAGTGGTCGAATCTGAATACTCTATCGTGTTCGATGAAGCAGAAAACCGCATGCACACCATCAAAGCAGTCATGGTTGCGACATTAGGCAGTTAATAAGCTAATCAACTAAGAATCTAAATAACTAAGCACTTGTTGGCAAGATATTGACAAGTTAAGTGCTGCAATGACAGGGAAGTGCGGGTGGCGTTCTTGGGAATTTGACCTTGAATAAAGCCCGCATTTTTTTTCATGTAGTTGAATAGATTATTACCTAAAAAAGCCTGAGATTCTCAGTTCCAACAAAGGCTTAAATGGAAGCTTTAAACGGACGTTATTTCGCATAAAAATCCATTAAATGAATACTTTACAGAAAGTATTGCATGGCATTTTTATCTGAGTATAATCCTCCGCAATTTGTCTTAAGAGAGCAAAAAATGAACTGCAATTCTGTCGCACATGATTGTCAAACTACACGCCAAAGAGTGGCGTTGGTGTCATTTTTATTTTGCTCTATTGATCGTTTCGAAGCCTCCTATTGTTAGGGGGCTTTTTTTTGTCCGCAATTTGACTGTATGCAAAGAAGGAAGACCCGTTATGGCGCATTCGTTATTTAACAAGCACATCATCTCCATACCAGAGCTCACTCGTAATGAACTGGAGCTTATCGTCAACACCGCAGCAAAGCTCAAGGCTGAGCCAAATCCAGAGCTGCTGAAAAATAAAGTTGTTGCAAGCTGCTTCTTTGAGCCTTCAACTCGAACTCGCCTTTCATTCGAAACCGCAGTTCAACGCCTTGGCGGCACCGTCATCGGTTTTGATAATGGTGGAAACACATCGCTGGCCAAAAAAGGCGAAACACTTGCCGATTCAGTGCAGGTTATTTCCTCTTACGTCGATGCCTTTGTGATGCGTCACCCACAAGAAGGCGCAGCACGCTTGGCCTCTGAATTCTCTAACGATGTTCCTATCGTCAATGGTGGCGACGGTGCGAACCAACACCCAACGCAGACCTTGTTGGATCTATTTTCGATTTACGAAACTCAAGGCACGCTCGATAACCTCAATGTGGCATTCGTTGGCGACCTAAAATATGGCCGCACCGTGCACTCATTGACGCAAGCGCTATCAAAATTCAACAACGTGCGTTTCTTCTTTATCGCGCCAGAAGTGTTAGCGATGCCGGATTACATCTGTGAAGAATTAGAAGAGATGGGCATCCAATACAGCACCCACAGCAGCATTGAAGAAGTGGTGCCTGAACTGGATGTGCTGTACATGACTCGCGTACAGAAAGAGCGCTTTGATGCGTCAGAATACGCACACATGAAGTCGGCTTACATTCTGACGGCCGATACGCTGAAAGACGCACGCCAAAACATGAAGGTGCTTCACCCACTGCCACGTGTCGACGAAATCACAACCGACGTCGATAAAACGCGACACGCTTACTACTTCGAACAAGCTGAAAACGGTGTATACGCTCGCGAAGCCCTATTGGCCCTAGTTCTTAACGACACTTTATAAGCAGGAGAAACAGTCATGGTTAAACAAACTCAGCTACAAGTAGAAGCGATCCGTAACGGCAGCGTCATTGACCACATCCCTGCTCACCTTGGTATCAAAATCCTTAAACTGTTTAAGCTTCATAAAACAGAACAACGAATCACCATGGGGTTAAACCTGCCATCATCAGCACTCGGCAACAAAGACCTGATCAAGATTGAGAACATCTTTCTGACCAAGGAACAAGCCAACCAATTGGCTCTGTATGCTCCGCAAGCCACAGTCAACCAAATTGAAGAGTACAAAGTAGTCAACAAGCTAACCCTTGTGCTGCCAGAGCAAATCAACAGTGTGTTCGCTTGTCCAAATAGCAACTGTATTTCACACGGTGAACCGGTCGAAAGTAGCTTTAAAGTGCAGCTAAAACACGAAAACGTACAGCTAAAATGTCACTATTGTGAAAAAGTATTCTCTCGCGAGATCATGAGCGAAATTCGCTAACCCTTAGCGCTATTACCTTCGCTACAAAAAACCACTTAATCCTAATGGATATTTATTCTCAACCTGGAATAAATATCCATTCAACCAAAGAATAAAAAACCAAAATAAAAGCAGTTAACCAGAATATTGTTTGGTGATCACCTTCAAAAAGATAACTATTCTTTAGTGTTAGACTTAGTGGATAGATGATCATACATCTCGCATACCCTCCCATATTTACTTCGGGATTCATCGGTAAGCCCTAATTAATAATTGTACTCTACGGCTTTGGGAGTGCGTTCGACGCTATGGACAAGCGATATCCAAACGTTGACCTTAAGGAGTTGTTCATGAACGAAATCACTGAGCACGGTTGCTTGTATTCAGCTGAAGATAAAACACTGACTGCAGCGTGCAAACGCTTGCTACAACAACAAAGCTTCTCGACCCAGAATCAACTGAGAGAGAAACTCGTCGACATTGGCTATATAGGTATTAGTCAATCGACCGTATCTCGCATTTTGTCACAACTCGGCGTTGTAAAAGTTCAAAACGCCTGTGGTAAGAAGGTCTACTGCATAACCGTTGAGAGTGCACCTGTACGTGTCGACGCATCCATCTCCTCGCAAATCGAATTAATTACTCACAACCAAGCCATGGTGATAGTAAAGACTCACCCGGGTTGTGCACAGCTGGTCGCAAGATTAGTCGACATCGACCCACATACTGAAATTATCGGTACCGTTGGCGGCAATGACACGGTGCTCATTATTCCAAAAGACACGATGAATATTGATGCTTGCGAACAAGTGGTAAAAGCACGTTTGGGCGTCGCCTAAGCGTCTCACTTACACAAAACTAAACACTTAAATCACATAGCTCCCCTTGGATCGACAAATCAATGCTTCGCTTGTCCAAGGGGATATTTATTTATCGATGAAACTAATCACAAACTATTACGGTCTGATTGAGTTAAGATACCTTCAACTCCATTTTGATGACTAATAGTATGCGACGACTTGCCACATTACTTTTTGTTTGCGTTTCCTTATTCACCCAGCCTGCGTGGGCGCTTTTTGGAAATGACAACGCCGAGCCAAGCTTCGGAGGCAATAACAATGGTTTTGTCCCTGTAGACCAAGCTTTCCCTTTCAATTACTACCAACAAGACGGCCAAGTGCTTCTCGACTGGCAAGTAAAGGAGGGCTACTACCTTTATCAACATAGCCTCTCTTTTAGCGGTCAAAACCTCGCAATCGGCAATGTTAAAATAGAAGATGGCCAACCACACCAAGATGAATTCTTCGGTGAAGTAAGCATTTATACTCAACCGTTATTCGTGCAAGTTCCGCTACAGAGTTACCAAGATGGCTCACAGCTGATCGTTAAGTATCAAGGCTGTGCAGATGCTGGTTTCTGCTATCCACCCGAAACTCGAATCATCGACATTGAGCCATTTACTGCGACGGATTCTGGAGATATGAAAAGCAGTGATGCGCAAAACAGTGGTGCCTCGCAAGGTTTTTCTGATGCTGCTGGTGAAGCTGACAATTCAGTACAACCCTCTTCTCCTACGACTGACGCAGCAAGCAATACCACTCAACAAACCAATACTCCCGTTTCAAAAGACGCAGGCTTAGCCGATAAACTCGGTGACAGTTGGTGGACACCATTACTATTCTTAGCGCTCGGTGTTGGTTTAGCCTTTACGCCGTGTGTTCTGCCTATGTATCCAATTCTAACGGGTATCGTTTTAGGTGGTGGCAAGCTCAGCCAAGGTCGTGCGCTGATGCTATCGTTCATCTACGTGCAAGGCATGGCGTTAACCTACACCTTATTGGGTTTAGTGGTTGCCTCTGCGGGTATGCAGTTCCAAGCTGCGATGCAACATCCTTACGTATTAATTGCGTTGAGCGTTCTGTTCGTGGCGTTGGCGATGTCGATGTTTGGCGTTTATAACCTGCAACTTCCAAGCAGCATCCAAACTTGGCTTAACAATCAAAGTAACAAGCAACAAGGTGGCAATACCTTGGGCGTGTTCGCGATGGGTGCTATCTCTGGCTTGGTGTGTTCACCTTGTACCACGGCTCCATTGTCAGGTGCGCTGCTGTATGTGGCTCAAAGTGGCGACCTATTAACGGGTGCTATTGCTCTGTATGCCTTAGCGATGGGTATGGGTATCCCGCTGATCTTGGTTGCGGTATTTGGTAATAAACTTCTGCCGAAAGCAGGCAGTTGGATGGACAAGGTGAAGATCGTATTTGGCTTTATCTTGCTTGCCGCGCCTATCTTCCTGCTAGAACGCATCATTCCTGAATTGTGGGCAACCGTGCTTTGGTCTGGCCTTGGGTTTATCGCTTTCGGTTGGTTGTACCATAGCAAGAATGCACTGCCATTCGGCGGTTGGAAGCAAAGCGCTGTGGGCATCATCGCGATGCTTGGCCTATTCGCTTCGGCACAGCCTGCATTGAACTATTGGTTTGCGGAGAAGAGCATAACGGTAGAACAACAGCATATCCAATTTGCACGCATCAATACCGTTGAAGAGCTAGAGATCCAACTCATCGAAGCGAAAAAACTGGGCAAGCCAGTAATGCTCGATTTCTACGCCGATTGGTGTGTGGCGTGTAAAGAGTTTGAGAAGTACACCTTCCATCAGGCCGATGTCGAAAACAAACTATCTGACTTCGTGTTGCTTCAGGCCGACGTAACGAGAAACATGCCTCAAGACATTGAATTACTAAAGCAATTACAAGTGCTAGGCTTACCAACCATTGAGTTCTGGGACGGTGAGGGTAATCATGTTCCAAATGCTCGTGTGACCGGCTTTATGCCTGCTGATATATTCCTAAAGCACATTCAAGACCACCAGCTATAAAGCGACGACATTTGTCCATATCTAAGCCCAAACAAAAGCCGCACTGCCCCTCGGTACCGAGATGACAGTGCGGCTTTTTTGCTATTCAGAGTAACACTTTCTTATTCTGGGGATAAAAGTCGATATGGTTCAGACTTTTAATGCATAAATATTGTCCACACACTCAATCGGGATGATAATAAATCTTAACTAAATTGTTAAAAGTATGAACGTCATGGACTCGACCTATACCATCATCATCGCTGATGACCACCCTCTTTTTCGCAACGCCCTGTTTCAGTCAGTTCACATGGCGATCAGTGGAGCAAACCTTCTTGAAGCCGATTCTCTGGATGCCTTGCTGACTTTACTAAAGAAAGAAGATGAGCCCGACCTCTTGTTACTCGATCTTAAAATGCCAGGTGCAAATGGGATGTCAGGTTTAATTCAGCTGCGCGCTGAATACCCAGATTTACCGATTGTAGTGATCTCAGCCAGCGAAGATGCCAGCGTGGTCAGCCAAGTTAAAAGTCATGGTGCTTTTGGCTTTATTCCTAAATCGAGTGATATGCGTGAACTCTTGAGTGCACTCAACCAAGTTCTCAACGGTGATCCATTCTTCCCTGAAAGCCTCATCACTAATAATGCGGCTTGTAGCGACCTTGCAGAAAAACTCTCCACACTGACCCCTCAACAATATAAGGTCTTGGGAATGCTGTCTGATGGTCTACTTAACAAGCAAATTGCCTATGAGTTGAATGTATCAGAAGCGACCATAAAAGCACATATGACCGCTATCTTCCGTAAGCTGGACGTGAAAAACAGAACTCAAGCAGTTATATTGCTACAAGAAGTCCACAATTAGGCTTCACTAATATCCTTTTCTAAAGTCGTCTTTGGTAAACATAAGCCCAGCTTGACGACTTGATAATCATTGACCTCAGCGACCACCCAATTAATGTCATGCCACTCAAAGCTGTCACCTAATACTGGGTATACACCAAGCTCTTGTTCTACTAACTGTTTTAGCGTCATTTCTCGCTCTTCTTCCGAGCCAAGCTCAATACCATACCAATCACTTACCGCAGTAATTGATAAGCTAACATCCAGGAAGAAATCACCAAAAAATCGTGCTGCTTCTTCGGCTAACGGAGCTTCACTGAATAGCTGGCTTAAACTACCTAAGTCTTTATCTTGGCCCAGTACGCACAGAATATCATTGGCCTCTAATACTGTACTGCCCGATGGGTGAAGCAAGACATCTTGTCGAAATAGTGCGGTAATTCGCGTCCCTTCAGGCATAGACAAACGCTTTAAAGGTTCGCCAATACACCACTTTTCGTCTTTCAGCTTGTAAACAAACATCTCCCACTCACTGGTCGGGTAGATCTCAATACCCGTGCGAGAGATAGGTGTCGGCGTTGGTGGTAGAGTCACCTGAGCTAATCGAGCAACTTTCATCAAGCTACCACCTTGAACAATCAACGAAACCATCACCACGAAGAAGGCGATATTGAAATACAGCTGCGCATTTGGCAAACCAGCCATCATCGGGAAAACCGCTAAAATGATCGGCACTGCGCCACGTAAACCAACCCAAGAAACAAACCAACGCTCTTTGGTGGTAAAGTTTCTGAACGGCAGTAAACCCAACCAAACAGACAGTGGACGAGCAAACAAAATCATACCGAAGGCGAGTGCCAACGCAGGAAGTGCAATGTCCATCAATGTCGATGGCGTAACCAATAACCCAAGCACCAAGAACATCACGATCTGGCTTAACCACGTCATTCCATCAAGAACATTGAGAATAGAGTGTCGAGAGCGAGTCGGGCGATTTCCGATGAACAAACCTACGAGGTAAATCGATAAAATCCCACTGCCGCCGAGCATGTTAGAGAATGCAAACAGAGCAATGCCACCACTGAGCACTAAAATAGAATAAAGACCATCAGCCAGTTGCACTCGATTAATTGATTTCCACAGAACCCAACCACCGCCAATTCCGACAATAATGCCGATACCAAACTGCATTACAAAACTTTTGAGTAGGAAACCTCCCCCCATATCGACATCTGGGTTGCCCAACAGTGCGATTAAAGTCACCGTCAGAAAGACCGCCATTGGATCGTTAGTGCCGGATTCAATCTCTAGTGTTGAACCCACACGCTCATTGAGACTCTGTCCTTTCAACAAAGAAAATACCGCAGCAGCATCGGTTGAACCGACAATCGCTCCGACCAAAATTCCCTGCATAAACGAAAGGTCAAATAACCAAGCTGCCATTAGACCCGTTAAGGTTGCAGTACATGCTACCCCTACGGTTGCCAACGAGAGTGATGGCCAAAAAGCCACTTTGAAACTAGCAACTTTGGTTCTCATACCGCCATCAAGAAGAATTACAGCAAGCGCAAGGTTACTCACCAAGTATGTCAGTGAATAATCATCGAACTTAATGCCACCGAGTCCATCTTCACCCGCCAACATACCAACAAACAGAAATATCAAAAGAATAGGAATGCCCAATCGAGAGGACACTGGTGAGAAAAGCACACTGATGGAGATTAATACTGCACCAGTTAAAAACAAGTGGTTGATAGTTATTGCGTCCAATTCGTTCCCCTAAAGAATACAACACCGTGCTTTAAGCATGTCAAACGTTTGCCGTAAAGCAATGCACGGTCGGTGAACATGCCTTTTTACTATAACAAAATTATATCGTTGTTCATGACATATGCGGGTTCATCGACAATTTATCTGTCATTTCATTGTTAAATTTTCTGACCAACGCACTAATTTAGATTGTTTTGTTAGACCTTTGGCTAATTTAACAATATTGCAACATCACAATTTTCTGCGATTATGGCTTCTCGGTCCCACATTTCAGTACATTAGCGCTAATAGTATCCCGACTAAAGTTGCACAGATCCCTTGACTTATCCTTGCTACATTCTAAACCGTAACATTGCATTAACATATTAATTTATACAGACATGGTTTCTACGAAAACGGAATAAAGGAGAAGGCAATGGCGTTCGAATCTACAGAACATGCTCAAGCCTACTGGAAGGAAAACTTGGGGATTATGGGAACACTGCTCGCGACCTGGTTCGCGGTGTCTTACGGCGCTGGCATCTTATTTGTGGATGCCCTTAACACCGTTCAGTTTGGCGGGTTCAAGCTCGGCTTTTGGTTCGCTCAACAAGGTTCGATATACACCTTCGTTGCGCTGATATTTATTTACGTTGTCCGCATGAACGCGCTCGACAAAAAATACAACGTACAGGAAGACTAGAGGCTAGAACATGGATATTCAAACTTGGACGTTTATTCTCGTCGGTATTACTTTTGCAGTATATATCGGCATCGCAATCTGGGCTCGTGCAGGGTCAACCAGTGAATTCTACGTTGCTGGCGGTGGTGTACACCCGGTAGCAAACGGCATGGCAACTGCCGCTGACTGGATGTCGGCAGCGTCGTTCATCTCAATGGCAGGTATCATCTCATTCGTTGGTTACGACGGTGCGGTTTACCTAATGGGTTGGACAGGTGGTTATGTACTACTGGCGCTATGTTTAGCACCTTACCTACGTAAGTTCGGTCAGTTTACGGTTCCTGATTTTATCGGTGAACGTTACTACTCGAAAACAGCGCGTATGGTCGCGGTATTCTGTGCAATCTTCGTATCATTTACGTACGTTGCCGGCCAAATGCGTGGTGTAGGCGTTGTATTCTCTCGTTTCCTAGAAGTCGACATTAACCTAGGTATCATCATTGGTATGGGTATTGTGTTCTTCTACGCAGTACTGGGTGGCATGAAAGGCATCACTTATACGCAGGTAGCTCAATTCTGTGTCCTCATTTTCGCCTTCCTTGTCCCTGCTATCTTTACTTCAATCATGATGACGGGCAACCCGCTACCACAAGTTGGCATGGGTTCGACGATCACAGGTACTGATGTTTACCTACTTGATAAATTGGATGGCCTCACCGAAGAGCTCGGATTTACCGCCTATACCGAAGGTAACAAGAGCACTGTCGACGTCTTCTTCATCTGTGCGGCTCTAATGGTTGGTACAGCCGGTCTTCCACACGTAATCATTCGTTTCTTCACGGTACCAAAAGTACGTGATGCACGTATCTCAGCGGGTTGGGCTCTACTGTTCATCTCATTGTTATACACAACAGCACCAGGCGTTGCAGCATTCGCTCGTGTAAACATGATCGAGACAATCAATGGCCCAGACATGCAAGGTGTCACCGCAGTAGACGCACCAAGCTGGTACAAAAACTGGGAAAGCACTGGCCTAGTGGGCTGGGAAGACAAGAATGGCGATGGCAAAATGTTCTACTCGGGCGATGAACGAAACGAGATGAATATTAACCGTGACATCATTGTACTGGCTTCTCCAGAGTTAGCGAAACTACCAAACTGGGTTGTAGCACTACTTGCAGCTGGTGGCCTAGCAGCCGCACTATCAACAGCCGCTGGTCTACTATTAGTAATCTCAACGTCGATTTCACATGACTTGTTGAAGAAAGGCTTCAGACCAAACATGACCGACAAGCAGGAGCTATTAGCCGCTCGTTTGGCCGCCATGGTCGCGATTGTGGGTGCCGGTTACTTAGGTATTAATCCACCAGGCTTCGTAGCTCAGGTAGTAGCATTTGCCTTCGGCCTTGCCGCCGCATCCTTCTTCCCTGCCATCATCCTAGGTATCTTCTACAAGAAGATGAACAAGGAAGGCGCGATTGCGGGTATGTTGACGGGTATCGCCTTTACGGCAAGCTACATCATCTACTTCAAGTTCATTAACCCTGCAGCAAGCACACCTGAAAATTGGTGGTTTGGTATCAGCCCTGAAGGCATCGGTACGCTAGGTATGTGTCTAAACTTCGTCGTATCAATTGCAGTGAATAAAGTGACAGCTGAAGTTCCTGAAGATGTACAAGAGATGGTTGAGTCTATCCGCTACCCTAAAGGTGCAGGTGAAGCTCACGACCACTAAGCAGAGATGTTTAGAAAAAATGAATCAGTACTTACATTGTAGGGATTAGGTACTGACTCCAGAAGGCCGATACGTATGTATCGGCTTTTTCTTTTCCCCTTACATTTTATAAAAAGGCAAACAAAGTATAAAAAGACAAACAAAGGGTTGTTTTTAAAAACCCGATTGATAATAATTATCATTAACATCCATTAAAGAGATGCAAATGATGATGAAAGAGCAGCAGGGTCTCTATTCGAGGTTTTACAAAGCACAAGATCGCTTTGCTTCATTAGAACAAGTTCAAGGCCACGAGCCGTTTGTGATTCGAGACTACATCGAGTGTGCGCTTACGCTTTCTACTTATTATGAAAGGCATGCCACCCAAGAAAATGCCTTGCTGTGTGAACTGTACCTACGCCAAGTGTTCTTCCATTTAATTGAAGCAATCGAATCACCAGGTCGCAGTTTCACCTTTCGTCATATCTGCCTAGACTCTATTCACGCACCACTATTTTATTTAAAACGCCATTATTGCCAGCAACCACAGGGCCAAGCGCGTTTTTTGAATCTCAGCCAAATACTACAACAAGTCCAAGCGCCACTTGGCTAACAAGGATAGAAGATGACCCAAAAATTTCGGATTGAAAAAGACAGCATGGGCGAAGTTAAAGTCCCTGCTGATGCGCTATACCAAGCACAAACTCAACGTGCTGCGGATAACTTCGCTTTTAGCTCACACAAGATGCCAACCAGCTTTATTCAAGCATTGGCGTTAATTAAACAGGCCGCCGCCGATACTAATGCTCAGTTAGGGTTGCTGGAAGGTGATATTGCCAACGCGATAGCCGAAGCCAGCCAAGAGATCATCGAGGGTAAACACCTCGAGCAATTTCCTATTGATGTCTATCAGACGGGCTCTGGCACCAGTTCCAACATGAATGCCAATGAAGTGATTGCGACACTCGCTTCAAGAAGCCTGCAAGGCGACGTGAACCCCAATGATCACGTAAACATGGGGCAAAGCAGTAATGACGTAGTGCCAACCGCAATCCAAGTCAGTATCGCTCTGATGGCAGAAAATAAGTTGTTGCCGGCATTAACCCACCTTTCTGCAGCACTTACAGTAAAACAACATGAGCTTGCTAAAGTAGTCAAAACCGGCCGTACCCACCTAATGGATGCGATGCCAATAACCTTTGGGCAAGAGCTTGGTGGTTGGAAGTATCAAATTGAACACGCCAAGCAAGCCATTGAAAGCAACTTGCCAGCAATCAAGGCACTTGCCCAAGGTGGCACAGCGGTAGGTACGGGGATCAATGCCGACCCACGCTTTGCCGATAAGTTTGCGAGCAATCTTTCTCAATCGACAAAGATCAGTTTTACCTCAAGTGAAAACTTCTTTTTTAACCTCAGCAGCCAAGACGCGATCGTAGCATTGTCTGGTCAGCTTAAAACGGCAGCCGTTGCGATCATGAAGATCTCCAACGATCTTCGATGGATGAACTCAGGGCCACTGGCCGGCTTGGGTGAAATTGAATTGCAGGCACTACAGCCGGGCTCATCTATCATGCCGGGCAAAGTGAACCCTGTGATTCCAGAAGCCGCTGCAATGGCGGCGGCGCAAGTGATTGGTAACGACACAACCATTACTATCGCAGGCCAATCGGGCAACTTCCAATTGAATGTGATGCTGCCTGTGATTGCTCATAACGTATTAGAAAGTATTGAGCTGCTAGCAAACAGTTCCGTCGCATTGGCTGATAAAGCGATTGCTACCTTCACGGTACGACAAGACAACCTTGATTTAGCGCTTTCAAAGAACCCAATTCTCGTCACGGCACTTAACCCTGTGATTGGTTACTTGAAGGCGGCTGATATTGCTAAAAAGGCTTACAAAGAAGGATTACCGATCCTTGATGTCGCCGAAAGAGAAACCGATCTTAGCCGAGAAGAACTCAGCAAGCTACTTGATCCAACCACACTGACGCAGGGCGGTATTGCCAGCTAGTTAGCAAGCTGATAGGCATTTGCTGAAACTCACTGAAATATCAGAGACAAAAAAGGCCTCATACGAGGCCTTTTCACATCTTGGATGTTAATTTCATTAACTCACACGATTCAATACCGCTCTGAGTTTGAGCGGCTTCACAGGCTTAGCAATAAAACTAAAGCTGTTAGCCTTTATCGCTGCCAACATATCATCGGTTCTATCTGCACTGATGATGACGCCTTCAAAAGAATCTCCAAGGCGTAAACGACACTGTTGTAACACTTCCAGACCCGTTCGATCATTATCGAGACGATAATCCGAGAAGATCACATCTGGCTGCCAATCATTCTCTAGGCACTTCAAGCTTTCGACTAAGTCGACAGCGGTCTTCACTTCACACCCCCAACGGCCTATCAAGTTCTCCATGCCAACTAAGATTTCTCGTTCATTATCGACACATAGTATTTTTAGGTGTTCGATATCGCTAGTGGCCATTGGCGCTGAAACTTGAATAGCCGGAGCCACCTTTTCTGCTCTCGCTAAGGTGATAGAAAAAACGCTGCCTTGCCCCGGCCATGAGCGCATCGATATTTGATGACCGAGTACTTGAGCAATACCTTTAGAGATAGCTAACCCTAAACCCAAACCTTGATCGGCGCGCACTTGGCTACCACGAGTAAACTCTTCAAAGATTTCTTGCTGTTTATCTTCATCAATACCGGTTCCATTATCCCATACATCGATTCGAACCTGACCGTTAACTCGTTTCGCTCCGAGTATCACTTTACCTTCTGGGTTATAACGAAATGCATTGCTCAAAAAATTCTGAATAACACGCCTTAATAACTTCGGATCAGAGTGAATAAATAGCGACGATGGGACCATCTTAAACTCAATTTTCTGCTGCGTGGCTAGGGCGCTAAACTCGGCATTCAAATTGGCTAGTACATCACGCACTGCGATCGCGTGGATGTTGGTTTCTAATTTCCCCGATTCCAATCGAGAGATATCCAGCAGGTCACCAATCAGATCTTCTGCGGCTCCGAGTGCACTCTCGATATGGGACGAAAGCTGCTTCACTTCTTGCTCTTTTGCCATCTCAGAAAGTGACGAAGCGAACAAGCGTGCCGCATTCAATGGCTGCATCAAATCGTGGCTTACTGCCGCGAGAAAACGGCTCTTAGATTGAGATTCTTGATCAGAGATCTGTGTCGCCTTGACCAAGCGATGGTTAAGCTTTTCTAATTCTTGAGTTCGCTCGTGCACTCGCCACTCTAAGGTTTCATTAGCATCTTTTAGCGCTTGTTCTGCTTGTCTAAATACCGTGATGTCGGTAAAGCTCATCACAAAGCCACCACTTGGCATCGGATTACCTTGCACTTCAATGACTCGTCCATCGGGGCGAATACGTGAAGAGGTATGTCGAGTACCTTGTTCAAGGTGATAGACACGACGTCGAACGTGATCTTCTGGGTCACCCGGGCCACATAGACCTTGCTGCGCATTGTGACGAATCACATCTGAAATGGGTCGCCCAACTTGAATCAAGCCTGCAGGGAATTCAAACAGTTCTAAATAACGTTGATTCCACGCCACCAACCTCATTTGTTTATCGATCACTGCGATGCCTTGGCCAATATGTTCAATCGCACCTTGCAATAAGCCACGGCTGAAATCGTACAGCTCAGAGGCTTCATCAACGATAGTCGCGACCTCTTCAAGCTGCATGTTTCTGCCTCGCAAAGCCGAAGTAAGTACTAACTTAGCAGAAGAAGCACCGAACACCCCAGCGAGTACACGCTCTGCATGTCGGATCAGGCTTGCGGGGGCTTGTTGGTTAGGAAGCAGCGGCTGTCCGTGTTGCTGCCAATAACTGTGTAAGGCACTTTTCGCACGCTTTCGGCCCACAAAACGCGACGCCAACATCTCTAATTCAGCCACCGTCACGCGGCTCTGATACAGACTGATGTTCTCATTTTCAGGTAACGGTGTGCCAATAAAAGTGGCTGATTGCAAGCGCTCACTTAGGCTTGGTCTGGTCGATATCGAGACCACCGCGTAGCACAAGGTATTGAGTAAAATGCTCATCACAATTCCCCAGTTTGAGCTGCTGACACCCCAGCTAATGAGCAGTTCAGGGGGCGTGATGATCCACAGTAATAAGTTACTCTCACTATCACCAGCCAGCATGCTGGTTTGACTCATCAGGGTAATAAGCCAGATCACCGAGCCGACAAGCAACCCCACATAAACACCCTTTCGATTTCCGGGGCGCCAATACAAACCACCAATTAATGCTGGAGCAAACTGAGCAATAGCCGCAAACGAAAGAAACCCGATCGCCGACAGTGAATGAATGGTATCGAGTGCCTGATAAAACGCCCACGCACCAAGTAAAAGCAATAGGATTAATCCGCGACGAATCACCAACAACAAACCAGAAAAATGCTTATGTGTTCTCTGAGTTAGGCGCATACGACGCAACAACAACGGCATCACTAAATCATTAGACACCATGATCGCTAATGCGATAGTCGATACGATCACCATCCCACTCGCAGCTGATGTGCCGCCCAGAAAAGCGAGCAAAGCAATGTGGTTCGCTCCTACCGCCATTGGCACACTTATCACATAGGTATCTGCTGGCATATTTGTGAGTAACCCCTGACCGGCCCAGGCAATGGGTAGTACAAACAACCCCATCAAGATCAAGTAAACCGGAAATAACCAACGTGCTGTGTGTAAATCCTGAGGGCGTTCGTTCTCCACAACCATGGTATGAAACTGACGCGGTAAACAAACAATCGCCAACATGGTCAAAACGGTATGAATGACTAAAGTAGGAATATTGGGGGGTTCATACGTGGATGCCGCAACGTCAAGCAAGTCAATTTTATCGTGACTCATCGCCAGATAAATAATAAACAAGCCGACAATCAAGAATGCCGCAAGCTTAACAATAGATTCAAACGCCACAGCCATCATCATACCACGGTGATGTTCTGTGTTATCGATGTGCCGGGTACCAAACAGCATGGTAAAAATGGCCAATGCACCGACCACAAACCAAGAAACGTGATAGTCCTGATAACCAAAATCAGTGGCTAGGTTGGGCGCAACAATATCCAACCCCATGGTAATGCCACGAAGTTGCAGTGCGATATAAGGAAGGATACCCACCACAGCAATAATAGTGACAGCAACGGCTAAGCCTTGGGATTTTCCGTAACGAGCCGCAATAAAGTCGGCAATAGAAGTGATGTGCTCGCGCTTCGCAATAAGGATCAGCCGAGCTAAGATCCGCCCCCCCAACGTAAACACTAAAATAGGGGCGAGATAGATAGGAAGAAAAGACCAAGGATTATCACTCGCCTGCCCGACCGTTCCATAAAACGTCCAAGAGGTACAATACACCGCAATGGAGAGGCTATAAATCCATGGGCGCCAACGCGAAAGCCAACGAACCTGTCGGTCTCCATACCAAGCGATCAGAAATAACACGCCCAAGTAGGCTAAAGAGACTGGAATTACTATCCATCCTTGCATTAACAACCCTTTTTCATCCATAAAAAAACCTCTCCATAAGGGAGAGGTTTCATTTAACTAAGGATGCACCATTAACTCAATCGCATCACTTAAATTCTGTGCTTTGGGCTTTAATAATGTACTTCGCCACTAACTTTTTGCTTCAGATTGTTCAGACCCAATTTGATTAACTTCAACAACCGAGCTTCTTTCATCAAGCTTAATAAATAGCGCAAGAGCCCCCATCGCAGCCATACCCCAGAAAATATTAGCCCCCCATAACTCATAGCCCCAGCCACTCAACGTTGTCATTAGAGCAATAAACGCCCCCAATGGAATGGCGTTATAAAGCGCTTGTAAAGCCACCATTTTGTTTTGCTCTTCAGACTGAATGTACTGAATCGCCGCAATATGAGCCATTGCGAATGTCACGCCGTGCAACAGTTGAACCAAAATCAAAGCACCAATTGCCGTAGTCGATGCCGTAATTCCCCAACGAGCCATCACCCCTATTGCCGCGACCACAAAAAGAGTGCGCAGTGACCAACCAGAAAATAAGCGCTTACTTAAAGCAAACACAGCCACCTCTGCGACAACACCTAGGCTCCACAAATAACCGATGATCGCCTCTGAGTGCCCCGCTTCTTTCCAATAAATCGCACTAAAGCTGTAATAAGCCGCATGGCTACCTTGCAACAACGCCATCAAGGCTAAGAATTTCACCACTGACGACTCACGTAGTAAATCACCTAACTTCGGTCGCACCGTTTGTTGCTCAGATTGCGTGACTGGCATCACGTTCGGGTTTCTCATCGCCAACACCAGTGACAACAACACGCCCGCAAGTGCTGTATACAAAATCATATCAGTGCCAAATTCAGCAACCAGATAGCCAACCACTGTAGAGCCCGCGATAAAGGCAATCGAACCCCATAATCGAGTACGTCCATAATCAAGCATTTTTAAGCGGCTGTAATGATTCGCCATGGCGTCAGACAACGGAATAATTGGGCCACAACATAGATTGAATAATACCGTGGCTAGCAACATCAGCAGAAAGCTGCCACCGGTGAAGAAGTGGAAACCGACAAACAAGAGCGCAGCAAAACTCAGACAACGCAGAGCTGGCATTAAGTGCTCCACTTTATGGATGCGCGGTGTAATCACTAGGTTAGCCACACAACGCGTCGCAAAGCCGATACCAATTAAAACCCCAATGTCACCAGCCGAGACGCCTTGGTCTTCAAACCACAACGCCCAAAATGGCAAATAAACACCATAGGCAAAAAAGAAACCAAGGAAATACTGGGAAATCCAACCATAAGGTGAAGGGCTAAACATAAATGACCTATAAAGTGTATGGAAAAAGGCAGCACCAATTATGCCTACCTCGCATACAATGAAAAAGGGAATTATTACTAAGATAGCGTTCCCATATTGACTCAACTCGTCACTTCACTCTCCAACAAAATCATACTTCAACCGAGAACTGCATTTGCGTTTAGACTAAAGTCGTCTGGAGGTTCGCTGGTAATTTGTCAGACTGAAAAGAGATTCCTAATTCTTTCGATGTTTATGCCTGATAAATTTAATATGCAGCACCCACCCTTCGATAGCCTGTCCGATGCAGAACAGCTAACGCTGCGATCATCATTAGATGTGGTTTACTACCGAACACACGAAGTGATATTGGAGGCCGACCGACCAAGTCGTCATTTGCATATTCTTATTAAAGGGGCTGTTGAAGAACGAGCCAGCAGCGATGGGGAAATCTACGCGCACTATGCCAATGACGATATTTTTGATGTCCGTAGTCAGTTTGAGTCTCATACCAAGCACCAATATGTCGCGCTTGAAGATACCTTAAGTTATTTGCTGCCAACCGATGTATTCCTTGATCTTTACCACGCCAACGGCCAATTCGCGGCTTATTTTGATAGCAACCTATCGACCCGAAAAGCACTTATTGAAGCCGCTCAACAGCAACAGAATCTTGCCGAGTTCATACTGACCAAAGTAGACGACTCTATTTATCACCCACCGCTAATATTGGAACCAACCCAGCCGATTAACCAAGTCACTCAAACCCTAAAAGAACAGGGATTAGATTCGGCCTTAGTCCACCTAGATCATCATCAACTCAATACTTTTGGAACATCATCTATTTTCCCGTATGCCATCGTCACTCGGACCAATTTATTGCATGCTGTGATGCTCGACAATCGCCCGCTCGATAGCGCAGTTGGCGAGATAGCAACTTTCCCAGTGTTGCACGTTAACCAAGGTGACTTCTTGTTCAATGCCATGATTACTATGACCAGAAACAAGGTGAAAAGGCTAATGGTTTGTGATGACCAAAATGCTGTTGGTATGTTGGACATGACACAGATTCTCAGTGCGTTCTCGACTCACTCGCACGTGCTGACTTTACGTATCGCGCGAGCCACCAGCATTGAAGAATTGGCAATGGCTTCTAACAAACAGCGTCAACTGGTCGAGAGCTTGCTCAGTAATGGGATTCGCACACGCTTTATCATGGAGCTGATTTCTGCTGTTAATGAACAGATCATAGAGAAGGCGTTTGAATTGGTGATCCCACCCGCACTGCATAATCATTGCTGCTTAATCGTGTTGGGGTCGGAAGGCCGTGGAGAACAAATTCTCAAAACCGATCAAGACAACGCGCTAATAATTCAAGATGGCTTGGAGTGGCATCAATGCCAAAGTGCCATGAACGACCTCACCCACACATTGCAGCAATTGGGCTATCCACTCTGCCCTGGCAACGTGATGGTCAACAATCCGAAATGGGTACACTCACAGCAAGAATGGAAACACATCCTCACAAGTTGGGTGAAGAAAGCCTCTCCCGATAGCGTGATGGAGGTTGCAATAATGGCGGATGCGCACGCCGTCGCGGGTAATAGAGAATTATTAAAACCTGTAAAGCAGCACCTCAGTGATTTAATGCTAGGACAGGAATTAATTCTGACCGAGTTCTGCCGCCCGGCGCTGAACTTCTCGGTTCCCCTCACCCTATTTGGCAATGTGAAGCAATCCAAGTCAGGGCTCGATATCAAACAAGGTGGTATTTTCCCTATCGTGCATGGTGTGAGAGCACTTTGTCTTGAGCATGGTGTCACGGTCAACAACACCTTCGAACGCATTGAGCAACTGGTTAGCAAGAAAGTACTTGAGCAAAGTACTGCCGATAATCTCAGTGAAGCGCTCAAGCAATTCTTTAAGTGGCGCTTAGCCCAAAGACTTTCTCAGCAGCACAGCAGCAACAAGATCAACGTTAAACTGATGGAACGAGCAGACAGGGATCTGCTTCGTCATAGCCTGCACGTGGTGAAGAAATTCAAGCAATGGCTCGGCTATCACTATCAGATACGGGATTAGACGACTGAACGATGAATAGACTGCTTCGCTATTACTGGCATTACAAGCTCAAAGGCTCTCCGTATCAGCCTCTGTTTGCTGCGCCTGTTATTCATGAATATGTATCGCTCGATTGTGAAACCACCAGCCTCGACCCTAATCAGGCGGAATTAGTCACTATTGCCGCGACCAAGATCATCGGTAACCGAATCATTACCAGCCAACCTTTTGAAGTTCGACTACGAGCGCCTCAATCGCTCGATTGCAATTCCATAAAAATCCACCGTATTCGCCATCAAGATCTTAAGCACGGCATTGAAGAAAAACAGGCTTTAATCGAGCTACTGAACTTCATCGGTAATAGACCTTTAGTCGGCTATCACATCCGCTATGATAAAAAGATTCTCGACCGCACCTGTTTAAAACAGCTTGGATTTCCGCTGCCTAACCGATTAGTCGAAGTGAGCCAGCTTTATCAAGACACACTCGAAAGACAGCTGCCTAATGCCTATTTCGATCTCAGTATGGACGCCATCTGTCGTCAGCTCGATTTGCCTATCTCCACCAATAAACATGATGCATTACAAGACGCTATCTCTGCAGCACTGATCTTTATTCGTCTAAAATATGGTGATCTACCTCGCTTCAACTCCTCTTATTCTTAATTCAACTAGTGCATTTCTACATAGAGAGCAATCTCGCAAAAATGAACTTAACTCGCTATTTTTTAAGTAGAAAGCAGCATCTCATCCTAAAGTCTAATTGTGGAAATCGTCGTCCTAGCTGAGAGTGATAACACAGACAGTCCTGTAATAGACTTAGAAACTGAACACAAAGGAAGTTGCCAGTTCATTAGGAATGTAGGCACAAGGAGAGATGCAATGAGTGAAGCCCACGTTTATCCGGTAAAAGAAAATATTAAATCAACCACACACGCGGATAATGACACTTACCTAGCCATGTACCAGCAATCTGTTTCTGACCCTGAAGGCTTTTGGGGTGAACACGGAAAAATCGTTGATTGGATTAAGCCTTTCACACAGGTAAAAAATACCTCTTTCGACCCTGGCCACATTGATATCCGTTGGTTTGAAGATGGCACGCTTAACGTTTCGGCTAACTGTATCGACCGCCATCTTGCTGAGCGCGGTGATGAAGTCGCTATCATCTGGGAAGGCGATGACCCTGCTGATGATAAAACCCTAACCTTTAACGAACTACACAAAGAAGTGTGCCTGTTTTCAAATGCTCTAAAAGAGCAAGGCGTACGCAAGGGTGATGTGGTTTGTTTATACATGCCAATGGTGCCAGAAGCGGCAGTTGCCATGCTGGCGTGTACCCGTATCGGTGCGGTTCACACGGTGGTATTTGGTGGTTTCTCACCAGAAGCACTGTCTGGTCGTATTATCGATTCAAACTCTAAAGTCGTGATCACTGCCGATGAAGGCGTGCGTGGCGGCCGTGCGGTTCCATTGAAGAAAAATGTTGATGAAGCACTAACGAATCCTGAAGTGAAAAACATCGAGAAGGTTATCGTATTCAAGCGCACTGGCGGTGATGTTGCTTGGCATGAACACCGTGATGTGTGGTGGCATGATGCTATCGCAAACGTATCGGCAGATTGCCCACCTGAAGAGATGAACGCAGAAGACCCACTATTCATCCTTTATACGTCAGGCTCTACGGGTAAACCTAAGGGTGTTATGCACACCACAGGTGGCTACCTAGTATATGCAGCCATGACCTTCAAATACGTATTCGATTACCAAGAAGGCGAGACTTTCTGGTGTACTGCGGATGTGGGGTGGATTACCGGTCACACCTACCTTGTTTACGGACCGCTTGCCAATGGTGCAAAAACCATTCTGTTTGAAGGCGTGCCGAACTACCCGAACACTAACCGCATGAGTGAAGTGGTCGATAAGCACCAAGTTAATATTCTTTATACTGCGCCAACAGCTATTCGTGCATTGATGGCAAAAGGCAATGAAGCCGTTGAAGGTACTTCTCGTGACAGCCTAAGAATCATGGGCTCCGTGGGTGAGCCTATCAACCCAGAAGCGTGGGAGTGGTACTACAAAACGATTGGTAATGAGCAATCTCCAATTGTCGATACTTGGTGGCAAACAGAAACGGGCGGCATCTTAATCGCACCACTACCGGGCGCAACCGATCTAAAACCGGGCTCCGCAACTCGCCCATTCTTCGGTGTGCAACCGGCACTGGTTGATAACATGGGTAATATTATTGAGGGTGCAACCGACGGCAACCTTGTGATTCTTGACTCTTGGCCAGGCCAAATGCGTACTGTCCATGGCGATCATGATCGTTTTGAACAGACTTACTTCTCTACGTTTAAAGGCATGTACTTTACCAGTGATGGTGCTCGTCGTGATGAAGACGGTTACTACTGGATCACTGGCCGTGTCGATGACGTGCTTAACGTATCTGGTCACCGTATGGGTACCGCTGAGATTGAATCGGCTCTAGTGGCGTTCGATAAAATTGCAGAGGCAGCGATTGTAGGTATTCCTCACGATATTAAAGGCCAAGCAATTTATGCTTATATCACCCTTAATGATGGTGAGTTTCCAACTGCGGAGCTACATAAAGAAGTGAAAGATTGGGTACGTAAAGAGATTGGCCCAATCGCAACACCCGACGTCCTGCATTGGACAGACTCTTTGCCAAAAACTCGTTCGGGTAAAATCATGCGCCGTATCCTACGTAAGATAGCCACAGGTGATACGGGTAACTTAGGTGATACTTCGACACTGGCAGATCCAGGTGTGGTAGATAAGCTCATCGCCGAGAAAGCCGAACTGGCATAATCAACCAGTCACACGAGCTAAGTACTGTTTAAAACAGGTTCATTCTAAACCGTCACCTATGTGGCGGTTTTTTTATGGCTGATCTTGATCTCAAATATCCCGCCCCAAATTAAGGCTAAGGCGCTTTTTTGTTAAGTTGGTAACAATTCCATGTTGTATCAATAGGAGATTAGACCAGTAAATTGCTGCGATTTGCGCTGAATTAGCTATAATCTGGTTCTAATTTTTAAATTTGGGTTTTCCTTACTGGAAATTAACCCCAAATTTTCAATAAAATGGCAACATTCACGTTCGTAATCACGATAAAGGAAGATAGCCCCATAATGTCTACAAAGTTTCGCATTCTAGTTTTAAATGGCCCAAACCTTAACCTGTTAGGCCTTCGAGAACCTGCACATTACGGTTCTCAAACACTTGACCAGATTATTAGCTCATTGACCGAGCAAGCGAAAACACATGATGTTGAGCTATCTCACTTACAGTCAAATCGCGAGTATGAACTGATTGAAGCTATCCATAGTGCTTCTCAAAGCGTTGATTTCATTATTATCAACCCAGCCGCCTTTACACATACCAGTGTGGCACTGCGAGATGCACTACTTGGTGTTGCTATCCCATTTATTGAGGTTCACCTATCGAATGTTCACGCGCGTGAACCGTTCCGTCACCACTCTTACCTATCTGATAAAGCAGAAGGTGTGATTTGTGGCTTAGGGGCCCAAGGTTATCAATTTGCTTTGACCGCTGCGCTCAGCAAGCTCAACTCAAAGTAAACATAAACAACGAACTATACTAACCTACTCAGTCATCGAGTAAGTTCAATTAACAGATAAAGAGAAAGATACAATGGATATTCGCAAAATCAAAAAGCTAATCGAATTGGTTGAAGAGTCTGGTATTTCTGAACTAGAAATCTCTGAAGGTGAAGAGTCAGTACGAATCAGCCGTAACAGCACAGCTCCTGTCGCACCTGTTCAATATGCAGCAGCTCCTGCACCTGTAGCGGCTCCAGCTCCTGCAGCGGTACCTGTAGCAGTGGAAGCAGCAGCTCCTGCGGCTCCAACTGGTCACCAAGTTCTTTCTCCAATGGTCGGTACTTTCTACGGTGCTCCAAGCCCAGATGCAAAACCATTCGTTAAGGTTGGTCAATCTGTAACGGCTGGCGAAACCCTATGTATCGTTGAAGCAATGAAAATGATGAACCAAATCGAAGCTGATAAGTCTGGTATTGTGACAGCGATTCTAGTTGAAGATGGTCAACCAGTAGAATTCGACCAAGCTCTAGTAATTATCGAATAATAGAGAGCACTCATTATGTTAGATAAATTAGTAATCGCAAACCGTGGTGAGATTGCACTACGTATTCTACGTGCATGTAAAGAACTTGGTATCAAAACGGTAGCGGTTCACTCAACGGCTGACCGCGATCTTAAGCACGTACTTCTTGCAGACGAAACCATCTGTATAGGCCCAGCTCGTGGTATCGATAGCTACCTGAACATTCCTCGTATCATCAGCGCAGCTGAAGTTACAGGTGCTGTTGCTATCCATCCAGGCTACGGTTTCCTATCTGAAAATGCAGATTTTGCAGAACAGGTAGAGCGCAGTGGTTTTATCTTCGTTGGTCCTAAAGCTGAAACCATTCGTATTATGGGTGACAAAGTGTCAGCTATCACATCAATGAAGAAAGCAGGCGTACCTTGTGTACCCGGTTCTGATGGCCCTCTTGATGATGACGATGCAAAAAACAAAGCGCACGCTAAGCGCATTGGTTTCCCAGTTATCATCAAAGCATCTGGCGGCGGTGGCGGTCGTGGTATGCGTGTTGTTCGTTCTGAAGCAGAACTAACAGAAGCTATCGCAATGACTCGCGCAGAAGCAAAAGCTTGTTTCAACAACGATATGGTTTACATGGAGAAATTCCTAGAAAACCCACGTCACATTGAGGTACAAGTACTTGCAGATGGCCAAGGCAATGCTATCCACCTTGGTGAGCGTGACTGTTCAATGCAGCGTCGTCACCAGAAAGTTGTGGAAGAAGCACCAGCTCCTGGTATCACTGAAGAGATGCGTAAGTACATCGGCGAACGTTGTACTCGTGCTTGTCTTGAGATTGGTTACCGCGGTGCAGGTACATTTGAATTCCTATACGAGAACGGTGAGTTCTACTTCATCGAAATGAACACTCGTATCCAGGTTGAGCACACGATTACTGAAATGGTAACGGGTATCGACCTAGTGAAAGAGCAACTGCGTATTGCTGCTGGTCAGCCTCTATCATTTACACAGGATGATATTAAGCTGCGCGGTCACTCAATCGAATGTCGTATCAATGCTGAAGATCCCGTTCGTTTCCTACCTTCACCAGGTAAGATTCAACGCTTCCACGCTCCAGGCGGCATGGGTGTACGTTGGGAATCTCATATATACAGTGGTTACACAGTGCCACCACACTATGATTCAATGATTGGTAAGCTAATCACTTACGGTGAGAACCGTGATGTTGCTATCGCTCGTATGAAGAACGCATTGGGTGAGATGATTGTTGAAGGTATTAACGTTAATACTGAGCTTCAATTGGCTATTATGAACGACGAAAACTTCCAACACGGTGGTGCAAACATCCACTACCTTGAGAAGAAGCTCGGTCTACAATAGAATCTAGCCTTCCGCTATTCGTTCTTTTAAGAACAGATAAATGCTCACTTCGGTGGGCATTTTTTGTTTTTAGAGCCTTCGAAAAAATCAATCAATAATCCCTTTTATATTCCATGGGGTTTTGGTGAATTTGCTCATATTTTCTGCTAGACTCGCCATCCAATTTTTCTCATATAGAAGATGCAGCCATGCCTTGGATTCAAATCAAGCTTAATGCTACCAATGAAAATGCCGAACAAATCGGCGACATGTTAATGGAAGAGACTGGTGCTCTTTCTGTAACTTTCCTGGATGCACAAGATACCCCTGTATTTGAGCCTCTGCCGGGTGAAACTCGTCTTTGGGGTGATACTGATATTCTCGCGCTTTACGACGCTGAGACTGATACTGGTGTCGTTCTAGCGCAGATTAAAGCAAGCAACATGTTCCCTGCAGACTTTGCTCATAAAGTAGAGCAAATTGAAGACAAGGATTGGGAACGTGAATGGATGGACAACTTCCACCCAATGAAGTTTGGTGAGCGTTTATGGATCTGCCCTAGCTGGCGCGATATCCCTGAACCTGACGCTGTAAACGTAATGCTAGACCCAGGCCTTGCATTTGGTACTGGTACTCACCCGACAACGGCATTGTGTCTTGAGTGGCTGGAAGGCTTAGACCTGGCAGGCAAAACCGTGATCGACTTCGGTTGTGGCTCAGGCATCCTAGCGATCGCTGCGATCAAACTAGGCGCGGCAAAAGTTATCGGGATCGACATTGATCCTCAAGCTCTGCTTGCATCAAAAGACAACGCACAACGCAATGGCGTTGCTGAGCAACTAGAGGTGTTCTTGCCACAAGATCAACCGGAAGGTTTACTAGCAGACGTTGTGGTTGCCAACATTCTTGCAGGTCCATTACGCGACCTTTCTGGCATCATCAAAGGCCTAGTTAAGCCAAATGGTGTACTTGCGATGTCGGGTGTTTTAGATACACAAGCAGAAGATGTTGCGACTTATTATCGTGATGAGCTTCACATTGATCCGATCATTGAACAACAAGAATGGTGTCGAATCTCAGGTCGCAAGCAAGGCTAGACAAGACTTTGAGCGCTAATTGACTGATATTTAAACAAATTACAAAAACAAATTGTAAATGCTCAAATATTAGTCTTTTCACGCAGCGAAAAAATGCGTAAAATGCGCGCCCTTGCTGGTACAGAACTGTGATGACGTTTTTGAAAATCGGAAATTATCAACTTAAGAACAATCTAATCGTCGCTCCTATGGCTGGCGTAACGGATAGACCATTCCGCGAGTTGTGTCTTCGCTACGGTGCGGGGATGGCAGTCAGTGAAATGATGTCCTCCAATCCGAAAGTTTGGAAAACGTCAAAGTCTCAGCAGCGTATGGTACATGAAGGCGAATCGGGCATTCGTTCAGTGCAAATCGCTGGTGCAGATCCACAGCTTATGGCCGAGGCTGCTCAATTTAATGTCGATAACGGTGCGCAAATCATCGATATCAACATGGGTTGTCCTGCCAAAAAAGTGAATAAGAAGCTTGCGGGCTCAGCCTTACTGCAGCATCCAGAACTCATTGAAGACATTCTGAAAGCGGTGGTAAATGCTGTCGACGTTCCAGTAACGTTGAAAACGCGCACAGGCTGGGATACAGACAATAGAAACTGTGTCCAAATCGCGAAAATAGCCGAAGACTGCGGCATACAAGCTCTTGCGCTCCATGGAAGAACTCGCGCTTGTATGTACAAAGGTGAGGCAGAATACAAACACATTAAAGCAGCGAAACAAGCAGTATCTATTCCGGTTATCGCTAACGGTGATATCGATAGTCCGGAAAAAGCGAAGTTTGTGCTGGAGTACACCGGCGCTGATGCTTTAATGATAGGTCGACCTGCCCAAGGACGCCCTTGGATTTTTAACGAAATCCTACACTATTTGGAAAACGGTACCACGATGGATCCACTCCCGATTTCGGAAGTGAAAGACATCATGCTTGGTCATGTGAACGCTCTACATGAATTTTATGGCGAGTTTTTAGGCCCCCGAATTGCTCGTAAGCATGTGGGTTGGTACCTAAAAGAACATGAACAAGCGAGTGAGTTTCGCCGTACCTTTAACGCATTCGAAGCAGGTGATCTGCAGCTTGAAGCGCTAGAAGGTTTTTTTGATAACGTTGCACCATAATTACGAGAAGAGCTAGACCGAATATGTTCGAACAAAATCTGACTTCAGAAGCATTGACAGTAACTACAGTTACATCACAAGACCAAATCACGCAGAAGCCACTACGTGACTCAGTTAAAGCATCATTGAAAAATTACCTTGCTCAATTAAACGGTCAAGAAGTCAGCGAGTTATACGAATTAGTATTAGCTGAAGTTGAACAGCCACTACTAGACACCATCATGCAGTACACTCGCGGTAATCAAACTCGCGCAGCAACCATGATGGGTATTAACCGCGGTACTCTTCGCAAGAAACTTAAAAAATACGGCATGAACTAATCGTTCTTTCGTAATTTATTAAATTGAAAGCCAAACTCATTGATTGAGTTTGGCTTTTTTTGGCCTATTGATTATGTCGCTAAACAAAACTGGCTTGCTTAGCTACAACAACGTCCCTTCTCAAGGTTTGCTGAGTCCAAGGCAGCCAGAATCGAACAATGGCTCGCATCGTCATCTATGTGGCCACAGCAGGCATCATTGATTTTCTTGAGTGCCGTTCGAATCTTAGTAAGCTCCGTTATCTTTTCATCAATCATCTCTAACTTAGAAGAGGTGATCGACTTCACTTCAGCGCAACTGTGTTGAGTCGCTTCAAGACGAATCTCTAACAATTCTTTAATCTCACCCAAACTCAGCCCTAACTCTTTAGATTTGAGAATAAACGTCACCTGTTTCTGGTTATTTTCGTCATACAGGCGATAACCCGACTCACTGCGGCTGGCTGGAGCAATCAATTTATTCTTCTCATAAAATCGCAAGGTATCGGCCGTAACACCGCATCGTTTCGCTAATTCACCGATCTGAAACATGTTTTTTCCTACTTTGTCATCTAATGCACAATTAACTTTATCGTTACTTTTTAGGCTAAAATGGCACTTTTCATAATTAATTTTGAGATGCCAAACGATTGCGCGAGCTTTTTTGTAATAAATTAGTTAGAATCTGCGCCATCAAATTTGGAGTTGGTTATCTTATAGCGTGATCATAAGACTAACCCAAAGGTCTTTACCAAAACTGGCCAATATTTTATCTCTTACTGGTATCTAAGATAATCCACGCTGAGAAGATAGAAACAAGTTCTTTTTTGGCAAATATCTTTATTTTAACCCCATGAATTTGAGGAAGATGGAAGCATGAATAACGCTCGTCCAATTCGCCGCGCTCTCATCAGCGTATCAGACAAAACTGGTATCGTTGAATTTGCACAAGCTCTTGCTAACCGTGGTGTAGATATCTTATCTACTGGTGGCACTGCTCGCCTACTTGCTGAAAAAGGCATCTCTGTTACAGAAGTATCTGACTACACTGGTTTCCCTGAAATGATGGATGGCCGTGTTAAGACTCTACATCCAAAAGTTCATGGTGGTGTTCTAGGCCGTCGTGGCCAAGATGATGACGTGATGGAAACTCACGGTATCAACCCTATCGATATGGTTGTTGTAAACCTATACCCATTCGCAGAAACCGTTGCTAAAGAAGGTTGTACCCTTGCTGACGCTGTTGAGAACATCGACATCGGTGGCCCAACAATGGTTCGCTCTGCTGCTAAAAACCACAAAGACGTAACGATCGTTGTAAACGCACACGACTACGAGCGCGTTGTCGCTGAAATGGACGCGAACGAGCAATCTCTAACGCTAGAGACTCGCTTCGACCTCGCTATCGCAGCATTCGAGCACACCGCTTCTTACGACGGCATGATCGCTAACTACTTCGGCACTATGGTTCCATCATACGGTGAGAACAAAGAAGGTGATGACGAGTCTAAATTCCCTCGCACGTTCAACCAACAGTTCGAGAAAAAACAAGACATGCGCTACGGTGAGAACAGCCACCAAGCAGCCGCATTCTACGTTGAAGCAACCCCTGAAGAAGCGTCAGTATCTACTGCTCGACAAATTCAAGGTAAAGCCCTTTCTTACAACAACATCGCTGACACCGACGCAGCACTTGAGTGTGTGAAAGAGTTCGACCAGCCAGCATGTGTGATTGTTAAACACGCTAACCCATGTGGTGTCGCACTAGGTGAAGACACCCTAGAAGCTTACGACCGCGCATTCAAAACAGACCCAACATCTGCATTTGGCGGCATCATCGCTTTCAACCGTGAGCTAGACGCTGCAACAGCAACGGCTATCACTGAGCGTCAATTCGTTGAAGTTATCATTGCACCATCAGTTTCTGCTGAAGCAGTAGCAATCGTAGCGGCTAAGAAAAACCTTCGCCTACTTGAATGTGGTGAGTGGACAACGAAGACAACTGGCTTTGACGTTAAACGCGTTAACGGTGGTTTGCTAGTTCAAGACCGCGACCAAGGCATGGTGTCTGAAGATGACCTTAAAGTGGTTTCTAAGCGCCAACCTACAGTTGAAGAGCTAAAGGATGCCCTATTCTGCTGGAAAGTAGCGAAGTACGTTAAATCTAACGCTATCGTTTACTCAAAAGGCGATATGACAATCGGTGTAGGCGCTGGCCAAATGAGCCGCGTTTACTCTGCGAAAATCGCAGGCATCAAAGCGGCAGACGAAGGTCTACAGGTTGAAGGTTGTGTAATGGCATCTGACGCGTTCTTCCCATTCCGTGACGGTATCGACGCGGCAGCAGAAGCTGGCATCAAGTGTGTGATCCAACCGGGCGGCTCTATGCGTGATGACGAAGTTATCGCAGCAGCAGACGAACACGGCATGGCGATGATCTTTACGGGTATGCGCCACTTCCGCCACTAATTTCCTCTTCGTATTTGGCACTGTGGCGTCGTTAGCTGCTTTCGCCCACCCCGGTCACATAGCGGACTATGCTTCCGGGGATGGGCTCAATTGCTGCCTAGCCACATCACCAACTACTTTGAGCAAGACTTATAATTTTGTTTTTTAAATATTCCGATATTTGAAATACGTAGAGCAAGTCAGTGACTTTAGTTCAAGGAAAACACGCGGAGCTTATGACCATAAGTGAGCATGTTTGACACAGAAATAAAGGCTCTGAAGCAGCTATAAGGATTTTAAAACATGAATGTACTAATTATTGGTGCCGGCGGTCGTGAGCACGCACTAGGTTGGAAAGCAGCACAAAACCCAAACGTTGAAACAGTATTCATCGCTCCAGGTAACGCAGGTACTGCCCTTGAGCCTAAGCTTGAGAACGTAAACATCGGCGTTGAAGACATCGCTGGTTTAGTAGCGTTTGCTCAAGAGAAAAAAATCGAACTGACCATCGTTGGTCCTGAAGCGCCATTAGTTATTGGTGTAGTTGACGCATTCCGCGAAGTGGGTCTTCCTATCTTTGGTCCAACTCAAGCGGCAGCACAGCTTGAAGGTTCGAAAGCATTCACTAAAGACTTCCTAGCTCGCCATGATATCCCTACGGGTTACTACGCAAACTTCACTGAGATTGAGCCGGCTATCGCTTACGTACGTGAGCAAGGCGCTCCAATAGTAGTAAAAGCGGACGGTCTTGCGGCGGGTAAAGGCGTTATCGTTGCGATGACCCTTGAAGAAGCTGAAGACGCAATCAAAGACATGCTAGCGGGCAACGCATTTGGCGAAGCTGGCAGCCGCGTGGTTATCGAAGAGTTTCTTGAAGGCGAAGAAGCAAGCTTCATCGTAATGGTTGATGGCTCTAGCGTTCTTCCTATGGCCACCAGCCAAGATCACAAACGTGTTGGCGACAAAGACACAGGCCCGAATACGGGCGGCATGGGTGCTTACTCTCCAGCGCCAGTCGTGACTCCAGAAATCCATAACCGTATCCTTGAAGAAGTTATCTACCCAACAGTACGTGGCATGGACGCAGAGGGCGCACCTTACACTGGTTTCCTTTACGCTGGCCTTATGATCGATGCTGACGGTACGCCTAAGGTTATCGAATACAACTGCCGCTTCGGCGATCCAGAAACGCAACCTATCATGATGCGTATGGAGTCAGACCTTGTTGAGCTTTGCCTAATGGCTATCGATGAGAAGCTCGACGAAGCAGAGTCTAAGTGGGATCCTCGCGCTTCTATCGGTGTTGTTCTTGCGGCTGGCGGTTACCCTGCCGATTACGCAAAAGGTGACGTTATTTCACTACCAACAAGCAAAGTTGAAGGCCAAAAGGTATTTCACGCGGGCACCACAAATAACGAAGCTGGCGATGTGGTAACAAACGGTGGTCGTGTACTTTGTGCAACAGCACTGGGGAACACGGTTTCTGAAGCGCAGGAGCGAGCCTACGCGTTAACGAAGCAAGTTAGCTGGAATGGTATGTTCCACCGCAATGACATTGGTTACCGTGCGATTGCGCGTGAGCAAGAGCAGTAATCAATCTTGTTATTCGCTTACTTTCCAATAACAGTAAGCAAATGACAGTAAGCGAATAACAGCAAAAGGCGCCTCGATAGGCGCCTTTTTTATTACTCAATCTTTCTAGGAATCTGCGCCTGTACAGACAAATCAGCACTTGGCCTACAGTAGACCAAACACTCTCAATCCTTTGATTGCTCGCTATTCTTTCAACAATGATGGCCTAACAACACAATCATGGCTATCTTCAGCCAGCATCAATAACTCTTCAACCGTCATTTTATCGAGCGAGTCACTGCCCAGAAATGCCGCATAACTTTCCACAGACGCCAATCGGTCAATCACAAAATTTGGCAAAGTCTGGTTAAACTCAAAGGTCTCAAACTCACCGCCAGAGCATGTTTCGAAAGAGCTGCCATTCCAGTATCCCTGAATCAATCGAAACCCTTCGTCATATTGTTTCATTGTGGTTTCTAGAGCCGACTTGGCTTCTTTCTGGTAGCCCTCCAGTTGCTTAGTTTGAATAGGTAAGATCTTGTTGTTAAGACGATACTGTTGATACACGGCTTCGCCTGACTTATTGAAACGTACATGGACACGATAAGGAATAAGTTCATTCGATGAATTACGCAGTTCGCCCTCACGAATGAACTCACGTAGTACTCCTTCCGACCAAGCATAGTCAGTTTGGTACCAGCCATAATCGCCCACAGTGACGTAGTCAGCTGAAGTATGAGGTTGTGTTAGCTTGTTGGTGACCCAGTAGAAACTTGTCGCGTCGCCCATCACTTGGCCGCCGGTGTAGGTTTCAAATTGCTCTAGGTTTTTGCGAGGACTGGTTGAAGAACAGCCAATGAGAAATGTAGATAACAGTGAAACGAGAAGAAATGCTTTTTTCATAAAAACCTGTACCGAGGTGGAATACGACTACCTCGGTACAGTTTAGATTATTTCACTGAATCTTTCAGCGCTTTACCTGCAACAAATGCTGGAACATTTGCAGCAGCGATTTGGATCTCATCACCAGTTTTTGGGTTACGACCAGTGCGAGCTGCGCGGTGGTTTACTTTAAAAGTACCAAAACCAATTAGCTGAACTTGATCGCCATCTTTAAGCGCATCTGTAACACCACCAAGAGTCGCTTCTAGAGCAGCTTTAGCTTGTGCTTTAGAAAGGTCCGCTTTTTCAGCAATAAAGTCGATTAATTGAGTCTTGTTCATTTTAGGTTTCCCTTCTTTGTATTTTTGAATTCAATTCACTCTAAAACATAAATGCCCCATCTGGCAAAGGTTTGTCGTCGATCTTTAGCTCTAATGCCGCAGTTTTAGCCATAATATGAGTAATAACTCACAATTTGTTACTGATTTTATTGAGTAAGCCCTTGTTTAAAAGGGGCTGAGCGCGAAATTAATGATGACCTAACCACTACTTTTTATCTATAATCCACGCTGAATCGCTGACAAAGCGTACAATTTAATTTAAGGGCAAACATGCTGCTGCTAACTATTTACGTCTCCATTGCTATTGGAGTTTCTTTCATTTGTTCTGTTTTGGAAGCTGTACTTTTGAGTATTAGTCCGAGCTACATTGCTCAACTAAAACAAAATGGGCACCCTGCAGCAAAGTCATTAGACAAACTGAAAACAGACATAGACCGTCCACTCGCGTCAATTTTAACACTTAACACCATTGCACACACTATCGGAGCTGCGACAGCAGGTGCACAAGCAGCGGTTGTTTTTGGTAGCCAATGGTTGGGGGTATTCTCTGCCGTCCTCACTTTGGGTATTTTGGTTTTGTCTGAGATTGTTCCAAAAACCATTGGGGCAACCTACTGGCGCCAACTTGCTCCTGCATCATCAACCGTGCTTCGCTGGATGGTATTCTTCCTAACACCGTTTGTATGGTTTTCTGAGCAGATCACGAAGCGCCTTGCTCGCGGCCATCAGGCGCCCAAAATGCGTGACGAGCTATCTGCAATGGCTATTTTAGCAACAGAAAGTGGTGAATTTGCTGAAGGCGAATCAAAAATTCTAAGTAACCTACTAGGCATTCAAGATGTACCCGTGACTCAAGTGATGACACCACGCCCAGTCGTGTTCCGTGTCGATGCAGAAATGAATGTGAATACGTTCTTAGAACAACATAAAGACACACCATTCTCACGTCCTCTGGTCTATAGCGAGCAGAGCGACAACATCATTGGTTTTGTTCACCGCTTGGAACTGTTTAAGCTACAGCAAACCGGTTGTGGTGAAAAAGCACTAGGTGATGTGATGCGCCCTATCCATGTATTACTGAACAATATGGGCTTAGCGAAGGCATTTGAGCAAATGATGGCAAACCGTTTGCAACTGTCTTTGGTTGTTGATGAATACGGTACGATTCAGGGCATCATTACCCTAGAAGACATCTTTGAGCATTTAGTCGGTGAAGAGATCGTTGACGAAGCGGATAAAACTACCGATATGCAAGAATTGGCGTTTCAACGTTGGGAAAAGTGGAAAGAGACACACGGTGTTATCGAAAACCGCGATGAGGAAGAAGAGCTAGAAGAAGCTCTTGCCGACAACGATACCTCACATTCAAAGCCAGCGGATGATTGCAAAGCACAGAAAGAAGAAAAAAAAGACGCTTAATCTAAATTTGAGATCGTCAGAGACAACAAAGGCTCCTTAGGGAGCCTTTGTTTTTATTCGTACTTTCGAACGATAACGAATTATAACGCCACACCAATGTTACTCACTGGGTCTTCACGCAGTTCGTGGCGTAAATCTTTGATAAGCTCTAGGTCACGCTCAGTCGTTTCACGTAGAGGTCTGAAGATGGCCCATTGCACGTCCCACTCTTCACACACCGCTTCGTTTTCTTTCTGATTTTCGTTCGTCACTTCTTCAGCGCCCTGCGCAAACTCAAGCTCAGCAACTGTCTTTACTGACTGTTGGCTCACTTTAATCACAGCTTCAAGCATATGTTCACGATCAAGTAAGCCATGAATTAGCGTTGCTAAGCCTTGGCATGCATCCATTGCAGGGTAAACACCATAGAAATCAAAATCATCTGCGCTAGGAAACAGTTCTTCGACTTTCTCTAGTTGGCGTTCAAAGTTCACCTTTGCCGTTTTAACCGTTAAGATTTCCCAAATGCTATCCAAAACATCACGATAGATTCGAGCTTCCGCAAATTCTGTATTCTCACAAAACATGGCATAGTTAGGGTACATACGCTCACATAGACACGCCATAAAGGTAATTTGTTGCCAAGGTTCTAACTTTTCAAGACGAACCTGCAGTGGATTCTGAAGCATAGTCACTCAATAATTGCAGAAAAAGACAGCGAAAGTGTACTTGATAAACCTAGGATGGAAAAGGTAGGCCGATGAACAATTTTACGAATAAGCTCTATATTCTTACAGAGCATGACAATACCTATACGCAACTGATTCAAAACCAGGATTTACCCGACCTAGAAATCACTCAAAGCCCCGAATCAGCACAGATTGTCTTGGCATCACCACCTCTAATCACAGAGCGCCTTGGCGAGTTTAAAGAGCTAGACTGGATACAGAGTACCTATGCTGGCATCAATAGACTCACTCAGCCAGATCTGCGTCAGGACTATACGCTAACCAACGTCAAAGGCATCTTTGGCCCGGCTATCGCAGAATACGTGTTGGGTTACACAATCAGTCACTGTAGACATTTCCCTCATTACCACCAGCATCAACAACAACGAAACTGGCAACCACAGCTTTATACTAGCCTAACTGACAAAACTATGGTGATTTTAGGAACAGGTTCAATCGGCAGTCATTTGGCAAAAACCGCGGCGGCTTTTGGTATTCATACCATAGGTGTCAACCGTACCGGTATCCCATCAAAGCAAGAGACCTTTAAAGAGACTTTCCACATCAATGAAATAGAGGCAGCCCTTAAGCAGGCCGATATTGTGGTCAACACCTTGCCATCAACAACCGAAACCTATCAGTTGTTGAACCAAACCACATTAAGTTACTGCTCAAATGTGCTGCTGTTTAATGTCGGTCGTGGAGAGAGTCTAGACAACAAAGCCTTGTTGACCGCCATAAAAAATAGATGGGTAGAGCACGCATTTTTAGATGTGTTTGAAAGTGAGCCCCTCTCTGAGGAGCACCCTTTCTGGAAGCTACCGCAAGTGACGATTACGCCACACATCGCTGCACTCAGTGAACCAAGACAAGTGGTCGAGATCTTCGCAGAGAATTACAAACAGTGGCGAGATGGCTTTACACTTAATCATGTCATCGATTTTGATAAAGGTTACTGATGTCCTCTTCATTACTTAAAGAGATTCGACAATGCCGAGCTTGTGAACCTCACCTATCACATGGTGCCAACCCGGTGATTCAAGAGCATCCAAACGCGCGCTTGTTGATCATAGGTCAAGCGCCGGGGATTAAGGTGCATGAGTCGTCGATACCTTGGAATGACGCCAGTGGTGAACGACTAAGAGAATGGTTAGGGGTAGATAGCGATACTTTTTACGACGAGCAAAAAGTCGCGATTGTGCCTATGGGGTTTTGTTATCCGGGGAAAGGGAAAAGTGGCGATCTCCCACCACGCAAAGAGTGCGCGGGGCTTTGGCACAACAAAGTGCTGCAATCTCTACCCAATATTCAAATGACACTGCTGATTGGCCAGTACGCACAAAACCATTACCTAACAAACAAAACCACCAGCACATTGACCGAAACCGTGCGTGATTGGCAAAGGTGGGCGCCTGAGTTTTTGCCATTACCCCACCCTTCGCCACGCAATAATATCTGGCTCAAGAAGAACCCTTGGTTTGAAAATGAAGTCATTCCTTATATCAGGAAACACATCTCTGAGCATTTGACCTACCATGATCCAAATGCCTAAGTAACTGCACATCACGAGATTAAACCGTGCTCAAATGCCAATCGCAGGCAATAAAAAAGCGCCGTTGGTTTCCCAACAGCGCTTTCAATCATCTTATCTCAGAATTACTTGTGGTAAGGCTTAGACAGTTCGTGAACAGCGTCAACGAACACACCAGCGTTTTCTGGCGGCACATCTAAGTGAATACCGTGGCCTAGGTTAAATACATGACCCGTACCACCGTCGCCAAAGCCTTCAAGAATGCTACCTACTTCTTCACGGATACGTTCTGGTTGAGCGTAAAGCATAGAAGGGTCCATGTTACCTTGCAGTGCCACTTTGTCGCCGATGCGAGCTTTCGCGTCTGCGATGTTGATTGTCCAGTCTAGGCCTACAGCATCACAACCAGTTGCTGCAATAGATTCAAGCCACATGCCACCGTTCTTAGTGAACAGAGTAACCGGTACACGGCGGCCTTCGTTTTCACGGATTAGGCCATCAACGATTTTGTGCATGTACTGCAGCGAGAATAGGTTGTAGTCACGAGGAGTCAGAACACCACCCCATGTATCAAATACCATTACCGATTGAGCACCCGCTTTAATTTGCGCGTTCAGATATTCGATAACACTGTCAGCCAGCTTGTCTAGAAGCAGGTGCAAAGTCTGTGGTTCGGCATACATCATCTTCTTGATCTTGGTGAACGCCTTCGAGCTGCTGCCTTCAACCATATATGTCGCTAGTGTCCATGGACTACCAGAGAAACCAATCAGTGGCACTTCGCCTTTCAGGTCTTTACGGATCTGACGAACGGCATTCATTACGTATTGAAGCTCGCCTTCTGGATCAGGTAGTCCAATCTTCTCTACGTCAGCTTTACACGTGATAGGGCGCTCAAACTTAGGACCTTCACCTGTTTCAAAGTACAAACCTAATCCCATTGCATCAGGGATAGTTAGGATGTCTGAGAACAAGATTGCTGCATCAAGCGGGAAGCGACGCAAAGGTTGAAGGGTTACTTCTGATGCGAGCTCTGCGTTTTTACACAAAGACATGAAGTCGCCTGCTTCTGCACGCGTTGCTTTGTACTCTGGAAGATAGCGGCCAGCTTGGCGCATCATCCACACTGGTGTGCAATCAACAGGCTGTTTTAAAAGTGCGCGTAAATAGCGATCGTTTTTTAATTCGGTCATTCCGTTAAATTCCAATTCAATCTTGTCTAGTTTTGATGGCCAGTATTCTAACACTGATTGAAGGGTAAAAGCTGTGTGCTTTGCAACCTAGATCAAGTTATTAACTTTTAAATCAATGCTTAATTTGCACCCAATTAAAGGACCATGTTAAAAATTTGTTTGCTAGCGAAAATTACAATTATAATATCTGAGTAACTACTACTCAGCATCTCATAACGACATCTTACTTACCCCCTCCACTTGTGGAGGGTTTTTTTTAGCTTTTAGCCACCTATAGGCCTAATACTTTCACAGGCTTTTTAGTGCTCGAGCACCTGCTCAATCACCTCGCCTTTTATCACGCCATCGGCTGTTTTTTCAATCAATTGTCTCGCAATCGTTCCCACTGGAGCCACATCAGGCAGGCTTGCAACATCAAACCATTGAGCATCTGAGAGCTCGCTGTAGTCAGGCTTAAGCGTACCACCAGCGTAATCAGCGAGAAAGCCCATCATCATACTCGATGGAAACGCCCATGGCTGGCTGCCAAAGTAACGAATATTACTGACATCGATCCCTGTCTCTTCTTTGACTTCTCTTGCCACGCACTGCTCTAAGGTTTCTCCAACCTCTAGGAAGCCCGCTATCACAGTATACATCCCTGTTTTATGTCTAGGATGCTGCGCCAACAGTATCTTGTTGTCGTTTCGCACAGCGACAATGATGCACGGGAAGATACGAGGATAATGAAGCGCCCGACAATCACCGCACTGCATCGCTACCTGATTGTGATTAAGGTGATTACGACCGCCGCACTGTGGACAAAAACGCATACTCTGAGTCATGTGCCCATACTGGATGGCTTTGCTTGCCATGAGGAAACTAGATTCAGGCCAGTGAAGTAACTCTCTTAGGTTTACCATGACGAGTTCGATCTCAACATCACAGTCATTGAGCCAATAGACCTTATGCCCTTGGTGATGACCAATACAGATAGCGTACTCAGCATTCAGTCCTAATTCGTCAGCAGAACCGTAAGGAAACTGATCATTACTAACCCAAATATCACTAGCTGAAACGACGCACCAATAAGCTGACTCTGTCATTTTGTTATCACTTTTTAACATCCCTATCCCTCATTGCTTGCAGTTCGTTCATTTTACTGGCAATCTAATTTCATACTAGAGTGGTAGCAAATAATAATTCAAGCTATTACTTTAAGTAGATACCAATAAATGGACCCTGCTTAGGCAATTACTTGATCACAAGGTTGTGATCAGATCATGAGGACATGGTCATGCTAAATAAATTTAAAAAAGTACAAGAACAATGGGGTGGCTCTAATGAGGTCATCGATCATTGGCTCGACACTCGACAGTCTCTAATCGTTGAGTATTGTAAGCTTGCCGCTCTACAGCCTTCATCATCAAAAACAACTGCTGTAACAGAACTACCCTCTCCTGAAGAGCTTCAAAAATTCAGCCAACACCTAGTTGATTACATTTCCGAAGGTCATTTCAAAATTTATGACATGGTGATGGACAAGTGGCAGGCTACAGGCTTCAAAGCAACAGACGAGATTAACCAATCTTATGGTCATATCGTTCTTACCACAGATCCTCTACTCAACTTTACCGATAAGTACGCCGCCATTGATGCTGATGATGCATTAGAAAGTTTGGATAGTGATTTATCACTCATTGGTGAAACCCTTGAGGTGAGGTTTGAAGTTGAAGATCAACTAATACAGCAAATTGCCGACAGCCTAGCGGTTCCGCCAGGAGCTTAATGTTATAACGCTTTATAAGCTTGCCCCTGTGCAAGCTTTTTGTTTTGCCTATGGCTAATCCAAACTATCCACCAGAACCTACTCGTTCTTACTTTAATCTTTAACGATGGTATAGGTTATAGGCCAAATCAGGCTCAACACTAATAGCCAACCTGTTAGCTTGAAAGAACAGAGCTCAGAGCCTACTCATGTCCAAGTCCATTAACCAAATAAGCCAAGCCAGTTTATTGTTTTATTCCTATCGCTAAATACCAATGCGCCAGATACAAAAAAGGCACCCGAAGGTGCCTTTTTCTTATCTCTTAGAGACAACTCGTAGAGCTTACTCTTCTGAAGAGAAACCAGCATTTAGAAGTGCTGCTAGATTGTCAGTAGCTTGTTCAGCTGAAGGACCGTCTTGCTCTTCTTCACGCTTAGCTTGACGCTCTTGGTGGTATGCGAAACCAGTACCAGCTGGGATCAGACGACCAACAATTACGTTCTCTTTCAGACCGCGAAGGTCATCACGCTTACCAGAAACCGCAGCTTCTGTTAGTACGCGAGTCGTTTCTTGGAACGATGCCGCTGAGATAAATGACTCAGTTGCAAGAGATGCTTTAGTAATACCTAGTAGATCACGTTCGAAACGTACTAGTTCTTTACCTTCAGCTTCTAGCTTACGGTTAGCAATCTTAACATTGTGATACTCAACTTGTTCGCCAGGTAGGAACTGAGAGTCACCAGAATGAGTGATTGTACACTTACGTAGCATTTGACGAACGATAGTTTCAATGTGCTTATCGTTAATCTTAACGCCTTGTAAGCGGTAAACTTCTTGAACTTCGTTCGCGATGTACTGAGTCACAGCGTGGATACCACGTAGACGCAGAATATCGTGTGGAGTTTCAGGACCGTCGGCGATTACATCACCACGTTCAATCTTCTCACCTTCGAACACGTTCAATTGACGATGCTTAGGAATCATCTCTTCGTAAGCTTCACCGCCTTCACGAGTGATTACTAGACGACGTTTACCTTTCGTTTCTTTACCGAAAGACACAGTACCTGTGTGCTCAGCAAGAATCGCAGGCTCTTTAGGCTTACGAGCTTCGAATAGGTCTGCTACGCGTGGTAGACCACCGGTGATATCTTTGTTTCCGCTCGATTTTTGAGGGATACGAGATAGTGTGTCACCAATGCCAACTTCAGCGCCGTCTTCAATGTTTACAATCGCTTTACCAGGCAAGAAGTAGTGAGCTGGCATATCAGTACCAGGGATCATTACATCGTTACCTTGCTCGTCAACAAGTTTGATTGCTGGACGCATATCTTTACCTGCTGCTGGACGAGCTGCTGTGTCTGTCACTTCACTTGAAGAAAGACCAGTCAGATCATCTGTTTGACGAGAAACGGTTACGCCATCGATCATATCAACGAACTGGATGCGACCTGCCACTTCAGTGATGATTGGCATGGTGTGAGCTTCCCAGTTAGCGACAACTTCGCCAGCTTCCACTGCGTCGTTATCTGCTTTGCTCAGAATCGAACCGTAAGGAAGTTTATGCTTCTCTTTAGTACGACCGAACTCATCAATAATCGTCATCTCAGATGCACGAGAAGTAATGACTAGCTTCTTATCTTTGTTGATTACGAACTTAGCGTTGTGAAGCTTCACAGTACCCGTAGTTTTAGCTTGGATGCTGTTCTCTGCTGCTGCAGTAGATGCTGCACCACCGATGTGGAACGTACGCATCGTTAACTGTGTACCCGGTTCACCGATAGATTGTGCAGCGATAACACCAACTGCTTCACCTTGGTTCACTAGGTGACCACGTGCTAAGTCACGGCCGTAACACTGCGCACAACAACCGAAGTCTGCATCACAGGTAACTACAGAGCGCACTTTCATGCTATCTACTGAGTTGTCTTCCATGATTTGACACCACTTCTCATCAATCAGAGTATTACGTGGAATCAGTACATCGTCAGTACCAGGCTTAAGAACGTCTTCAGCAACTACACGACCTAGAGCAAGCTCAGAAAGTGCAACTTTAACGTCACCACCTTCGATGTGAGGCATCATGTCGATACCTTCTTGCGTACCACAGTCATGTTCGTGTACTACAACGTCTTGAGCAACGTCTACTAGACGACGAGTTAGGTAACCCGAGTTTGCTGTTTTCAGTGCTGTATCCGCAAGCCCCTTACGAGCACCGTGCGTTGAGATAAAGTACTGAAGGACGTTTAGACCTTCTTTAAAGTTCGCAGTGATCGGCGTTTCGATGATTGAACCATCTGGACGCGCCATCAGACCACGCATACCCGCTAGCTGACGAATCTGAGCTGCAGAACCACGTGCGCCCGAGTCGGCCATCATGTAGATGCTGTTGAACGATTCTTGCTGTTCTTCTTCGCCGTCACGGTTAATAACTGTTTCAGAAGAAAGGTTATCCATCATTGCTTTCGCAACACGGTCGTTCGTAGACGCCCAGATATCGATAACTTTGTTGTAACGCTCACCCGCAGTAACAAGACCAGATTGGAATTGCTCTTGGATTTCACGAACTTCTTCTTCAGCAGATTCAATTTCGTCGTATTTCGCTTGAGGTACAACCATATCGTCGATACCTACAGAAACACCAGAAAGTGCCGCGTATGCAAAACCTGCGTACATGATTTGGTCAGCGAATACGACTGTGTCTTTAAGACCAAGCTTACGGTACGCTTCGTTAAGAAGGGTAGAAATTTGCTTCTTACCTAACTTTTGGTTAACAATGCTGTACGGTAGGCCAGCTGGAACGATTTGCCATAGCATTGCACGGCCGACAGTTGTATCAACCATCTTCGTTTCAGTAGTGCTGTTACCATCTTCGTCTACTACGGTCTCAGTGATACGAACTTTAACGCGAGCGTGTAGCTCTGCACTCTTAGTACGGTATGCCTTCTCAGCCTCTTCAGGGCCAGCAAGGTACATACCTTCGCCTTTCACATTGATCTTTTCACGAGTCATGTAGTAAAGACCCAATACAACGTCCTGAGAAGGTACGATGATCGGATCACCTGACGCTGGCGACAGAATGTTATTCGTCGACATCATCAGTGTACGTGCTTCAAGCTGTGCTTCTAAAGTTAGAGGCACGTGTACCGCCATTTGGTCACCATCGAAGTCGGCGTTGTATGCCGCACACACAAGTGGGTGAAGCTGAATCGCTTTACCTTCGATTAGTACTGGTTCAAACGCTTGGATACCTAGACGGTGAAGTGTAGGTGCACGGTTAAGCAGTACTGGGTGTTCACGGATAACTTCATCTAGGATATCCCAAACGATAGCTTCTTCACGCTCTACCATCTTCTTAGCTGCTTTGATAGTCGTAGCCATGCCACGAGTTTCTAGCTTGCTGTAGATGAACGGCTTAAATAGCTCTAGCGCCATCTTCTTAGGAAGACCACACTGATGTAGACGAAGGTATGGACCTACTGTGATTACAGAACGGCCAGAGTAGTCTACACGTTTACCTAGAAGGTTTTGACGGAAACGACCTTGTTTACCCTTGATCATATCAGCAAGAGATTTCAGAGGGCGCTTGTTCGAACCTGTAATTGCACGACCACGACGACCGTTATCTAGAAGGGCATCAACAGACTCTTGCAACATACGCTTTTCGTTACGTACGATGATGTCTGGAGCCGCTAGCTCTAGAAGGCGCTTCAAACGGTTGTTACGGTTGATCACACGACGATAAAGGTCGTTCAGATCTGAAGTCGCAAAACGACCGCCATCTAGAGGTACTAGAGGACGTAGATCTGGCGGAAGTACCGGAAGAACAGTTAGGATCATCCATTGCGGATCGTTACCCGATGCAATAAACGCTTCCACTAGCTTCAAACGCTTAGTAACTTTCTTACGCTTAGTTTCTGAGTTAGTTGTTTCTAACTCTTCACGCATTTCTTCCACTTCTTGATGAAGGTCCATTGTTGAAAGCAGATCTTTGATCGCTTCAGCACCCATCTTAGCAGTGAATTCGTCACCCCATTCTTCTAGGCGATCCAGATACTCTTCTTCAGTAAGCATCTGAGATTTTTCTAGATCAGTCATACCTGGTTCAGTTACTACGTACATTTCGAAGTAAAGAACACGCTCGATATCACGTAGAGGGATATCCATCAACAAACCGATACGAGACGGTAGTGATTTAAGGAACCAGATGTGAGCCACTGGTGAAGCTAGCTCGATGTGGCCCATTCGGTCACGACGAACTTTAGTTTGTGTAACTTCAACGCCACACTTCTCACAGATAACACCACGGTGCTTCAGGCGCTTGTATTTGCCACAAAGACATTCATAGTCTTTAACTGGACCAAAAATACGTGCACAGAACAGACCATCACGTTCAGGTTTGAACGTACGATAGTTAATTGTTTCCGGCTTTTTAACTTCACCAAAAGACCATGAACGAATCATGTCTGGTGAAGATAGACCGATTTTGATTGCATCAAATTCTTCGGTCTTATGCTGTGCTTTTAGAAAGTTTAATAAGTCTTTCACATTCAGCTCCTGTAAGGAGTTAAAGGAGCTCACTGCTGTAGCAAGCTCCCTTTTACCAAATAATCCTATCTTCTTTTAAAAAGAGGAGGGATTACTCTTCGTCTTCTAGCTCGATGTTGATACCTAGCGAGCGAATCTCTTTCAACAGTACGTTGAACGACTCAGGCATACCAGGTTCCATGCTATGGTTACCGTCTACGATGTTCTTATACATCTTAGTACGGCCGTTAACGTCATCTGACTTAACTGTTAGCATTTCTTGTAGAGTATATGCAGCACCGTATGCTTCTAGTGCCCATACTTCCATCTCACCGAAACGCTGACCACCGAACTGAGCTTTACCACCAAGTGGTTGCTGAGTTACTAGGCTGTAAGAACCCGTCGAACGAGCATGCATCTTGTCATCAACCAAGTGGTTTAGTTTCAGCATGTACATGTAACCAACAGTTACAGGACGCTCAAACGAATCACCAGTACGACCATCAAACAGTTTAAGCTGACCAGATTCTGGCAGATCACCCAGTTTAAGTAGTTCTTTGATTAGAGGCTCAGAAGCACCGTCGAACACAGGAGTAGCAATCGGTAGACCGCCACGTAGGTTCTTAATCAGTGTACGAACTTGATCATCAGACAATTCTGCAATATCAACTTTCTGACGAGTCTCACCAAGATCATAAACCTTCTGTAGGAACTCACGGAACTTATGCAGTTCTTGTTGTTCCTTAACCATTTGGTTGATCTTGTCACCGATACCTTTCGCAGCCAAACCTAAGTGTACTTCTAGGATCTGACCGATGTTCATACGCGATGGTACACCCAGCGGGTTAAGTACGATGTCTACAGGCTGGCCTTTCTCATCGTATGGCATGTCTTCAACAGGGTTAATCTTAGAGATTACACCTTTGTTACCGTGACGACCGGCCATCTTATCACCAGGCTGGATACGACGTTTAACCGCTAGGTAAACTTTAACAATCTTAAGAACGCCAGGCGCTAGATCATCACCTTGAGTGATTTTACGACGCTTAGTTTCAAACTTCTTATCGAAGTCAGCTTTTAGCTCATCCCACTGCTCAGCAAGTTGCTCAAGCTGTGTTTGTAGCGCGTCGTCTTCTAGAACTTGCTCTAACCATTGCTTACGACCGATAGTATCAAGCTTAGCTTCAGAGTAACCACCAGACAGAAGTACAGCTTTAACACGGTTAAGAAGGCCACCCTCAAGAATTTGGAACTCTTCAGTTAGGTCTTTCTTAGCTTCTTTAAGCTGCATCTGTTCGATTTCAAGTGCACGCTTGTCTTTCTCTACGCCATCGCGAGTGAAGACTTGTACATCGATGATAGTACCTGAAACAGAGTTTGGTACACGTAGCGAAGTATCTTTAACATCAGATGCTTTCTCACCAAAGATCGCACGTAGTAGCTTCTCTTCAGGAGTCAGTTGAGTTTCACCTTTAGGGGTTACTTTACCAACTAGGATGTCGCCACCCTTAACTTCAGCACCAATGTAAACGATACCTGACTCGTCTAGTTTAGACAGAGCAGACTCACCTACGTTTGGAATATCAGCTGTGATCTCTTCAGAGCCCAGCTTAGTATCACGAGCCACACAAGATAGTTCTTGAATGTGGATTGTCGTGAAACGGTCTTCTTGAACTACGCGCTCAGATACTAAGATCGAGTCTTCGAAGTTGTAACCGTTCCAAGGCATGAACGCGATACGCATGTTTTGGCCAAGAGCGAGTTCACCAAGGTCAGTTGAAGGACCATCAGCAAGCACGTCGCCTCGTGCAACTGGTTCGCCAGGAAGTACAGTTGGACGTTGGTTAATACATGTATTTTGGTTCGAACGCGTGTACTTAGTTAGGTTGTAGATATCGATACCAGCTTCGCCAGGTACCAATTCATCTTCGTTAACCTTAACTACGATACGAGAAGCGTCTACAGACTGAACTTGACCACCACGCTTAGCAACCGCTGTAACACCAGAGTCAACGGCGATGTTACGTTCAATACCAGTACCGACTAGAGGCTTATCAGCCTTAAGTGTTGGTACTGCTTGACGTTGCATGTTCGCACCCATCAATGCACGGTTCGCATCATCGTGTTCTAGGAACGGGATAAGCGAAGCAGCGATAGATACTACTTGGTTTGTCGCAACGTCCATGTAGTCAACGTGATCACGAGGGTGAAGACCTGATTCACCTTTTTGACGAGCTGTGATTAGCTCATCTGCAAACGTACCTTCTTCTGTAAGAACAGTGTTTGCCTGCGCGATTACGAATTGACCTTCCTGGATTGCAGACAGGTAATCAACTTCTTCTGTTACTACACCATCCACAACACGACGGTACGGAGTTTCTAGGAAACCGTAATCGTTACAACGTGCAAACGCAGATAGCGAGTTAATTAGACCGATGTTTGGACCTTCAGGCGTTTCGATCGGACATAGACGACCGTAGTGAGTTACGTGAACGTCACGTACTTCGAAGCCTGCGCGCTCACGAGTAAGACCACCGGGACCTAAAGCAGAGATACGACGCTTGTGCGTAACTTCTGACAATGGGTTGTTTTGGTCCATGAACTGTGAAAGCTGTGAAGAGCCAAAGAATTCTTTCACTGCAGCAGAGATAGGCTTAGCGTTGATAAGGTCTTGAGGCATGATTGCGTCAAGGTCACCAAGGCTTAGGCGCTCTTTTACGGCACGTTCTACACGAACTAGACCAACACGGAATTGGTTTTCTGCCATTTCACCAACAGAACGGATACGACGGTTGCCAAGGTGGTCGATGTCGTCCACTTCACCAATACCGTTACGGATACCAATCAGTTTCTTCATCACTTCGATGATGTCTGATTCATCCAGAGTACCGCGCTCTTCTTCTTCTTCACGCTCGATAGAGCTGTTGAACTTCATACGGCCTACAGTTGATAGGTCGTAACGATCTTCAGAGAAGAATAGGCTTTCGAACAATGATTCTGCAGCTTCTTTCGTTGGTGGCTCGCCAGGACGCATCATGCGGTAGATTTCTACCAATGCAGAGATGCGATCTACTGTGCTATCGGCACGTAGAGTGTCCGACATGAATGGACCGTGATCTAGGTCATTCGTGAACAGAGTTTGTAGAGCCTTGTGGCCTGCTTGAGACAGGTTAGCAAGTGCTTCTAGGCTAATCTCTTGGTTCGCGCCAACGATGATCTCGCCAGTTGCTTCATTGATGTAATCTTTAGATGCAACTTTACCAACGATGTACTCTACTGGTACTTCGATGTGCTCAACGCCATCTTTTTCAAGTTGACGGATATGGCGAGCAGTAACACGACGACCAGTCTCAACGTAAGTTTTGCCGTTTGCTTCGATGTCGAATGACGCAGTTTCACCACGTAGACGATCAGGAACCAACTCCATAAGAAGAGTTTGGTCTTTAACTTCGAAGTTCACTTTGTCGAAGAACAGATCAAGGATCTCTTCAGTCGATTTACCAAGTGCACGAAGAATAATCGATGCTGGTAGTTTACGACGACGGTCGATACGTACGAATAAGTTATCCTTAGGATCGAACTCAAAGTCTAACCATGAGCCACGGTAAGGAATTACACGTGCGTTATAAAGAACTTTACCTGATGAGTGAGTCTTACCCTTATCACTGTCGAAGAACACGCCTGGGCTTCGGTGCAGCTGGGATACGATAACCCTCTCGGTACCATTAATTACGAAAGTACCATTGTCTGTCATAAGCGGAATTTCGCCCATGTAGACTTCTTGTTCTTTAATGTCTTTTACAGTACCTGCTGGTGCGTCTCGATCAAAGATAACTAAACGTAGTTTTACGCGTAGTGGCTTTGAGTAAGTAACACCGCGGATTTGACATTCTTTAACGTCAAAAACTGGCTCACCAAGACGGTAGCTAACGTATTGCAGCTCAGAATTGCCGTTGTAGCTCTGAATTGGAAATACAGAACGGAAAGCAGCTTCAAGACCGTATTGACCTTCAGGATCCTGTTCGATGAATTTGTCGAAAGAATCAAGCTGGATCGATAGTAGGTATGGAATGTCCAAAACTTGTGGACGAGTACCAAAATCCTTACGGATGCGCTTTTTCTCGGTATAAGAGTAAACCATGGGGTTCCTCAGCTCGCTGATAAGTGACCCAAACCACCCAAAACACTCTTCAGAGGGGGTGGTGACAAACAGCTGTTTACTGTAGTGAACAATCATTTCGAAAAAATGACTGTTTTTTTGCTCGGATTATGACGGTTAAACAGCGGAAATTTCGTCATAGCCCTACAGCGCAAAAAGGCCGGTGGTTAATTAACCACCAGCCATTAGCCTTTCGGCTATGAAATTAAGTAGTAATTACTTAACTTCAACAGAAGCGCCAGCTTCTTCTAGCTGTGCTTTAAGAGCTTCAGCTTCAGCTTTGTCAACGCCTTCTTTAAGCGCTGCAGGAGCTGAGTCTACAAGACCTTTAGCTTCTTTAAGACCTAGGCCAGTTGCGCCACGTACAGCTTTGATAACTTGTACTTTGTTAGCGCCAGCACCTGTTAGGATAACGTCGAATTCAGTTTGCTCAGCAGCAGCTTCGCCGCCAGCAGCGCCGCCAGCTACAACAGCAGCTGCTGCAGTAACGCCGAATTTCTCTTCCATAGCTTCGATAAGCTCAACAACTTGCATTACAGACATTTCTGCAACTGCGTCTAGGATTTGCTCGTTAGTAATAGACATAACAATTCTCTTTTAAGTCAACAATAAGTTTAAATAGCAACCAGTGAAAAGCAAGGCTTATGCCGCAGCTTCTTCTTTTTGGTCGCGAACAGCAGCGATAGTACGAACCAGCTTGCCAGCAGAAGCTTCTTTCATGCACATCATTAGGCGTGCAATTGCTTCGTCGTAAGTTGGTAGTGTCGCTAGTACTTCAGCATCAGTAACTGCGCCTTCAAATGCAGCAGCTTTGATCTCGAAATCTTTATTCTCTTTAGCGAAGTCTTTGAAAAGACGCGCTGCAGCACCTGGGTGCTCATTAGAGAATGCGATCAGAGTAGGACCAGTGAAAGTGTCTACTAGACACTCGTAGTCTGTACCCTGAACCGCACGGCGTGCTAGTGTGTTACGAACAACTTTCATGTAAACACCCGCTTCGCGAGCTTGTTTACGTAGAGAAGTCATTGCGCCAACTTCAACGCCACGAGAATCAGCTACAACTGCAGAAAGTGCACCACTGGCAGCTTCGTTGACTTCAGCAACAATTGCTTTTTTGTCTTGAAGATTTAAAGCCATTTGGATTAACCTCTGGTTGTGATTACAGCACCCAATACAAAATGTATTGAGCGTTTACGATGTTATTTAAAAATGAATAAATTCACTTCAAACCACAACATCGCCTACGTAGGTTTTATTAAGCCATCAACAATCTGATGAAAATCGATAGCGCCTACGGTCTTGGGATAGATAATTTCAAATTGCTTTAAAACCATCCAACCACAAATATTAGGCGCAGAAGTATACACTAAATCTGCGCCTAAGCAAATTAGTTTGCTTGAGTATCAAGACTAGCTTGATCAACAGCAACACCAGCACCCATCGTAGTCGAGATGCTTACTTTCTTCAGGTAAGAACCTTTAGCTGAAGAAGGCTTAGCTTTCTTAAGAGCAACTAGAAGTGCTTCTAGGTTCTCTTGAAGCTGGTTAGCTTCGAAAGATGCTTTACCGATAGTAGTGTGGATGATGCCGTTCTTGTCGTTACGGTAACGAACCTGACCAGCTTTAGCGTTCTTAACCGCTTCAGCAACGTTAGGAGTTACAGTACCAACTTTAGGGTTTGGCATAAGGCCGCGTGGACCTAGGATTGTACCTAGTTGACCAACAACACGCATTGCATCTGGAGAAGCAACAACTACGTCGAAGTTCATTTCGCCTTTTTTCACTTGCTCAGCAAGATCTTCCATACCAACGATATCTGCGCCAGCAGCTTTAGCAGCTTCTGCGTTTGCACCTTGAGTGAAAACAGCAACGCGGATGTCACGGCCAGTACCGTGAGGTAACACAGTTGCGCCACGAACGTTTTGGTCAGATTTACGAGCATCGATGCCTAGGTTAACAGCAACGTCTACAGACTCAACGAACTTAGCAGTTGCTAGTTCTTTAAGAAGAGCAACAGCTTCGTTGATCTCGTATTCTTTAGTTGAATCAACTTTGTCGCGGATTACGCGCATACGCTTAGTAAGTTTTGCCATGATCTTATCCCTCTACCACTAGGCCCATTGAACGAGCAGTACCAGCAATAGAACGCTTCATTGCTTCGATGTCAGCACCAGTCATATCAGCAGCTTTAGTTTCTGCGATTTCTTGGATTTGAGCGTCAGTTACAGTGCCCACTTTTTCAGTGTTTGGACGACCAGAACCAGACTTAACGCCAGCAGCTTTCTTAAGAAGAACAGCAGCAGGTGGAGTCTTAGTTACGAACGTGAAAGAACGGTCGTTGTAAACAGTAATAACTACTGGAGTAGGTAGACCTTTCTCAACAGATTCTGTTTTTGCGTTGAACGCTTTACAGAATTCCATGATGTTCACGCCGTGTTGACCTAGAGCAGGACCAACCGGTGGACTTGGGTTTGCCATACCAGCTGCAACTTGCAGTTTGATATAAGCTTCAACTTTCTTAGCCATGATATTTCCTAATATTTGGGTACATGCGCCAGCCGTCAAGCAAGCTCCCCATAATTTCAATTAACTCTTTTCCGCTTCCATAGAAGCAAAAAGGCGCGAAATTATAATCATAATTCGCGCCTTTAACAACCCTAAAAAGGTGATTTTTTATACTCTTTGATTTTGAACAGCTTATAAACTATTTATCCACAACTTGCTCAAAAGGTAAGAGTATTAATCCAGTTTTTCGACTTGACCAAATTCAAGCTCAACCGGTGTTGCACGACCAAAGATCGATACAGATACCTTAATACGGCTTTTCTCGTAATCTACTTCTTCAACAGTACCGTTAAAATCAGCAAATGGACCATCGTTCACACGAACCACTTCACCCGCTTCGAACATTGTCTTAGGACGTGGAGACTCGCTCGCTTTCTCTAGACGGTTCAAAATAGCATCAGCTTCTTTATCAGTGATTGGTGCAGGACGATCAGAGGTACCACCAATGAAGCCCATAACACGCGGAATGCTGCGTACTAAGTGCCATGATTCATCATTCATGATCATTTGAACTAAGACGTAGCCAGGGAAGAATTTACGTTCACTTTTACGGCGTTGACCTGCACGCATTTCCACTACTTCTTCAGTAGGTACTAAAACGTCACCAAAGAATTCTTCCATGTTGTGCATTTTAATATGCTCGCGTAGCGACTGAGCAACACGACCTTCAAAGCCAGAAAAGGCTTGAACTACATACCAACGTTTTTTTGGAGCTTCACTCATGAATCAGAACCCTCTACACCCCAGTTGCTAGAGAAACTAGACGGACCATAATGCCGTCAATTCCCCAAAGCACTAGAGACATAACAATACATACAGCTAAAACGATCAATGCAGTTTGCATAGTTTCTTGGCGAGTAGGCCAAACAACTTTACGAATCTCCATTCGAGATTCTTTTGCAAAATCGATCGCAGCTTTACCTTTAGTTGTTGTTGCTGCAACGCCTAGTGCGGCAGCAATCAGCACAACTACACCTGCAGCGCGAATCACAACAGACAATTCACCATACAGGTAATTACCCACAACAGCAGCAGCCAACAGAACAAAAGCGACAATCCACTTCATTGTATCTGCTGCACTTGAGCTATCAGGAGTTTCAGCGTTTGCTTTCATAAAACCAACCTGTGACAAGCCTTAAATATAGACGACAATAACCCCGCTGTTGCAGGGCACATTCCTTTGCGTTGCAAAACAACACATCTAACAGTCATTTTAGCCAAAAAGACCGTTTAATTCCTTGCTAAGAGTCGAAATTGATGCCAAATCGCTCAACTCTTTTTTTAGCGCAGAAAAAGGGCATCAAATGATGCCCTTTTTACTAGTGGTTCGTCAAATCTTATGCAAAGATTTTAGCTACAACACCAGCACCAACAGTACGGCCACCTTCGCGGATTGCGAAACGTAGACCTTCGTCCATTGCGATTGGAGCAATTAGCTCAACAGTCATTTGAACGTTGTCACCTGGCATTACCATTTCTACGCCTTCTGGTAGAGTGATATCGCCTGTTACGTCAGTTGTACGGAAGTAGAACTGTGGACGGTAACCCTTGAAGAAAGGAGTGTGACGGCCGCCTTCGTCTTTAGAAAGTACGTATACTTCAGACTCAAACTTAGTGTGTGGGTTGATTGAACCTTTCGCAGAAAGTACTTGGCCACGTTCAACGTCATCACGCTTAGTACCACGTAGAAGTGCACCAACGTTCTCACCTGCACGACCTTCGTCAAGCAGTTTACGGAACATTTCAACACCAGTACAAGTAGTAAGAGTTGTCTCTTTGATACCAACGATTTCTACTTCGTCACCTACACGTAGGATACCGCGCTCGATACGACCAGTTACAACAGTACCACGACCTTGAATTGAGAATACGTCTTCAATTGGTAGTAGGAACGGTTGGTCTACTGCACGCTCTGGCTCTGGGATGTAAGAATCTAGTGCTTCTGCAAGCTCAACAATCTTGTCTTCCCACTGCTTCTCGCCGTTTAGTGCGCCAAGTGCAGAACCTTGGATAACTGGTAGGTCATCACCTGGGAAATCGTATTCAGAAAGAAGTTCACGAACTTCCATCTCAACTAGCTCAAGTAGCTCTTCGTCATCAACCATGTCACATTTGTTCATGAATACGATGATGTAAGGGATACCAACTTGACGACCAAGTAGGATGTGCTCACGAGTTTGAGGCATAGGGCCGTCAGTCGCAGCAACAACTAGGATGCCGCCGTCCATTTGTGCAGCACCAGTGATCATGTTTTTAACATAATCCGCGTGTCCTGGACAGTCTACGTGTGCGTAGTGACGTGATGGAGTGTCGTACTCAACGTGAGAAGTAGCGATTGTGATACCGCGCTCACGCTCTTCTGGAGCGTTATCGATAGATGCGAAATCTTTAGCAACACCACCGTACACTTTTGCAAGTGTAGTACAGATAGCAGCAGTTAGAGTTGTTTTACCGTGGTCAACGTGGCCGATAGTACCAACGTTTACGTGCGGTTTCGTACGTTCAAATTTTTCTTTAGACATGGGGTGTCCCTCTAGGTACGGATTAGGTGGCTTACAATAAGACCACGCAACCAAAAAATGGTTTTCTTAATAAAAAGGAGAAGAAGCTTTAGACTGGTGCTAATACTCAGACTCGAACTGGTGTCTTCACCCTTTACTGAGGGTGAAATCTACCGACTGAGCTTATATCAGCACACAAAATGAGTTGGAGCGTGCAGCGGGAATCGAACCCGCATCATCAGCTTGGAAGGCTGAGGTAATAGCCATTATACGATGCACGCAACACGTAACTCTGCTTGAGCTATTTAACCTTTAGAATATGGTGGAGGGGGACGGATTCGAACCATCGAAGGCAGTGCCGGCAGATTTACAGTCTGCTCCCTTTGGCCACTCGGGAACCCCTCCAAATTTTGAGCTTCCTCTCGCTTACCTTATTGGAAGGGAGAAAGTGGTGCCGACTACCGGAGTCGAACTGGTGACCTACTGATTACAAGTCAGTTGCTCTACCTACTGAGCTAAGTCGGCACAAGTGGGGCGCATTTTATTGAATGATTTTCCACCTTGCAATAGCAAATTGAAAAAAAGTGAAAAAATCTCGTATCAAATTCCTCTATATCGCTATTTCGCTCAAGGTTTCTGTCTTTAACTCGTATCTAACACAGGAAGATATTTTATTTATCTAGCGCTTGATGTATTTTCCATGCTCTTATTTTGTTATCCACTATAGAGTTTTGTATGAGCCCATTTATGTCATTTGACCGCGAACGCTGGTCGGAGTTAAGGAATTCAGTTCCTATGACACTTTCTGAAAGCGACTTAAAAGAGCTTCAAGGCATCAATGAAAAGCTCACAATGGAAGAAGCTGTGGAGATCTATTTACCGCTATCTCGCCTATTGAACCTCTATGTGGCAGCCAGACAAAACAGAAATTCAATACTTCATCAATTTCTTGATAAGAAAGAAAAAGCGCCACCTTTCATCATCGGTATAGCAGGTAGTGTTGCGGTTGGAAAAAGTACAACGGCTCGGTTGCTCAAGGCATTATTATCGCGTTGGGAGAACCATCCAAAGGTAGAGCTTGTGACCACAGATGGTTTCTTGTATCCAAATAAAGTGCTGGAAGAAAAAGGCTTAATGAGCAAGAAAGGGTTTCCCGAATCCTACGACATCAAGCGTTTAGTGAAGTTTGTTTCTGATGTAAAAGCATGCCAAAGAAATGTCACAGCACCAGTATACTCGCATCTTACTTATAACATCACAGATGAGGAAAAATGCGTCGACCTGCCAGATGTGCTTATTATTGAAGGGCTTAATGTCTTGCAGACAGGCATGAACTACCCACACGAGCCGCATCGTGTCTTTATCTCCGATTTCCTCGACTTTTCACTCTACGTTGATGCTGATAGTAAACAAATTAAAGAGTGGTACATCAATCGTTTTTTCAAATTCCGCGATGGTGCGTTTACCAAACCAGGTTCATATTTTAGTCATTACACGAAATTATCAAACCAAGCAGCTTTAGATAAAGCGGAAGGGATCTGGCGCTCAATCAATGGCTTGAACCTAGAACAAAATATTCTCCCAACAAGGGAAAGAGCGCACCTAATCCTTCGTAAAGGTGCAGACCACATGGTTGAAGAAGTACTACTAAGAAAATAGGAAGGTCTTAGCTACCTTTCCTTAGTGAGATTTCACCGCCGATATAACTTTCTATACCATTCTCGGTTTTGAGTAACACAGCACCCTGCTCATCAATACCTTGTACGACACCTTCAATTTCTCGAGGTCCAATAATCAGCTTCACATTGCGACCTAAGAAGTTATCCAAGCGGTTCCAACGCTCTACAAAATTGGACATCCCTTTCAGCTCATAATCGACAAGAGACTTATCCCAGGCATTGATTAGAGCCTGCGCTAACTGACTACGGTCTGGCACCTTCCCATCACACACTTCTTTAAGGGAAGTCCATGGCTGGCCAATACCTGATGTTGTTGGATCCATGGATAAGTTTAGCCCTAAACCAATCACAATATGTGCAGCGCCACCAGACTGTCCTGACAGCTCGACCAAGATACCTGCAAGCTTCTTATCATTGTGGTAGAGGTCGTTCGGCCATTTGAGCTTTACACCTTCTACACCCATTTCTTCCAAAGCTTCAACAACAGCAACACCAACCACAAGGCTTAAGCCCATCGCGGCAGCCATCCCTGCGTCAAGTCTCCAATACATTGAAAGATAGAGGTTTGCACCGAATGGCGATACCCACTCTCGTCCACGGCGTCCACGACCCGCAGCTTGATATTCAGCAATACAGACAGAACCCGATTCGAGGGTGTTAGTACGCTCTAATAGGTGTTGGTTTGTAGAACCTATGATGGGAATGAGTTCAAGAGAAGCATCGCGACTAACTGCAGACAATTTTTCTTGGTCAAGCATATCCAAACGACTGGCTAGCTTGTAACCCTTGCCTTGTACTCGATAGATATCTAAACCCCACTCTTGAATACCTTTAATGTGCTTACTGATAGCCGCTCGTGATACACCAATCATTTCACCTAGGTCTTCACCTGAATGAAACTCACCGTCAGCAAGGCATCTCAATAGTGCAAGCTTGGTACTGTGTTCTCTCATGCCAATGACTCCAAAGCCTTGTCTAGGTTTGTCTCGCAGTCTCGTCCCATAAAGCGCACTTCATGTTCCAATCGAATATCGAATTTATTCAAAACGGACTGGCGCACTCGCTCTGCAAGCTTAAGGATATCCACAGCAGAAGCCTCATCATAATTGATAATAACCAATGCTTGGTTGGGGTGAACCTGAGCGCCACCTTCTGTCACACCCTTGAACTGGCATTGATCAATAAGCCAGCCAGCAGCAACTTTGATCATGTCATTACTCTCATAGCCAACCATATTTGGATATAGAGCTAACAAGCGATCAAAATGATCTTTGGTGATCACAGGGTTTTTGAAGAAACTGCCCGCATTCCCTTGTACTTTAGGGTCTGGTAGCTTACTTGAACGGATAGCACACACTTCATCAAATATAGTACGAGGAGAAAGACTATCAGCAGCTAGGCTTTTCAAAGGACCATAGTGATTACAGGGCTGCCACTCTTTAGGTAACGTTAAACCAATCGCAACAACAATCGCTTTACCGTAGAGAGCGTGTTTGAAAATAGAGTCTCGGTAACCAAAGAGACACTCTTCTTTGCTTAAGCGCTTAACTGTATAAGTATCCAGACACAGGATGTCGACATACTCACATACGTCTTGCAGTTCAACACCATACGCACCAATATTCTGAATCGGAGCTGAGCCTGAACAACCCGGTATCATTGCTAGATTTTCTAGACCACCCAGCCCCTTATCCACACTCCACTCAACCAAGCTTGGCCAATCTTCCCCCCCACTAACATGCAGTAGGTGATGACTGCCCATCTCGGTCAACTCAATCCCGGCCAATTTATTCACAATGACCAGACCAGCGAAGTGCTCAGTAAAAAGCATATTACTGCCCTTACCCAGTATTAACTTAGGCAAAGCTGACCATTTAGGGTCTTTGTAAAGCGAAATCAGTTCTTCGGTAGTGGTGACTTCAACCAACGCATCACACGTCTGATCGATGGAAAAAGTATGAACATTTTTTAAACTAGCATTGAGATGGAATTGCATGGCGATATTCAATTAACTTACACTGCGGTCATTCTACAGCAGATAAACCAATGGCGCAGTGACTGAATGAACAATGTCATCATTACTCAATTAGACCCAGTAAAGGTTCCCCTAGTTAAACGTTTCTATAAAGAACATTACCCAACGGGAAAAGCGAATAAGAGTGAACTGATCTATTCGTTATTACTGAATAACGAGCTGTGCGGTGTCGTGCGTTTTCGTACAATAGAAAATAATCGCTTACTTACTGGAATGGCGATATCAAAACAACATCGTGGTAAGCAATTAGGCTCCCAGCTTATGGATTATTGTGCGCAATATACGCTTACGGAAGACGATTACTGCTTTGCGTACGCTCATCTCACCAATTTTTATGCACGACACAAATTCGTACAAGTAGACCCTAAAGATCTACCAAATGGTTTAAGAGTTTTATACGAGCGCTATTCGAATAGCGGAAAAGATCTCATTCCTATGCATTATCAGCAAAATTGTTAGAGAATGCCTCGATTATCTAGTATTTGGTGCTATCCCTTTGGTAAAATTAAAGGTTCGCAATTTTGCATATTTTTAAGGTAAAACAGTCAATATGATTGCCAGTAGGAATCCATTCATACAGTTGCCAACCATAGCGCAGAATCCTGACAAGTTTGAAGTACTACTATCAGCGCAAGAGTTTCGAACTCGCCTACTTGATGAGATATCTCGCGCAACGACTCGTATTAGTTTAGTCGCTTTGTATCTTGAAGATGATGAGGCTGGCCGTGAGATCCTAACTGCCTTATATGAAGCAAAGCAAAAGAACCCAGAATTAAACGTGAGCGTTTGTGTCGATTGGCACCGAGCGCAGCGTGGATTGATTGGTGCAGAGTCTTCTGAAGGCAATGCAGCCATGTATAAAGAGTTCGCAGAGAAATATCAGCACTCTGTACCCGTCTATGGCATTCCAGTTCGCGGCAAAGAAGTCTTTGGCGTATTGCACTTAAAAGGCTTTATCATCGATGACAGCGTGATATACAGCGGTGCCAGTCTTAATAATATCTATCTTAATTACCATGACCGTTATCGCTTTGATCGCTACCATGTTTTAAACAACGCAGCGCTTGCAGATTCAATGTTTGCGTATGTACACGATCAGATGGTTCCAGACAGTGCAGTTTACGACTTAGCTGATAAAAACAAGCCAATCACAAAAGAACTAAAACCAACAATTCGTCAGTTCCGCGCATCACTTGCGAGATCTCAGTATAAATTCGATGGGCAAGATGTATCTCCAGAGCAAGTCGCCGTTACGCCATTAGTCGGAATAGGTAAGAGACGTAACCGCTTGAATCAAGGAATCAACCAACTCATTGCCCAAGCTAAAGATGAGATATTCATCTGCACCCCCTACTTCAACTTCCCTCCTAGCTTAGCTAAGGAAGTTAAGAAGGCGTTAAAACGCGGGGTCAAGGTTAGTATTGTTGTTGGTGATAAAACAGCGAACGATTTTTTTATCTCACCAGAAGAAGAGTTTAAAACAATTGGTGGATTACCATACCTTTATGAGTTGAACCTACGCCGTTTTGCCAAAGCCAATGAAGCGAATATCGCCAGTCGCAATCTATCGATCCGCCTTTGGAAACATGACTCCAATAGTTTTCATCTTAAAGGTATTTGGGTCGATAAGCGCTATATGCTGCTAACGGGTAGTAACCTAAACCCTAGAGCATGGAAACTTGATCTAGAGAACGGTATATTTATCCAAGACAATTACCATCATCTAACCGATAAGTTCCAAGTTGAGGTTGATAATATCCTTCAACATACCCAGTTAATTTGCACTTATAAGCAGTTAGACAAGATAGATAGCTACCCGTTGGACGTACAAAAGCTACTTCGTAAGATAACTCGAGTGAAAGCCGACAGAGTACTAAAACAGATACTTTAAGTTTCTTTCTAAGCTATTACCTAGGTGCCCAGCCTCGTCGCTGGGCATTTTATTCTAGGTAAGAAGCTTAAAATTAATATCAAATGGCTATATCTATTCTGAAACCATTTCCTCGAGAGCCTGCTAGCACCCACTTACAGCAATGGTATTTAGGTAACTCTTGATAAACCTCAGATGAGATATTACTTTTTTGTAATCGTCATCTAAGGCTAAAATCCATATGCCAGAAACGACAAAAGCCTAGTCGTAAGACTAGGCTTTCTAATAAGTGGCGGAGTGGACGGGACTCGAACCCGCGACCCCCGGCGTGACAGGCCGGTATTCTAACCAACTGAACTACCACTCCGCAGTGGTCAACTCACTAAGTGAGCGTCCATATCTCCAGGTCGGTCAACCTAAAGATTTAATTTAAAGCCTGGCGATGTCCTACTCTCACATGGGGAAGCCCCACACTACCATCGGCGCTA
>NZ_JBGOOM010000007.1:0-199537 GCF_041439575.1 Vibrio sp. 5S239 | reverse complement strand
AAACGCTTTTATCTCGAACAAAATTTAACCACGAAAGGTCAACACGCCCTAATCACACATACTGCTTCACAAAATCAATAAAGGTTCGGTCTGCTTTCGACAGATAACCTTCCTTTCTCCAAGCCAAAGATAGATTAAGCTTTACAGGGTCTTTAAACGGCACGCCGACCACATCTTCTTCGTACTCTGTCACTAAGCTAAGCAGTGCTGTAATCGCGAATTCCCGTTTCACGATAGATAGAATCATCGGTAGCAAGTTGGTCTCGAACGCTATGGTCATGTCCAAATTGTATTTTTTGCAAGTAGCGTCGATGAAATCGCGGTGGAAGTAACCCGACTTGAACATGATCAGCTCTTGCGCGAAAAACTCTTCAAAAGTGATAGATGGCTGTGAGGCTAATGGGTGCTCTTTACCTACAACGGCTAACATCTCTGAACTTAGCAGATGGTCGGTTTCAAGATCGTCAGGCACATTTTCATGATTGATAACCCCAATATCGAGTTCACCGTTTAATAGCATCTGGCGTATCGAGGCTGTACCCGCATCAATTAGTGTCAATTTTAGGTTTGGGTATTGGCTTTTAAAGGCCATCACCACCTGTGGGAAAAAGTAACTCCCCATCATGCTTGGCGCCCCTAATCGCACTTCTCCTTTTTCTAAACCCTTTAATTCGTTCATAGCAAGTTGTGCATCATCAAACTGCTGAGCAATCCTCCTGGCATGCTCGAACAACACCTTACCCTCTTCCGTTAACGTCACGGATTTGTCTCCGCGCCGAAACAGAATTAACTCCAGTGTTTGTTCAAGTTTCTTGATGGAAATACTCAATGCAGGCTGTGCAATATGCAAAGCTTTAGCCGCCTGCGTAAAGTTACCAAACTGAGCAACGGCTAGAAAATGTCGAAGGGGTTTTGATTCAAGCATATCAATATATTAAATATATGGAGGTGATATTTTTAATATATTTCTTTAATTACCTTTGTACTGATAACTTGTTCACAAATAAATTACTTGTTCAAAAATAACTTAATTAATCGCACAGGCGTATGCAAATGTTTGATAAAGGCAGTACTCAATACAAACGAATCACCCAATCATTAGCGATTGGCTCGTTTATCATTTTCTGTAATCTCTACCTTTTTCAACCTATTTTGCCGCACATGGCGGAGCATTTCCAAGTATCAGGAACCCAAATCAACTGGCTGTTTGCCGCTACGACACTCGGGCTATCCATTAGTTTGGTGCCTTGGGCAATCGCATCAGAAACCTTTGGTCGAAAACCCATCATTCTGTTCAGTTTGTTCGCTATTCCTCTGATTGGATTGAGCATGGTGTTCACAACTACCTTGTTGCAACTCGTGATAGCCCGCGCATTCATGGGCGTTGCTGTCGCGGCGTTCGCTGGTGTGGCAGTTGCCTACATGGTCGAGGAGTTGACACCCAAAGCCTTTGCCGTCGCCATTGGTGGTTATATTGCGGCTAACTCGCTTGGCGGGATCTTTGGGCGTGTATTAGGCGGCTTAATCACAGACTATTTCGATTGGCACGCAACTGTTCTATTTTTCGTGGTCGGTTCATTGCTAGGTGCGCTCTTTATCGCCTACCGTTTACCTGATCAACAGAACTTCAAACCTCAAAAAGGGTTGTTCTTTCACCACAATCGCTCTGTAGTCATGCACTTAAGAAACCGTACCTTGTGGCTCGCGATGTTGATTGGTGGCGCTAACTTTGCGCTGTTTGTTAACCTGTATTCTGTCATGGGTTTCCGGTTGGTATCTGAGCCGCACTCCGTGCCCGTTGGTTTAGCGTCACTCATATTCCTATGCTACTTAGCGGGTACTGTCAGTTCTAAGCTATCCAACAAATGGACACAGCGCTTTGAACCTTTGAATGGCATCTTAATGGGCGTATGTATCAGCTTAATCGGGATGTTAATTTCTGCTGTTGATAAGGTCCCGTTCATGCTAGCAGGGTTGTTGTTGATTAGCGGCGGCGCCTTCTTCGCACATACGCTTGCCTACTCTTGGGTCAGTCAAAAAGCATCGAGTGCAAAAGCTACAGCAACCGCGCTGTACCTTGTACACTATTACATTGGCGGAAGCTTAGGTGGATTCCTACTCTTGTATTTCTGGCAACTGTTCGGTTGGAATGGCGTGATTGCGGGAGGTTCTGTCTTCTATATTGCAATATTTGCTTGGGTCTATCAGTTGAAACAGCTTCAAGTATCGACCTCTAAGCTAGCTGAAGCTTAACTAAGGTAAGGTGTCTGATTGAATTATTGCTTTTGATCGACGTCCGTTCTGATATCCTACGCCAAATTTTATTCCGGAACCTGTTATGTCGAACACTCAAAGTACTGATCTTCAAGCTATACACGACCAAGTAAAACAGTGGTTAGATGATGTCGTTATTGGCCTAAACCTGTGTCCATTCGCAGCCAAGCCACAACGTAACAAGCAAATTAAGATCTTTGTGAGTGAAGCGAAAACGGAAGAAGCGTTGTTGGAAGACATCATGACGCATTTTGTAGAGTTAGATAACACGCCAGTCGCGAAATTAGAGACAACGTTGGTGGTTGTGCCTAACATGCTGCAAGACTTCTTCGACTACAACATGTTCATTGATTGGATTGAAGCGTTGATCAAGCAACAAAACTGGGAAGGCGTTTATCAACTCGCGACGTTCCACCCTGACTATTGCTTTGGTGGTGCGGATCCAGAAGACGATGAAAACCTGACGAACCGCTCCCCGTATCCGGTTTACCATTTGATACGTGAAGCCAGCATGGAAAAAGTGTTAAAGCACTACCCTAATCCTGAAGCTATTCCTGATACCAACATCGCAAGAGTTGAATCGTTAACACCTGCAGAGCGTCGTAAGTTGTTCCCTTATCTATTCTGCTAATCGTAAACAGTAGAGAATTGAGGCCTGATCAATTTCGACTTACGAGCCTGATCACTCTTGATAATATGGACGAGAAATAAACTGATCTCGTCCATTTTGTTTAGCCATGTACAGGCATTCATCGGCAACTTTAATCAGAGAATCAAGCGCCGACATCCTTTCCCCTTTGGTGTCCCCTGTACTCAACTCAAAATGACACGCACCGATTGATATAGTGACAGGCTTTCTATCCAATGTGATTTTTTTCATCTCTTGCAAAAGCGTCATGAACTTATCTTCAACACAACTTGGGGGGTTATTTGGATACCAAAGAATGAACTCTTCACCACCAAAACGTGCCACAAACTCACCCTCTTGAGTGTTATTATTCAGCACGTTCGCCACTTTCTTTAATACAACATCACCCATTTGGTGGCCATAAGTGTCGTTGACCTGTTTAAAAAAATCGATGTCGACGACTGCCAAGGTCCCCTTACCTAAAGATCCTTTTAACTGCTCCACTTCTGCATTCAATGTTTTGAACAAGCAACGTCTATTCGGTAAGTGTGTCAAAGGATCGTACAAAGCTTGGTACTCTAGTTTCTCATTCAGTTCTTTGAGTTTTCGTTCTTGCTGTCTTCTAACAAGTTCAACTTCGATCCATGAAGCCATGAGCCTCATAACATCAATATCGAATTCTTTGAACTCACGATGATAGGGAGCTGGGCTTGAAAAGTTTAAGGTGCCATAAAGCTCATCATTAACGAAAATGGGGATGCCAATGTAAGACTCCAGGCCAAAAGACTGATAGGCTGGATGTGTCGCATACTGATCGTGTTTACCACAATGCTCAATACAGGTAGGGCCAATCGATTTACAAGTAATCTCGCAATAGGTCGAACAATATTCGAACGTATCACCGCGATGGAGATCAACAACTTCAGGTGTAATACAGTGTTCAACAAAGTAAGTGTCACCATCAATTTTAGATAAGATACCAATATCTAAGTTGAAGCGTTCAAGCCCCATAATAAGCAATTGAGAGATCTGATTATCGAAACCCTTTCGATAATCATTGGTGATTTGATACAAGCGGCGTATAACAACTTCGCTTTCACTAGCTTGATGCATAAATGTAATTCCATTGCTGACCAAGTAAATGACAACATTATTAGTATATAAAAAGAGTAAATGTTAAAAATACACAATAATCAATCGGTTTGTACGCAAAGTGCTTTACTGGTCAAATGAATAAAAGTGGAGTTCTTCGACTTTACGTTAGCACCCTATTCCTAGCTTTGGTAAAATAATCCATTAACGAAACAGAATGGATAGGAATATGACCCTTTCTCAACTAAGCCAAGAAATCTACGATCACCTTTACCGCGACATTAAAGAATTCCGCAGTACTTTTGATCTGCCTGTTGCTGCTCCTGAAACCATGGATGAAAAAGGCGATACGCTACATACCTCTCTAGCGATCGAAGAACTAACAGAACTTGCAGAAGCTGACTCTAAAATCGAGCAAGCAGACGCTATCGTAGACAGCGTTTATGTTTTGATGGGACGTTTGGTTCACCTTGGTCAAGCTAAGGTAGAAGACAACCTAGCAATCAGTTATCTGATCGACTTGTTGCTGAATGTTTCTAAGAACCGTTCAATCGACTTTCTGCCTTGTTGGGACGAAGTACACTCAAGCAACATGAGCAAAGTATGTCGTAACGAAGCAGAATACGCAGAAACAGAGGCCTTCTACGCTAAACAAAATATCAAACTGATGGCGGTTCAAAAAGGCGAATACATCATCGCGAAGTGTGCGGAAGATTTCGTATCTGAAGGCAAGACAATTCGCCAAGGTAAAGTACTTAAATCAGTACACTACCGTCCTGCGAACCTTGAGCCACTAACGGCTTAAGTAAGGCTACGACTGAAGGTGTTTAATGCACCGCGAGCTAAAATAGCAAACGCCACGTTATTTAAACGTGGCGTTTTATTATCTGCCAGTGATTTTTAGCGGCGTGCCTATACCAATCGCGCCATGTGATAAGCCGCGACATAATTACCATTTCTAAAAGCAAAATTCGCAGACTCCCCTTCAATAACAAAACCGAACTTCTTATACAGGCTAATCGCTCTTTCGTTATCGGTATAGACAGTTAACTCCATTCGCTTGATGTTAATCCAGTTATCACACAAGTCGATCGCGGTCGCGAGTAACTGACTACCGACTCCTTTGCCTAACACATCGTCTTTAACACCCATACCAAATGAAGCAACATGACGCCTTCTCGGGTTTACACACACTTCCATTCCCAAGTTACCGACAATTTCCCCATCGATCAGCGCGACATAGGAATACACATTATCAGGCATATTAGAAATTCGTTTTTGCCAGCTTTCCAGAGATGGATTTGGGAGTTGCAGCGTACCAGTATAAGCATTAGTGCATTCGTAGATTTCTTTTATTCCCTTCGCATCTGACGGTTCAGACCGTCTCACTATAATACTCATCGCAACTCCTACTATTATTCTTCACTAATTGTGATACACATCCTCAATGTGCACTTAAACACACTAACAAATAGTGAATATTAAACAATAGGTTAATTAAGAATGTTTTTGTTAGAGCTACAGGTTGGATAGGTCTTGATGATCCGAAGAGAACATGAGTTTGAGGAACAAAAACCAGAAACGCATATTTCTGGTCTTCTTTTTTTTATTGCGTAAGCGACTAGGACTCTGTTTCCGAATCACTTTTCTCTAAACTCATAACGTTCAAAACAGCGAAGGAAGCAGCCAAGAATAGACCTAATATCCAAACAAAATACCACATGAAAAACTCCTTAATACAGTGAATGGCTATTACGTTCGACATACTCACTATCGAGTCGTCCAAACATGGTGCGATAACTAAAAGCGGTGTAACACAGGATGATTGGCACCATCACAAACGCTACCCCTGTCATGATGTTCAAGGTCAGTTCGCTCGATGTTGAATCCCAAAGAGTTAAGCTATGACTTGGATTAACACTAGACGGAATGATGAATGGGAACATCGTAAAACCAGCCGTTAATACAATGCACGCATTAGTAAAACTGGAGCTGATGAAAGCCAGCGCATCCCATTTTAATCTCGCACTCACCAGCGCCAATAGCGGAATTAGAACACTGCCTATAGGCGCGAACCACATCCAAGAATAAGTTTCGAAGTTAGTTAACCAAGCGCCAGTTTCTGCTATCGCTTGTTTGTTTAACGGATTTGAAACAGCGCTATGGTTCAACTCACTAACAATCAGATAACCATCAATGTGGCTTATTATTAAACCACCTAGCACCATTAGACTAGCCACAAGTATCGCACTCACCTGCGTAACCAATCTTACCTTTGTATAAAGCGCATCTGTGGTTTTCATCATCAGCCAGGCACTGCCTTGCAACAACGCCATTAATAACCCAACGAAACCACACAACAGAGCGAATGGATTAAGCAAATCAAAAAACGAGCCGTGATATTCAACCATGAGCAAACTATTCAGAGAGAATGGAAGCCCTTGCATTAAATTGCCAAACGCGACACCAAATAAAATCGGCGGGAAGAAGCCTGAAAACGAAATCGCCAGATCACACACTTTTCGCCATTGATCGTTATCTATCTTGGCTCGATATTCAAGCGCAAGAGGACGTAGCCACAATGAGATCAGTGTTAAATACATCGCAACATATAAGCTTGAAAACGATGTCGCATACACCAGAGGCCAAGCAGCAAACAGAGCACCACCTGCGGTAATGAGCCACACTTGGTTGCCGTCCCAATGGGGTGCAATGGAGTTAATCATCACGCGCCTTTCTGAATTGGTTTTACCGATGATCGGCAATAGCGCCCCGACTCCCATATCGAAGCCATCGGTGATCATAAAGCCAATCAGCAAGACACCAATCAGAACCCACCAAATTAAACGTAATGTGTCATATTCGAACATGAGTCAGTCACCTTATTGTTGAACTTGTTGTGCCAGTTTGGCTTCAAGTGATGTTGTTTGTTCATAGTGATAACGCCCTGTTTTCAAACTACTTGGGCCTTTTTTAGCGATGGTAATCATCAAGTAACTTTCAGCAATGATGAATACGGTATATAAGCTGATAATGAGAGCAAGAGACGTGAGCAGGTTTCCAACGGTTTGAGAAGAAGCCGCCACCGTCACAGGAAGAATTTCACCAACAGCCCAAGGCTGACGGCCGTATTCCGCAACAAACCAGCCAGCTTCAATCGCAATCCAAGGTAATGGAATCGACCATAGCGCCGCTTTGAGTAGCCAAGGCTTTTGCGTAATATTTTTACGGTAGGTTTGTAGGAAGGCCGCACCAAAGACAAACAACATAATGAAGCCACAACCCACCATGATTCTGAATGACCAAAACAGAGGCCACACAGTTGGGATTGAATCATCGGCTGCTTGTTGGATTTGCTGTTCAGTAGCATCAGTCACGGTATCTGTGTATCGCTTAAGCAATAAGCCATATCCGAGGTCTTGCTTGGTTTGATCAAAGGCTTGTTCCGTCACATGTGAGGTATCACCAGATCGCAAACGCTCTAGCAATTCATAAGCAATAATACCGTTTCGAATACGCACTAAATGTTGATCACGCAACTCATGAAGACCCGTCACTTGCTCGTCCAAAGATCGCGTTGCGATAATCCCCATCACATAAGGAATTTTCACAGCAAAGTCGGTTTTACCCTCCTCTTGATTTGGTAATCCGAATAAGGTGAAAGCCGCTGGTGCAGGTTCGGTGTGCCATTCCGCTTCAATCGCTGCGAGTTTTACTTTTTGAACGTCACCCAGTTCATAACCAGATTCATCACCAAGTACGATTACGGAAATGATCGAAGCTATTCCAAAAGATGCGGCCACAGCGAAAGAGCGCTTGGCAAAGGCAATGTCTCGACCCTTCAGCAAATAATAAGAACTCACACCAAGAATAAACATCGCACCGCAGGTATACGCCGAAGCGACCGTGTGTAAGAACTTAACTTGAGCCACTGGATTAAGCACCACTTCCGCAAAACTGGTCATCTCCATACGCATGGTTTGGTAATTAAACTCTGAGCCAATTGGGTTTTGCATCCAACCATTGGCGACTAAAATCCACAGTGCAGAAAAGCTTGAACCTAAAGCCACCAGCCAAGTCACGACAAGGTGTTGGCGTTTGGATAGCCTTTCCCAACCGAAGAAGAAGAGCCCAACAAAAGTGGATTCGAGGAAGAACGCGACAAGCGCTTCGATGGCTAAAGGCGCACCGAAAATATCGCCGACATAGTGAGAATAATAAGACCAGTTGGTGCCGAACTGGAACTCCATGGTTAAGCCAGTCGTAACACCCAACGCAAAGTTAATACCGAACAATTTGCCCCAGAAGCGAGTCATATCCTGATAGATTTGCTTACCGGTGAGTACAAAGATCGACTCCATGATCGCCAATAAGCATGACATACCGATAGTTAATGGGACTAAGAGAAAGTGGAACATAGCGGTTAGCGCAAACTGTAAACGCGACAATTCAACTACATCAAACATTTAAGCTCCAAACATCATAATGATGGCTTTCATATTAATAATTGGAGCGTATTTCAGCACAGTTCTAACGAACCAAACTAGAACAGATTGATCATTAAAAAACAGAACAGATTTTTATTCAGTCAATAAATGACTAGCATTGAGGTAAAACCAATCGATAACTTAGCTAACGGTTGAAGCTTGCAGTTCCATGGTTCTGATTAGGTTGCCTAGCGTTTGAATGGCGTCTGCGATTTTATCGTCACAAGCGTATGAACAATTCAAGCGAATGTGATGGGAGAACTTTTTGTCACTACTGAATATGATCCCTGGAGCGACAGATATATTGCGTTCAAGAGCTTGCTCATAAAGCTTCTCAACACAAACCGAGTGAGGCAATTCTATCCAAAGGAAGTAACCGCCTTGGCTTTTGTGAATCAGACTACTTTCAGGCAAACTGGATTCTAGAAGTGCTATATGTGCCTTCTTCCTTTCATTCAAAAGCTTGCGAAGTTTTTTAAGGTGGTTGTCATAACTATAAAACGTCAGGTAGTGAGACAGTCCAAGTTGGATAGGAATGCTACTTGAGAGCGTTGACAGGTGCTGTAATCGTTGAATCTTCAGCGCTTTTTTACCAGCCACGACCCAACCAATTCGAAAACCGGGAGACAGTGATTTGGAAAACGAACCACAAAGCATGATCTGTTCATCAGAGTCATAGGCTTTGGCGGGTAATGATGTTTGATTACCAACGTGAAGTTCTCGGTATACATCGTCTTCGATCATCGGGATCTTATGTTGATTCACCAACTCGGCCAGTCGTTGCTTGTTTCTGTCACTCATCGAATAACCAACTGGGTTTTGTGATTCTGTCATGAACCAACACGCTTTAATGTCCATTGATGCAAACACTGACTCCAACACATCGAGATCTATACCCGTTTCAGGGTCTGTTGGTACCTCAACTGCCGTCAGGTTAAGCCTTTCAATAGTCTGTAATACACCGTAGAACGCAGGATACTCGATAGCGACTAAGTCACCCGGCTCTGTGCAAGATTGCAAACAGAGATTAAGCGCTTCCATCGCACCAGAGGTAATCACGATGTCATCAGGCAGTACATTTAGACCGTGCACTTGGTAACGCTGAGCAATTTGTCTACGGAGTGTTTCACTGCCCGGAGGCAAATTGGTAAGCATACTGTTATCCGGCATTTGACGGCTGGCGTTGGCTAAGCTGCGTGACAATGCTTGATGAGGAAACAAGGCAGGGTCTGGAAATGCCGAGCTGAGTGGAATAACACTAGGATCTTTCGCTCGTTGGAGAACATCGTAAAGCAGATCACTGATCTTAACGGGATACGGCTTGATGGCTTTGTGTTGCGCGTTTTCTGAAGTGAATACATTTCTGCGAGGTAACACGAAATAGCCTGACTTAGGCTTTGAGCGTACATAGCCTTGATCTTCAAGCTGCTGATAAGCTTGCAATACCGTCTCGATGCTAAGTTTGTACCGCTTACACGCATCTCTAATTGATGGGATCTTCTCACCACTCAGCCAAATGTTTTGCTCTATCTGATTCTTGATTGTATTGGCGAGTATCTGTGATTTTTTCATCAATAAATTCTTTTCTATCTAATGCGCTTAAAGATTACCTAATCATGGATATTCGAGTTACGCGGGTATTCAAGGTAAACCAAAGCCCTACCCTAAACCCAATTACCTTCACGGTCGACTTGTTTATCTCTCCCATAAGAAAAGGCACCACACTCATCAATCGAGTGTGGTGCCTTAATTACTTACTTAGTTACGTCGTTTAGATTAACTAGCTGACTAGTTAGCTGGACGCCAAACGCCCCATTTGTCGTTATCGTATGTCGCTTGAGGGTTTGCACCACCTTGAACCCACCATTGCGCTTTCCACGATTGGTTTGAGTAAGTCACAACTTCACCACCTAGATAAGTTGCTGATGAATCCCAAGTGCCAGGGTCTGGAGTCGGATCAGGATCCGGCGTTGGATCTGGGTCTGGTGTTACGCCAATGTCATCAGTAATCACTTCGAACGTAAAGGTTTCCACACTGTTGCTTTCAATAGAGCTAGCCATAAACGACAAGGTTTCATTGGCCGTAATACTAGTCGTATCTACAACAACTGACGCAGTTCCGTTATTTTGGATGTTTACTGCAGAACCTTGAGTTTGAGTTAATGTCGCCGCTTCGCTTGTTGCAATCACAACTTTGTCGCCAGCATTCACTACGTTGTCACTCTTCACTAGCTCATAGATATCGCCTTTCAATGGTTCCACACCACCGTTGCCACCTTCAATCAATGTTAGCTGACCTGAAGCACGGCCATCCTTTGAGTTAAAGAAGTTGCGTGTAGGATCGTTTTGGAAGTACATATAATGCTGCATTTCATCATGCCAATCACCAATGAACACCGCGCCATCTTTAAACTCTTCATGCCAACCGTTGATTTCAGAAGCCAGCAAACGAGCCCAGTCATTAACGTTTGACGCGTCGATAGCAATATCAAAACTACGCGCTACTTCACCATACTTGTTGATGATGTCGTACTCAACCGTGTCACCAACTTGTGGAGTACCAAATTGCTCTGAAATAAATAGGTCGCCACGCTCTAGATCAGGCTCAAGGCCTGGCTCTGGTGGAGGGGTTGTATCACCCGCGATAGTGATGTCTGAACAGTTGTAGAAGCCTTCACCCGCAGCATCGTCACGTTGCCAACGTACGTATAAGATTGCGTCGCCAGAACGGTCAGATGGAATCGTTACGTTAATCCGGTATTTACCACCGCTTACAGGAACGTTCCCCACTTCCTGAATAAGATCTAAGTCCCCCCACGCTAGGCCTTTGCTCAGGTCTGCGTTTGGCTTCGTTAGGTAAAACTCCCAGAATGACGGGTTGTGTGGTGCCGTCGCGTTGAATACATATTCAAATGTACCTGTACTTAGCTCGGTGCGAGTCCAACCAGTGTGAGGCGCACCCATGCCGCGTTTTTGCGAATCATTGGCGTAACATAAAGTGCCGTCAGGAATCGCCGCCTTTACAGCATTGATGTTGTTGAAATCTTGAATGTTTTTTGCGTATTCGTTACGTTGAACGAACGGGTATGAGCCAGAAATATCTTTCGCTTGCGCACATGCAGCATTTGGTGGTGTACCCGACCAAACCCCGCCTTGCTCGTAACAGGTGTTCTGACGTGCACTTGGAAATTCAGACCAGCCATGAGCATTTGCCACTGACGGCACACTCGATAGCATAGCCATACCCACTGCTATTTTTAGAATATTATTATTTATTGTTGTCACTTTCCCACTCTCTATTATTTTAACCCTACACAACACTAATATTGGCTAACCAACCACCAATACTGTTAGAAGATTTATAGTTTTGACTTGAAGAAGAACAACAAAAAATATATACATCAACACCGTCTATAACAGCGGGGATTATATTAATAGGAATCGGAATCACACAACTCAAGTAAATGTGTTGTCGATAAATGATGTTGCTTCGAATTATGACATTTCAGTATTCTGTGTTGATTGAGGGAACATTATTCGGAATGAATAAAACAGCGACTTTATGATTAAACCGCTTTGGGGATATAAAGGTGTTAGGTAGTAAGAAGATATTTAATAACGGCTATGCATGCCCATGCGATGTGACATGTCATCGTCCATACGACCGCCTTTCCAACCGCCGCCACCCAAAAGATTGAGCACATCACGCGCGGTGTAATTCTCGCCGCCGAAGAAATCATTAGACACATCATTACGTAACAGCTGGATAGTGGGAATCAATTCAACATCTAAATCTTGTGGATCAGCAAACAAAGCCAATGCGATTTGTTGTTGGCGTTTACTCAATTCACGAGAACTCGTTTCTACCTGGCCAATCGAGAAAAAGTCACGGCTTCCATAGCTCTTTACCAACCTTGCAGACAGTAGCTTAATAACCTTTTTGATCCTTCGTCTTTGAATATATCTAAACACTCTAATTCCTCTTCCAATTTACAAATATCACACCAAATGTTGTTCAGGTTTGAGCAACACTTAGAATGTCACCCTTTATGACGATGCTCAATATATAACGTCAGTAATATACTGATTAACAATGCGAAAAAGCAATTTCGAAACAAATACTATTTGCACCGCTTCTCATTGAAACGGATCAAAAAGTAAATTCTTAGGTAAACCATGGTTCAGAACACTAAGCACTTTCTCACGTAACCATAAGGTCCCTTGATCACGTTGATGGCGCACATGCCAAGACATCGAAATGGGCCCCGGTGGCATGGTGAATGGCGTTTTCTTAATCACCAGCTCTCCCTTACTCACGCTCTCCAATATTATCGGTAATGGAATCGTCGTGATCATGTCAGTATTGACTAGCAACCTAGGTATGGAGTAACAGTGGTTCACCGTCATGGCGATGCGCCGTTTCATTCCCTTCTGTCCTAGTAACATGTCTACCCCGCCTTTCGCTTCACCTGATAACGAGAGCAACAAATGATCAGCACGAGCAAAAGCACTTAGCGATAGCTCTTCACTTGCCAACGGGTGATCGGCACGCATTGCGCACACAAAGTGATTATCAAACAGATGTTGAGTTTGTACTTGAGTTGAATTGCCTTCGAAATAATCCAAGACCATATCGACATCGGCACTGAGTAATAACTTTTCTCCATTGACGTTGTAAGGTACGGCGTGAAGATTAACGTCAGGTGCTTCAAGCTCTATTCGTTGCTTTAACGGCAGCCAAAACAGGTCTGCCATCCAATCTGTGGTTGCGATTCTAAACGTGCGCTTTAACGTCGCAGGATTAAACTCATCACGCTCAGTTGCAATCCGTATTGCCTCTAACGGCTCACCAATCGTTTTCCACAACTCGACGGCGTAAGGGGTTGGGCGAATCCCTCTTCCTTGTTTCACGAATAAAGGATCTTTCCAAGCATGGCGCATTCGAGAGACGGCGTTCGATACCGACGGTTGCGTCATCGACAATCGTTCTGCGGCCACGGTAATCGAGCTTTCCTGCATGATTGCATCAAAAATAACCATTAAATTCAGATCGACATTCGCCATCTTACTTGCCTAATTACACAGGGAGTTAGTGAATGAGTATCGGCAAACTCATCATATTAATCAATGCATATTATACCAATCATCAATTAGACGATAAGTAACAAGTTGGGCAAAGTGAGTTCCACAAACAGATTAACCCGCTGGTAGAAAAACAAGTCAGATGACTCACTTATAAGGAAATACGATGAAAGCCGTGTATTTAGAAGAGTATGGAAGTGCGCAGAACTTAACGTTCGGCGATATAGCTAAACCCACCATCACACCAAATCAAGTGCTGATCAAAGTACAAGGCGCGGGGGTAAACCCTGTCGACTGGATGGTAAGAGAGGGATTCCTACGGGCTAGCGGTCAACATGAAATGCCACTCATTGTTGGCTGGGATGCAGCAGGACAAGTTGTCGAAAAAGGCAACAATGTAAGCAACCTTAAACTTGGGGAGCAGGTCTATGTATATGCGCCCATTTCTGAACAAGGCGCCTACGCCGAATACCTTGCTGTCGATAGTGATTTAGTAGCAAGTGCACCCAAGTCTCTCGACATCGTGACCGCCGCAGCTGTGCCATTGGCCGCAACAACAGCATGGCAAGCACTTGTTGAAGGTTGCCAACTCAAAGCAGGTCAACGTGTCCTTATTCACAATGCGTCCGGAGGTGTTGGTAGCTTTGCAGTTCAAATAGCGAAAGCGCTCGGTGCTTATGTTATCGGAACAGCATCAGCCAGCAACAAAGCCTACTTAACGGCTTTAGGGGTCGATCAATTCATCGATTACCAAACTCAACGCTTTGAAGACGAGGTTGATGAGTTAGATGCTGTGCTCGTCGCTGTTGGGGGTGATGGCATCGCGGAGCGTTCACTCGAAGTGGTACGAAAAGGTGGCAACGTAGTTTCACTATTAGATGACATTGAAAGCGCATTACCACTGCAACTAGCCGTAAATTTTCAACGCTGGTGGGTTTCACCCAATGCCAGAGATCTACAACGTATTGCCGCTTTAATTGATGATGGCGTAATTAAAGTGAACATCGATAAGGTGTTCCCACTATCTAAAGCCGCTCAAGCACAGGAGTTAAGTCAATCGAAACGTGCTCGTGGCAAAATCGTATTGGAAGTTTCGCTGTAAACACTATCAAGTAGAGAGGATATAAAATGGCCATTAAACAAGCTTTTCGCAATAAGAACCTACCCGATATGAGCAATGCGTTTAGTTGGGGATTGAAACTAAGTGAATTCAGCGAAGTCTTCTTTGTGACAGGGCATGCTGACTGTAACCCGGACTTTATCACTCAACACCCTAATGATCCTGTTGCTCAAACACGATTAATTTTAGACCAAATGAAGGCATTCTTAGAAGAAGCTGGCTTTAGTGTTAACGACATTGTCAGGACGGATTGGACATTTACCAACGAAGTAAACTCTGCACAATTCGAAGGCATTGCTCATGTTTGGGAAGAGTTTTTAGGTGATGTTGAAGTAAAACCAGCAACAGGCACGTTGCGCTATGTTCAACGTTTAGGGATGCCAGATATGATGGTTGAATATGAGATGATGTTAGCCCGATAACTGCCGAGCTTTCCAATCCTAAGATTCAACTGTCTTACCCAAGCGATAAAGGCTTAACCAAATAACAGATAAGTTTGATTATCGAGTGAGATACTTTTGACTTCAGTGTTGAACACGGACTCTAGCTGTTCAGGCGTAAGAACTTGTTCTGCACGACCTGATGCTTGAAGTACGCCTTTGTCGAGCAGCAACACTTGGTCGGCGTGTCTTAAGGTGCGGTTCAGATCGTGATTTGCCATGATAACGGCGATGCCCTTCTCTGCCACTCGTTCGATGAGCTTGTATAACAAGGCTTCTTGAGCAACATCCAACGGAGCTGCGGGTTCATCGAGGATCAGCAGCTTTGCGTAAGGATTAAGCGTCGGCCAAATTTGTAGGCACATTCCCGCCAAACGAACGCGTTGCCATTCACCACCAGACAAGGTTTGAATGGAACGATGAAGTTTGTCTGCAATGTCTAGCATCTGGCTGATTTCGTCCAAAGCTGCGTTGATTTCAGCATCAAGGCCATGCGACGAACTTGGCAATGACAACGCAAGGTATTGGAACACTTCCAAGTTGAAGGCTGGCCTTGCGCTTTGGCACAGATAAGCACGGTGTAATGATAAATCTTGTAGCGACAACACTGACAAGTCTTGCCCATCGAGCTTGATATCGCCTTTATAGCTATCACTAATACCAGATATCGCTTCGAGTAAGGTACTTTTACCGCTGCCATTCGGGCCGATAACGTGGGTCACTCGCCCTTGCGTGAGCTCAAATGATATTGGTAATAAACGAGCGCCGACGCTCAGGCTCTTAATTTGAATCATGATTTTTAATTAACATCCAAATGAAGATAGGCGCACCGATACTGGTGGTCATCACACCCAAAGGCAATTCTGCAGAATCGAGTAATGTACGCGCGCAAATATCAGCAAACACCAACAATGCAGCGCCAGCAACGGCAGACAAAGGAAGAAGATATCGGTTGTCGGTACCAATTGCTAAACGCAACAAGTGGGGCACAACCAAGCCAACAAAGCTGATCACGCCGCCCAATGCCACCGCGCAGCCGACTAAAATAGACACAGCGAAGATTAGACGCCAACGTAATCTCGGAACATTCACGCCTAACTGTGCAGCATGAGTCTCGCCAATCATTAACTTATCTAGCTTACTACCTTGCAGGCACAACCAAATAATCACGGGGATCATCACTAACGTGAGCGAGTGTTGATACCAAGTCACGCCACCCAAGCTGCCCATCAGCCAATACATCAGTAAGCGTAGGCTTAAGTCGTCACTAAAATAGAACGCCCATGTCACCATCGCGCCAGAAAGAATGCCTAATGCGACACCCACCAGCAGTAATTTAGCCGTGGTGAGTCGCATCGTTTTTACCATGCTCACCAGTATCACGGTGAAACAAAGCGAGCCTAAAACGGCGGCAATCATGAACAGTTCAGGTGTGGGAGCAAACGGTAAGAAGAACAGTACGATAACCATCGCCAAACTTGCGCCACCAGAAATGCCGAGCACACCTGGCTCTGCTAATACGTTACCCAATAAGACTTGTAAGCTTGCACCAGATACAGCTAACCCAGCCCCGATGGCAATCGCTGCTAATAATCGAGGTAAGCGTAAATCAATCAGTAGTTTTTGTTCTAACGTGGACAAGGTGCCCAGAGGGGAAATGAAAAGATCGCCAACCATTAGGTAAATCGCACTCAGCGCGACAAGCAGTGCTGCCATCAGATAAATGGCTCGGGTCCATTTGCGCTGTTTTTGGTGAAGAAGTTGTTGGAAATCCATATCAAGCTACTTTGAAATTGTTCGCGTAACCTTACCTGTATCCCTAAATAAACTCAAGGCTCACACCGTAATGTGAACCTTGATATTTCAACCAGTTGAGCGGTTGTTTTCGTCGCTTTAACCCAGCTCGGTATTAATCGTACACAAGCTGACCGTGGTCGAATCGTGTTTCAACTTCGCACACCATTAAGGCCGCTCGTTGACCGATAGCAACGTTACGATTTGGGAATACCACCGCTTCGTTTTCATTCTTCGCCATCAATGGCTTATCGCCATCATGACCAAACACTTCACCGTGCTTGAACGCCGTAAAGTTCTCAACGTCATCAGAGAACATGAAATCAAAGTCATCGTGCAAACGAACAATGGTTCGGCTTACGCGATAAGTAATGGTTTTCTTTGGTAAATGCTCTGGTTCTATTTCAGCAATCAGATTGCGCATTGCCAAATCGAAAGCCGTTAACTTATCAAGTTGGTTCTCACCAATTCGTGCTACCTGCCCTAACTCCATTGTCAGTGCTTGGGCTTCGAAGTTTTCAGCGCTGTACCAACTGAAGGTGCTGGTTGGCGCATTCGATAGCAGCACAGCTTCAACGTGAGCGCTGTTGATGAAATCGAACAAAGCTTTACTGCGAACTTCGTGGCGAACCTTAGGGCTTACGGCGAAAGAGTAATGCTTAGACAAACGGATCGCACAGTGCAAATCTAAGTGCCAACGAGTGGCAGGTACCGTTTCCTTGTAAAACTCAGTAACCAAGTACTTAAGGTTCTTCGCGATATCCACTTCTCGATTGCTTTCGTGCTGTTTTTCATCAAACAGACGGTTCATATTCACATCAAGAAAACGAGTATGCGCGTTGGTTGCTTCTGGGTGAGCAATGATGAATAAACATCTTGCTGTCACGACTTGGAAGCCTGTTTCAATGTCCTCAATGAGCTTATCAATCAGCTCCATTGGTGAAGTTTCGTCGCCGTGAACACCTGTTGAAAAGATGATGTTCTTGGTTTCAGAATTATACTCAGCGGGAATCACTTCCAATACACCGCGTTGATGAAGCTTAATTTGAACACCGTTACTCAGTACGGTCTGTCCTGCAACCACTTCTTGCTCAAGATCTAGGCTGTCAAAAAGAAATGATTGGCGAAAGAGGGTCTTCGTCATGCGTTACTCCTTAATTGCACGGCCGTATGTTAATAAATTGTACATAGAAATTGTGTTGCTAGGATCGCACTTATCAATAGAAACTCCGTTATCACTCACAAATACTACCCATATATTTTTATATTACCTGCTGACTTTACTAACCGACTTCTGTTCCAAATAACTTTCTCTATTTAAAGCAACTTTTGGCTGTCTCAGCTTTTCTCAAGTCATGTCAGCAAGATAAGAGCCACGTAAGCTAACACAGCTCTTACCTGCCATGAACAGATTGAGATCAATTAATCTTCCTGATCGAGCAATCTTTCAAATTCATCGATTTGGACTTTGACCATGTCGATGCTTTGTTGCCAAAAGTCAGCTTGAGTCAGGTCCATTCCTAAGTGCTTTTGAACGACTTCTTCCGCCATCATGCTGCCCGTATCACGAAGCAACGACACGTAATCGCCGTAGAATTGCTCACCTTTCGCATCTCGCTGCGCGTACACACCTTTGCTGAACAAGTACCCGAATAGGTATGGGTAGTTGTAGAAGCTCACTTGAGAAATGCTGAAGTGCAGTTTGCTCGCCCAGAAATAAGGGTCGGCTTCTGTCATTGCATCGCCGTACCACTCTTTCCAAGTTGTTTCCATCAAGTCACACAGCTGCTGAGCCGTGAGCTCGCCTTTTTCACGCTGCTCGTAGAAGGCTTTCTCAAACTCAAAACGAACGGGAATGTTCACCATTAATGCCAAAGAAGAAGAAAGCTCTTCCCACAGCATTTCAAGTTTTTCATTGCGTGTTTGTGCTTGTTGTAACAAGTGGTCACGAACGATATTCTCAGCAAAGATAGAAGCGGTTTCTGCCAGCGTCATTGGGTAGCGAGTCTTACACAAAGGCATGTCACGCATTACCCAATTGTGAAAAGCATGGCCGAGTTCATGCGCTAAAGTCATTAGGTTTGAGCGGCTACCACCCCAAGTCATGAAAACGAGCGGCGTACGTGTAGCAGCAAATTTAGTGCAGTAAGCCCCTAAGCGCCTGTTGGCAGCAGGTGCAGCATCAATCCAACCATTCTCAACCATCAAACCCACAAATTCAGCCATCTCTGGATTGACTTCATCAAAAGCAGTTTTGATTACTTCGATCGCTTCATCAAAAGAATAAAGCTTAGACTCGCTGTTACCGAGCGGTGGCATTGCCGCTAAATGGTTCCAAGGTTTCATTTCATCTAACCCGTGAACTCGTGCCATTAACAGACCGGCTTTCTGTCCAACGTTACGATTAGCTTTTGCCACCGACATCATGGTGTCTAGTGTTTCTGGCACTATGCGGCTGCCGTGTAGGCTTGGATCAAGAAAATGCACATCACTAATTTTCGAGCGCTTTTTGTTTTCTGTCAGTCGCCACCCCGCCAATGCATTCAGAATCGAAGCAAAAGATTCTTCGTGCGTCTTCATTGCGCTTTGAACCGCTCGCCATGCCGGTTCTTGTTTGTCGAATTCACTGCCATACAGTAAACTAACCGCTTGGGAGAAACCGAGAGCTTCTTCTTCACCTTGAACCTTTAAAGACAACTTCAAAGAACCCGTTAGGTTGTCGTATAAACGCCCCCACGCGTCACGGCCATCAACCTTCATTGCTGCTAATAGCTGCTCTTCAGCCACACTAAGTCTGCTGCTCGATAATTTTCGTGAACTTTCAATCGCAAAACGTTGGCCTGCGACATCCACACTTTCATGCTCTAGAACGGCATCAATAAATTCTGGTTCAGCGTGAATCAATGTGTCTTCATATGGGCTAAACGCTTGAGACATTTCAGAGTTCAACTTCGCGACGCGGCCAAGCAATGCTTTGGCTTCTGTATGTGTTGCATCTACCGATGCGTGGCAGTTGGCAAAAGTATTGATGGTGCTCAGTAACGTGCCAGCCGCTTCTGAAGTCTGAATGGCGTTTTGCATCGCTAGAATGACATGGCGAATTTCAACATGCTGATACAACAGCTCAATACACTGTTGAATGAGTTCAATATCCTGTTCGATTTTTGCATCATCTAGATCGCGATAAGCAATACTGAGATCCCAACTTGGTGTGGTCATGACTAAATTCCTTTCACGTAGGTAACGGCTAAAACCACCGTCTTACACTTTTAATATATTTAAAAATTGGTATAACTGTGTATTTTTGAATGCTTACAGAATAGGCAGCCCTATCGCTTTGACGCAGATAAAGCTCTGTGCAAACTGAGTGACTTGAATATGGGTAATTGAGGCATTCTCGATCGATAATTTCGAGTACAAACTTGGATTTTTCCAATTAATATCAAGGCAGTGCGCGAGCAGTACTCGAATCACACCACCATGAGTAACCAATAATAAATTATCACTTGGATCGCTAAAAAGTTGCGCCCAAGCTTGAGTTACTCTGTCGTGGAAGCTCTGTAAGCTTTCTGCGCCTGTTAATCGATGATTAGCAGGGTCTTGCCAAAAGGTTTCTAACATTCCCCACTTGTCTTCAAGCTCATCAAATGGGACACCATCAACTTCACCGAAGTTCATTTCTTGAAAGCCTGATGTCGTCGACAGAGGTACAGACATGCGCTGTGCATACAGGTTTGCTAGATCACTGCATCGTCTTAATGGCGAGGTAACCACACCATCAAAAGAGACATCGTGCTGCACCAAGGCTTCACAAATCTGCTGTTGAAGGTTTGGGTTAACCAATACGTCAGATACACCGTTCAGAGCCGTTTTACCTTCTACCTTTCCATGCCTCAGCAAGTAGATATTTTTGGTTGTTCCATTGTCCATGTGTGTACCTAAACTTAGGAATGAGCCTAATAATTCGACGGTTTCAAGATCAATGGCAACCCTGCGGTGACCAGTGTGACTCGTTCGACAACCCGAGCTAATGCTTGGTTCATTCGCCCCGCATTATCAACAAACAAGCGCGACACTTTTCCTAGCGGAACTACACCAAGTCCAACTTCGTTAGACACGATGATAATTTGCGCCGGACTTTGCTCGACGCTTTGCACTAAAGCCTCAATCACAGTCTCTACTTGTTCATTGGTTGCATCATCGCCCAATTCAAAGATGAGGTTGTTAAGCCATAGTGTTAAGCAATCAATCAGCACCACATCACCTTGATTAAATGCCTGCAGTTTAGTGGCTAATTCAATCGGTACCTCATGTTCAACCCAATGCTGACCTCGACGTTGTTGATGATGCGCTATTCGTTCTCGCATTTCATCGTCAAGGTAAGTGGCTGTTGCAATGTAATGCAAACGCCCATTTGAACATGCAGCCAGGGCACTTAACGCTTGTTGCTCTGCATAACTCGATTTACCAGAACGAGCACCACCCAATACCAAATGGCTGTTTCGCTGACTTGCTTGAATAGTTTGATTCGTGTTTTTCATAGGAAACCGTTATAGAAAGCCATTGTAAAATGCAGTTATGAATACAAGGTAATTCAGCAACTCCATTAACTGTTGAGCAGCCCCCAAGCAGTCGCCAGTAAAGCCGCCAATTCGAGCCGTTAACCACTTTTTGAAACCTGTTCTGAACAGATACGCGACGACAGATAAAATCAAAGCGAATTCAAGACCAAACCACAGGCTAGGCAGCACGCCTACAAGCAATAAGAAGACAAGTTCGCCTTTGGTTTGTTTGTTGGCCAAAGGCTTACTTTTACTGGTATCTAAATCGCTCACGTAAGGCATATCATAAATCAGTGATGCGGCAATCGCTCGGCTAAAGGTGTAACTTGTGACGATCACCATAAACAGCTCGGTCATGCTGACAAGTTCATTCAATAGAATCCACTTTCCAAACAGAGCCATGATGAGAGCAGATGCGCCGTATGTACCAATACGACTGTCTTTCATAATGGTCAATCGACGTTCTAACGTCATGCCGCCGCCAATGCCATCCGCCATATCGGTTAAACCATCTTCATGGAACGCGCCGGTTAACATCAGGCTAAAAACCATCATTAAAAATATAGCGACGCCACTTGGCAGTACAGCATCAAGCAGCACAAATACACCACCACATAACACGCCAAGTAAGATACCGACCGTTGAAAAGTAACGACCAGAACGATTCATACGCTCTTCTGAATAGGGCGTGTTCTTCGGCATAGGTAAACGAGAAAAGAAGCCCATTGCCAAGGAAAACAGTTCCCATTGATAAGCAACGCGATCTTTCAAAGATCTTTCCGGCAAATCACTCATTAAACAGTGACTCCAGCACTCTCGAAGCTCGCCATATTGTTGTAAAACTCCACAGCCGCTCGGATGATTGGCATAGCTAGTGCAGCGCCTGTGCCCTCGCCTAGCCTCAATCCAAGATCGAGCAGTGGTTCAGCGTCTAGTAACTCTAATAAGATTTTGTGGCCGGACTCTTCAGAGCGGTGGGCAAATATCATATAGTCACGGCAGTTCGGTTCAATTAAGGTCGCGACATACGCAGCGGCTGATACGATAAAACCATCAACCAATACTGGCGTTCTATTTTGATAAGCACCAAGGAAACCACCGACCATTTGAACGATTTCGTAGCCACCAACTTGTGCTAGTACCTCTTTGGTATCTTTAAGATCTGTAAGCTCTTTAACTTCTGTAAGCCCTAAACCTTTGCAACGCGCAACACCTTGCTCAACCACAGCCACTTTTCGCGCAAGTTGTTCATTGTTGATACCTGTACCTAATCCAACACATTCAACCGCACTCCGGTTTGCTAGCGCACTTAAAATCGCTGAAGCACTGCTGGTGTTGCCGATACCCATTTCACCAAACATGATGATATTCGAACCGTTCAAAATGGTTTTAGATACAAGCTGGGCGCCGAGTTCTATGCCTCGTTCCACCGTTTCTAAACTCATTGCGGCTTCGTTGGCAAAGTTATTGGTTCGTGTACCCAAACGCTGGGAGATCAGCATCGGGCTCTCAGATTCGACTGGCAACAATATCCCCGTGTCGACTACCGTGATATCGATGTTATTCACCGCACAGAAGCAATTGATCGCCGCTCCACCGCTTAAGAAGTTCAACACCATCTGTTGCGTGACGGCACTTGGAGCAATACTCACGCCTTCATCAGCAATACCATGATCGCCTGCAAAAATGATGATGCTCGGCTTATTCAATTCGATGTGTTCAACCGCAGACTCTTGACCCTGACTTTGAATTAGAGCCAGTTGATGAGCAACCTTTTCCAGTAAACCAAGAGCGCCTAACGGCTTAGTTTTTTGATCAATGCGATGTTGGATGAACTGTGAGTATTTTGTATTTAGCATAAGATTAATGGCACTTAGATTGAGGTACGAGGTTTAGCGAACTTATTCGGCTGAAGCTAAATAGATAACTCTTACTTAGGACGAGCGACAGAGAACACATTGGCTAGCGTGGCGTATTCACCGCCACCCAATCGAGATAAAGGATCAAGTGCGAGCGCATCAATCTTCAAGCGATCGCTCTCGTTATCAATCACATCTTCGGAGATATACACCTGTTCAACTTGGGAAAATATAAGGCTTTGCGGTACTTCACCGACTTCTTTAACTTCATATAATGTACAACCAAAAGCCACGGCGCACTGCTTAACTCTTGGTAAAGAAAAGCCTTCAAATTCAACCAGCTCGATATTATTCGCAGTTACTTCAGAATCACCGTGTTCAAGGGTAGCTGCTGTCGCTGTCATTGTTTCTGCAGAACTTAAAGAAGCAATGTGAATCACAAGCTTACCCGTTTCTAGGGCGTTACGAGTGGTATCTTTGATTTCGCCCGATGGCTTCTTCCCAACCGACAACATCAATAGCGGCGGATTGCTGGAAACAGGCGTGAAATAAGAGAAAGGCGCTAGGTTGTACTCTTGGTCAGAAGATTCCGTCAATACCCATGCAATAGGCCTAGGCACAACAGTTTGTGTCATCAGATGATAAATCTGAGTAGGAGCGAGAGTATCAAGCTTGAGGTTCATAGCACGTCCTTGGTCTATGTGAATTACGACTCAGTTTACGTGTTAAGCAACCCGGTATCTATGGTTATGTAACAGAAACGCAGAGAGTGTTCTTAATTTAAACAGTTCAGCCTCTTTTCTAAACAAAACAATCACAAAACATAAAATTCATACCAACTAACCGCAAATCTCAATCACTTACCTTTGGCACTGTTATGTCTGATACAAACAGCTTGCATGAATCATAATATCTCTATTAATAAGCACTCTATAAATAAGCTCGAAATTAATAAAAGCTCACACCGTAACTCCCAGCAGTTTTTTGGTTTTTTATTTCTAAAATCTGGTTTACTTATTGAGTAACCTTTAAAAACTATCTTTAAATTTTATTCGCTTAAAATTAAAACACTGTTTATATTAAACAAGTACTTGCAAGCAGGTTAAGGATAGCTATGAGCATTTCTGGAGACAAAACATCGGTCGTTGTAGCTGGCGCTACAGGGCTAATCGGCCGTCATGTGATGAGCTTGCTCATCGATGAACCCTCGGTTGACTATATCTATGCCTTATCCCGAAGAGCATTAGATTCACAGTATAACTCCGACAAACTTCACACACTCATTCACCGTGATCTGCAAGTCACGAGTTGGGACGATACCAAAGCAACGCCTAATCTCGGGGTTATCTGCTTAGGTACAACCAAGAAAAAAGCAGGTTCAAAAGAAGCACTACGCAAAGTCGATGTTGAACTTGTCAGCCAAGTAGCCCAATCCATGAAGTTTCTCGGCGTCCAACGAGTTGCAGTGGTGTCAAGTTACGGCGCGTCGCAAGATTCTTATTCACATTATCTTCGCTGCAAAGGGCAAATGGAGCAAAACCTAAAACGTATCGGTTTCAAACAACTTTTTATAGCGCGCCCGGGGCCACTGATTGGTGATAGAGATGAACCAAGGGCCGATGAAAAAATCCTACAAAGTGTCTTTCCTATGCTGTCGCCATTTATGTTTGGCAAATTCAAGAACCTTCGCCCGATTCAATCAAAAGATGTAGCACAAACCATGTTGTTCCGATTATTCGATAATAACTTTCAAAATGTCGAAATTTATTCTTCAAGTGATATGCTCAATTTATTAGCAAAATATCGCTAAAAAGCTCATCTATTAATCACAATGTTGGATATCCATGCACCTTAATGTGTGGATATTACTTATTGTTCTAATAAATTACTTTTCCTTATTTTACGTTTTGTTACAGAACGTTATCTTACCCTGCAGTATTCGCGCTAATACCTTAGCGCTCTATTAATTTGAAGTTATTCATAAGGAATTTAAATGTCATTCCCAGCTATCGCTGCCCTAGCGATATTCATTGGTATTCTCTTCTTTCTATATGGACAGCAGAAAAAAGAAAACACTCTTTCTCGACTTGTTTTACTCGGCTTAGTTTTTGGTAGTGTATTCGGCCTAGGCCTACAGCTGTTATTTGGTGAAGGTAACCCTATCATCAAAGAGACGTTAGACTGGGTAAATATTGTTGGTCGTGGCTACGTTGGCCTACTAAAAATGGTGATTATGCCGTTAGTGTTGGTATCAATGATTGCCGCTGTTGTGAAGCTTGAAAAAGGCGGTTCACTCGGTAAAATTTCTAGCATCACAATCTCAGTATTGTTAGCAACAACTGCGATTTCTGCAATAGTTGGTATCGCAGTGACTCAAGCATTTGGGCTTTCAGCGGAAGGCTTGACTGAAGGTGCTCGTGAAACAGCACGTATCGCAACACTAGAAAGTCGCATTGGCAGTGTAGCTGATCTGACGATTCCACAAATGCTGGTTAGTTTCATTCCAACAAATCCATTTGCAGACTTAACGGGCGCTCGCTCTACTTCTATTATCGCGGTAGTTATCTTTGGTGTACTAACCGGTATTGCAGCACGTAAAGTGATGGCAGAAAAAGAAGAGCTAGAATCACCAATTCGTACATTTGTTGAAGCTGCTCAGTCTATCGTTATGCGTTTAGTTAAAATGATCATGGCGCTAACGCCTTACGGTATCGCAGCACTAATGGCTAAGGTTGTTGCAACGTCTAGCGCGTCTGACATTCTAAGCTTACTAGGCTTCATCGTAGCGTCTTACGTAGCGATCCTATTGATGTTCGTGGTTCACGGCGTGCTAGTTTCTTTTGTTGGTGTCAACCCGAAAGAGTACTTCCAAAAAATTTGGCCTGTACTGACTTTTGCTTTCACATCGCGTAGCTCTGCTGCATCAATCCCACTGAACGTAGAAGCTCAAATTACTAAGCTAAACGTACCACCAGCGATTGCAAACCTATCTGCGTCTTTTGGTGCAACGATTGGTCAGAATGGTTGTGCGGGCATCTACCCAGCAATGCTAGCAGTCATGGTTGCGCCAACAGTCGGCATCAACCCAATGGATATCAACTTCATTCTGTCTCTGGTTGCGATTATCACAGTAAGCTCATTCGGTATTGCAGGTGTAGGTGGCGGTGCTACTTTCGCGGCACTTATCGTGCTGCCAGCGATGGGCCTTCCGGTAACTATCGCAGCATTGCTTATCTCTATCGAGCCCCTTATCGATATGGCACGTACAGCGCTTAACGTATCTGGTGCAATGACAGCCGGTACGATCACAAGCCGCCTATTGGGTAAGAAAGACAAGCAACAAGATCTGGAACAAGCGAACGCTTAATGGGTTCGATTGATTCAAGCACTTGAGTCTCGTTAAACAAAAAACCGATGCACATGCATCGGTTTTTTATTATCTGTTACTTCTAACTTCCATTACTTCACAAGCAACAGCACTTAGAGCACACGTTGAATCACTTTTTCGGCAAGTGCTTCATCGTCATCTTCACTCAATCCGCTGATACCAATAGCACCAATCACCTGCCCCTTTAACTCAATAGGAACACCACCTTTAAAGCCAGTGATCTTTGAGTCGGTCCAGTAACTTAAGTCTTTACCAGTTTCTCTCGCCCAAGCACCTAAGTTACCACTTGGCTGCCTGTCTCTTGCAGACGTATAAGCTTTGTTCTGTGCTAACAATCCGGCTTGAACACTCACATTATCCATGCGAATAAACGCCAGTAATTCACCATGCGTATCACACACGCTCACCGCGATTGCTTGTTGATTACGCTCAGCAATGTCGAGAGCATTAGACACCAGTTGTTGTGCGATCTTTTGATTCAACATATTCATTCCTTATGGCAGAGCTTGACCACGTGAGTACACGTATAGGTTGTACCACTCTTCACGCGACAGGTTTATCTGAGTCGCGATTGCCGAAGCTTTGATTCGCTCTAGATTTGTGGTGCCAATTACAGGTTGGATACGAGCAGGGTGACGAAGCAAAAATGCTAACACAATCGCTTCACTTTCTACGTCATATTGGTTCGCTAACTGAGCCACATAGTGCGCTGTCTTTTTCACATTCTCATGTTCTGAATACAAACCTTGCTCAGCAAATCGGCCTTGTGCCAAACAACCCCAAGCTTGCAGTTGGATGTTATTCATTTGGCAATGCTCTAGCGTGCCTGCGGCGAAGTCTGATTGATGGTGCCCTTGCGAGTTAATCATCACCCCATCGTTCAACCAATCCAGTTTGGCCAAGCTCATCTCAACTTGATTCGCGACAATGGGCTGCCCAAGTGCAGATTGCAGGTACTGAATTTGATGGCTGTTCATGTTCGACACACCAAAGAAATCGACCTTACCTTGCGCTTTTAAGTGCTCTAACGTTCTTGCCAGCTCATCGAGTTCCATCAAAGGATCGGGGCGATGTAATAACAGCACATCAAGCTTTTCAGTGTTCAAACGGTTGAGAATGCCCTCTACCGATTGGCCTACCCAATCAGCCGAGAAATCATAACGACCAACATTGCCCTCGCCTTCAAAACGAATCCCACACTTAGATTGAATGAACATCTGCTCTCGCAGTTCAGGCGCTTGTTGTAATGCTTGACCAAAGGCTTGCTCAGCTTTGCTGAAGGTATAGATATCAGCATGGTCAAATAGGTTAATTCCCGACTCTAGTGCTGTGTCAATTACGCTACGTGTTTGAGCCACATCCGCACTCGTCACTGGATTATCATTCCAGCCACCACCTAACCCCATGCAGCCATAGGCAACTTGCCCAACATTCGGCAGATAATTTGATAATGGAATACTCTTTTGGGCATTCGTTTTATTTGTAGATTCAATGCTGTTCGTCATATCGATTCTCACTTAGAAGATTTGCTGACCAGAAATATGCCTCTATCATATTGTTCTTTTTAAAAAACAGAATATGCTAGTTACGAAATGATTGTTTGATATGACGAACAATAGATTGGTAGGAATGCGCGAATGAACGAACACAAAAGAATAGAACGACTGATCCTGTTTGTAGAACTTGCTCAGCAACTCAACTTTACCAAGGCAGCCGAAAAGCTCGGTATCTCTAAGAGCTACCTTTCTGAGCAGATCAAACGTTTAGAGAACGATTTACAGTGCCCGCTTTTGGTCAGAACCACGCGCAGTGTTCGTTTAACCCAAGAAGGCGAACGTGCGTTACAACAAGGCTTAACGATTCGCTCTCAAGTCTTACTGCTTGAACACAGCGTTTCAGAGCAACATGACATCGTAAAAGGTCTATTACGCCTCACCGCGCCAAAGATGTTTACTGAGGTATATCTATTCGATATCTGCCAACAGTTTAGGCAACACTATCCAGAAATCCGCTTCGAGATAAACAGTAGCTACACCAACTTTAATCTCAACCAAGATGATATCGATATTGCGTTTCGTGCCACTAATACGCCACCTGACAACATGGTGGCGAAACACTTGATTAGCTATCAGCATGATTTAGTCGCAACTCCCGATTATCTTAATCAATTTGGTCGCCCTACCAATGTGAGTGACTTAAGTGATCATCAATGCTTAGCAACGCTGCACCAAACCGAGTGGCCTTTAAAATCGGCAAATATTGATGTGTCCGGCTGGCTTTCAAGTAATGACAACCACTTACTTAAGCAACAAGCTATGGCAGGTAGTGGCATCATCCGTATCGCAAGTTACTACGTTGCGAAAGAAGTCGATCTTGGAGAGTTAGAGCGAGTGCTGCCTGAGGAGTGCCTACAACAAGGCAACAGTATTTATCTCTTCTATCCGCAAGTTATTTATCCAGCAAAGAAACACCAAGTGTTCGTTAAATTTGTTCAGGCTTACTTTGATGGTTTGAGTTTAACCAGCTGACAAGAAACCGAATGAAGCATCACAAATTCAGCAACAATTGAAAGGTTGTTTGCTGCATTTTTGTTTCTGCCTACCACAACACCTTTTCTTATTATGGCTTGTACCTGTATCTCCCTTGGATTAAACGGACAATATTTCAGGCCCGTTATGGCTTCGCTAGACTTAGTTCACCTTATATGGTCTTGGTCTTATTACATTTATATTAATGCCTAGGCATTCATTCTCTGAATCATTTTCACTGACTTAAAAATGAAATCATAACGACACACTAATTTGCATAACTTAGAGGGTGCAAATAGGTAATCAGATTACAGTGCCTATCAGGAGGATGTATGAAACCAAATCGATCTACGGTACTCACTGGACATGTAAAACACTGCCCATGTTGTTCTACCGAACTGGTCATCAAAGACCACATTCACGTTTGCCCGCGCAATGAAATTGGCGACTGTTACTTCGATGGCTACGACCAACACGAACAGCGCGCTAATACCGATTTTATCGATCATGCAAGTGCCAATGATAGCCTTGTTTACGGCATTTCAGAACACTAAGCGTTATTCAGGATTTGTAGAAGTCATTTCGCGCCAAAAAAAATGCAGCGCCAATCGAGTGATTGTTCGCTGCATTCTTAGATCCTGTAAACTTAGCTAACCATTAAAATGGAGCTAGGCAAAACGGATTACCACATTAGATCATCAGGGATAACGAAGTCTTTATACGGGTCATCTTCATCCATTTCATCAGAGCTTGCGGTTTGAGTATCAACAATAGATTCTTCATCACGCATCGCAATCTTGTTCGCTACCGATGTGGGAATCACAACATAACTTTCGCCTTGACGAGCAATACTCAGGATACCTTTACTTAGTTGCTTTTGAGTCAGCTCTTCTACGTATAAGTATTTGACCAAAGTACCGTCAGTGAAGTTGTATTTAATATCACCATCTTTTTGTTCGATCTTGTTCATCTCAATCAGTTGCTTTACCTGAGCTTTAATCTCTTTGCTCAGTTGCTGTTCTTTCAACTGTTGGTTTAACTCTTTGTCTTTCGTTTGCTGCGCCAGTTTCGTTTCTTCTGCTGCCGCTTTTGCTTCACGAGCTTGAACGCGAGATTTTTTAGAACCTTTCTTCGCCTTCTTTAATTTTTTCTCATTTACCAAGCCAGCTTTAAGCATCTGTTCTTGGAGTGTTAACTTTGCCATGACTTTCCCAGTTAAGGATTAAAAACGGCACTATCATACCTGTTTTTATGGTTTCTGTTTACTGAACAATAGCAAAATATACGCCTATCACTCACACACTTCTATATCGCAGTCCAAACCGCATTATACACCCTCCGTCTAGATCAAGACCGCCGATCATTGATCATACAAATATCATACGGTAAGAAACGAACCATAGACACATATCTACATCTGATTACCATACTCAATTTCAATCAATAAAATTAACAAACAGAAGTTTGGCATATCTCTCATATTTGAACAAACGCCTAGAGTTATCACTCCAATGTCATAAGTTTTGACTACGTTATTCTAAACATCAATCAGTAAGGATAACGTAACACATGAAAGCTCAATGGACTTGGTTAGCTGCACTAATGGCATCAACATCAATCGCCTCGACGTCCGCAATGGCAGATACAGATGTGTACCTCACCAACAACACCAATCAAATCATGACCATTCAAGCTCGTCACAGTGGTACAGACTTACTTGAACTCGGTAGCGAGTGGCAACAGCATGTCGAACAAATAGGGCCTTGGGAGACCAAAAAATTGATCAGTTTCAATCGTTGGACTGGCGTAAAATCTGGGGAAACGTATGAGTTTGACACTGTGGTTTCAAATTCCATTGGAGAAACAGTCACACTGAATCAAACCATGGAGGGGCATTGGTATAACTCATCATTACAACATGGTTTGAGTGCGGCCGACATTGGTTTAGCACTGCACGATGACCGCAACATTCACCGTCGTTCGACCGATGCTTTTTACGAAAACACAGAACTGGCGCTCAAAGCTGACTCAACCGCTCGCTACGATGATATTTACTACACCATCACCCCGCAGAAATTGGACGAACAGCCAGAGCCAGACGCCAACACGCTGAAAGTCATGACCTACAATATTTGGGCCCTACCCGCTATCGCTTCTCACATTGGTGACCGTTACGATCTCATCCCTCAATATGTTAAAGGCTACGACGTGTTGGCGCTTCAAGAAGTCTTCGCCAACGGACGAGGCGAGTTTTTGCGTGAACTCGCGAAAGAGTATCCTTACCAAACCAAAATGCTCGACAAAGATGGTATCAACATCTACGACGGTGGCGTGATCATCGTTAGCCGCTATCCAATTGTTAATGAAGCACAATACGTTTTCCCGGATTGCACGGGAACGGATTGTTTCGCGGATAAAGGCGTGAATTACGCTGAGATCATTAAGAACGGTCAGGCCTACCATGTGTTCGGCACTCATACTGCTTCGTTCGATACGGACACGGCTCGTGATTACCGACAGCGCCAGTTTAGACAGATGCGAGAGCTTGCACAGTCACTGGAGATACCAACATCAGAAACGGTGATTTACAGCGGTGATTTCAACGTGAACAAGCTTAAGTTCCCAGGTGACTACCAACAGATGTTCGCTAACCTGCAAGCCGTTGAGCCAGAATATTCAGGTTATACCGCTTCAACCTTTGATCCTCGCATCAATAACTTTGCTGGCGAGCCTATGTCTGGTGGGGAGAATGTTGAATACTTGGATTACGTGGTGGTGAGTTCAGAGTACGCGCAAAAAGCTCACAACAATAACCGCGTTGATATTCCTCGCTCGACCAGCAGTGAATTATGGAAGCACTACAACCTTTCAGATCACTTCCCTGTTAGTGCTGTCATCAAGTAATGCGGTGAACAGATGATGCATCGAGTTATATTAATCCTAATGCTCGTCGTTGTGACGAGCATTGTTGGCTATTCATGGTCATCAAAATCGACTGAAACGCCGCTCTCTTCTTCCCAACACACAGAAGCAAAACAGCACGTTTCTAAAACGACTGATGACAATCGTCCCATATCCAATTCAGCTTCGCGAGGTACACAAATCCAAGCGAAAAAACCACACGAAAAAGCGTATGCAGAGAACTTAACTGAACTTGAAGGTAAGGCGCTGGTGAATCAACTCGATGAATTTTGGAGACTTTGCCAACAAGCTGATAACTGCACTGAACAACTCGCCCAGTTGAAATTTGACTTACCAGAAAAATGGCTGAAGTTATTGAGCGACTACCCACAACTTTCTGCCGACTGGCAAGTAGCAGAAAGCGCGATTCCACTCGAATCCATCGACTCTCTGGAAGAGCGTGTTGAGCTGTTTAAGCAGTCTGCAGAACAGGTTTGGGGAGAGCTAGCCCACCAGATATTTGCTGATCAATTTACGCATTTGGACTTTACGCTCAGTGCAAGCACACTTAAGGAAGTTGAAGCGACTGATTTTGTGTTGCACTACCAAGAGCTGATCGCTGAATGGGAGAATGAAACAGAAACATTAAACGTAGAGACTCCGTCTCAAAAATACGAACTTGCGGTCTCCTTGCTACCGAACAGCTACAGCTCTAGCGAGTTAGCGACTATCAAGTCAAAACTTCAAGAGACATATTTAGATGAAGCACAAGCCGATAATATTGCCGTGCGCGAACAGCAAATGACGCAACAACACCAGGCTGTGAGGGCTTATAACGAGCAGCTTGATCAGCTCAAAGCGACCTTAGACTCTCAACGCTCATCAAATTATGCAGCTTGGACTCAACAAGAATGGGACAGTTACTATCAACAGCAAGTCACCGATTTCCGGGAGCAGTTTTTTAGCAAGTAACGCTTTAACTTAAGCCGTCACGAAACTGCGTGGGCGTTTTGTGCAGCCAACCTTTAAACGCCCTTCTGAAGTTTGCAGGATCACTATAACCGAGTCTTTCACCGATATCGTCGATGTTCATGGTTGTACCGAGCAGTAGTTCTTTGGCTAACTCAACTCGGATTTCGGTAAGTAATGTTTGATAGTTGGAATTGTGAGAGACCAGTTCTCGTCTGAGTGTGCGAGAGCTGCAACCAAACTCTACCGCGAGTTGCTCTATAGTCGGGAAGTTACCTGCTGTTTGATAGAAGATCGTTTTGATCTGACTCGTCAGCAAATGCTTTGAATCGAGAGTTTCTACTATCGACTGACAAGAAGCAAGGTAGCGTTTGAGCGTTGTGGTATCACGCGTGGCTAATGTTTTTGATAGAACCGAAGCGCCAAAGCGCAGTTCGCAAAAATTGTCTCCAAAAACCACCGGACATTGAAAACGCTCTTCATAAAGCTTGGCGTAACTTGGCTGGTCATAAGGGAAAGAGAGTGTTTGAATGGCTAATTGGTCTCCCGTTAACTCCTTGAACAACGAAACAATCGAACTAAGGAAATACTCGTTACAGAATGGAAGTAACTCTCCTACCTCCAAGGTGTTTTCAATTTGAATTACCGCGTATTCAGTATCAACAATCAGCTTAACCGAGAATATAGGCCCATTTAATCGCAGGTATTTAAAGCCAGACTTAATAGCTTCGCCTACGTTGTGACTGGTCGACAATGCATAACCCAACACACCAAAATGGCTCAAGCTAGCATGTTCTCCCAACCATAAACCCAGACCATCATGTGGAAAGCTTTGGTTAGCCACACTGAAGATGGACAGTTTATCCGCGTAAGTCAGCTTCCCATTTGGGTTTTGCCAATCTAGGCTTTCTAACCCAGCACTAGCAAGCAGCGTGTCAATGTCGGCGCCTCTTTGCGCTAGTGTATTCAGCAACAACGCGACATCCAATGTGCCTAATTGGTGGCGATGCTCCGTTGGCATGTATTCAGCGATAATTTCCAATTGTCCCTCCTTATAAGAGCGCGCGCATAACTAATGTGCCGTAGCAAAGTCGTGATTCACCGCAATTTTTGTCCGAATTTGACCTCCAAATTCTACGTTACTCGTCGCACAATACTGTCAATTGTTAAATTTATGTGAACCATCGCAATGATAAAAACGAATCCAGCCCCACACAGTTTGATTGATTTTAATGGTCAGCCGACAATTGGACATTTTGATGGTATCCCTAAACAACTGAATATCGATAACTTTGACTACCGAAATACAATGGATGCAAAAGCAACCCCTTGGCAGAAGCACTTCCATTACAAGCAATTTCAATTTGTAAGCATTGTTACCGAGACACACATCATCGGTGTTGCTATTGCAGATATTCGCTACTTGGGCTCGGCATTTTGTTATCTGTACGACATCGAAAATAACCACCTAGAAGAGTGCTCTTGGTTAAGGCCGTTAGGGTTTGATAAACAGGTGGCTACTTCGCCATTTGACGGTACAACGTCCATTGCAAACCAACGCATCACCTTTGATATTGCAGGAGGACAATGGAAAGTTAGCTTGAGTACCAAGCACATCAAGGCCGAGATCACTTTAGAACCTGAGACGAATAGCTTACCCATAGCGATGTGTAGCCCAACGGGTTACTCGGGTTGGACCTACACCCAAAAGCATAACGCGTTAAAAGTAATAGGCAGCCTTGAGATTAACCAACAACCTATTTCCCTAGAGCAAGCTCGTGCTGGCTATGATTTCTCTGCGGGATACATGAGGCGCGAAACCAGTTGGCGGTGGGCCAGCATCAACACACAATCCAATAATGCCGACATCGGCCTCAACCTCGCGGCAGGTGTCAATGAAACTGGGGGATGCGAAAATGTATTGTGGGTGAATGGAACCAGACATCTTCTTAACTCAGTACAGTTTACGTTCAATCGCCAAGATGCGGATTTACCTTGGCAGATAACATCACAAGATGGACGCATTAACCTAACCTTTACACCCCTTAATAACCGCAGCGAAAAGCTCAACTTATGGCTGCTCAAAAGTAACTTCCGTCAGTTTATCGGTCACTTTTCTGGCTCAATTAAAGACAACGACGGTATAGCCCATGAGCTCGACAGTGTAATCGGCCTAACGGAAGATCACTTTGCTCGCTGGTAGAAGCAACACTCCAGCTCTGATTCTCAAACACGAGTATACGAATAGGAACCAGAAATGAATTTCGACGCATTGATCAATCACCCGGAATGGCTACTGTTAGTATTAGCACCTCTATTCGGAATCTGTATGCTGGCCGAGTATTTTATTGGTCAGAAGCAAGGCCAATTACCAGACAATTCAAGTTACAAGCTATCGGAAGTCATGTGTAACTTCACGCTAGCAGGCATGCATCAGCTATCCGATTTATTAACCGGGTTGCTGATCATTCAACTTTATCTTTGGCTATTTGGTTGGCGCTTAATGGATATTGAAATGGGTGTGTCGAGTTTCATTGTATTAATGGTTCTGCAGGACTTTTTTTACTACTGGTTTCACAGAGCAAGCCATCGAGTTCGCTGGATGTGGGCTGCACACGTCGCGCATCACAGTTCAGAACGCATGAATTTCAGTACCGCATTTCGTCAGAGTTTAATGTACCCAATCGCGGGTATGTGGTTATTTTGGGTACCACTAGTCATCATAGGTTTTGATCCTAAATGGGTGGTGTTTGTGGTGCTGCTTAACCTTGGACTGCAGTTCTTTGTGCATACCCAGTGGATACGAAGCTTAGGCCCGATGGAACACCTCTTCAACACGCCATCACATCACCGGGTTCATCACGGCAGAAACCCGCAATACATCGATAAGAACTATGCTGGCGTGCTTATTATCTGGGACAAGTTATTTGGCACTTTTGAACCAGAAGTGGAAACCGTTCGTTACGGCGTCACCAAACCTATAGAGAGTTTCAACCCCATAACGGTAACCTTTCAAGAGTGGAAAGCCATATTCAAAGATTTGAGGAACCGAGAGTTAACCATGAAACAGAAAGTCAAATTGATACTCTCCCCACCGTCGGATTAAACGAACAATAGACAGATTGTATTGACTAAGAAACGGTCTCAACGGGATTCAAAAGCATACCCACGCGACTCAATTGAATAGTAAAGCACCGTTTTCCGGCAATTTATTTGTGATCTGGGTTGCACGCGTACCACATCCTGTCAGATACTGAGCAAAACTAACCTTTAGCCACAGTAAACGGCCCCCGCTTGCTGTTCAGGAAATTCAATGAGTTCAGATAATCAGCCAACCTACTTCTTTTTCGATTACGAAACATGGGGCGTGAGCCCGGCAAAAGACCGTCCAAGTCAGTTTGCGGGGGTTCGTACCGACCAAGATTTCAATGTTATCGGAGAGCCTTTGGTTATCTATTGCCAGCCTCCTGCTGATTACCTGCCTGCACCTGAGGCGGCATTGATCACTGGTATCACGCCACAAAAAGCAATGACTCAAGGCCTACCTGAACCTGAATTTATCGCTAAGATTCATGCCGAACTTGCTAAGCCAAACACCACAAGCCTTGGCTACAACAGCATCCGATTCGATGACGAAGTAACGAGATACACCTGTTACCGTAACTTCATTGACCCGTATGCATGGAGTTGGCAAAACGGTAACTCACGCTGGGATCTACTCGACGTGATGCGCGCCGTACATGCACTTCGCCCTGAAGGTATTGTTTGGCCAGAGAATGACGAAGGCTTCCCAAGTTTCAAACTGGAACACCTCTCTGTGGCAAATGGCATTGAACACGAAAACGCGCACGATGCGATGGCCGATGTTATCGCAACCATCGAATTAGCGAAAAAGCTAAAAGCCGCACAACCTAAGATGTTTGATTACCTCTATAACATGCGCCACAAGCGTAAATTGAATGAGTTAGTCGACATCGTAAACATGACACCTCTAATGCACGTATCAGGCATGTTCGGCCGTGATTGTAATTACACCAGCTGGATTGTGCCTATGGCTTGGCACCCAACCAACCAAAATGCCGTTATCGTTGTGGATTTAGCAAAAGATCCAACACCTTTATTTGACCTAGATTCAGAAGCTTTACGTGACAGGCTCTATACTAAGCGCACTGAACTTGCTGAAGACGAGTTACCAGTACCAATCAAATTGGTTCATTTAAACAAGTGCCCTATTCTTGCGCCAGCAAAAACGCTGACCGCAGAAAACGCGGAAACTATTGGTATCGACCGTCAGCAATGTTTGAAAAACTTGGCACTATTACGCGAACATCCAGAAATACGTGAAAAATTGATTGGTTTGTACTCACAAGAAAGAGAGTACGAGAAGAGTGACGATGTCGACACTCACCTTTACGATGGTTTCTTCTCACCAGCCGATAAAACGGCGATGAACATCATTCGTGAAACAGACCCGAACAACTTGGCGGCTTTAGATATTACTTTTAGTGACGAACGAATTAAGCCTTTGTTATTCCGTTATCGCGCTCGCCACTTCCCATGGACGCTCGACGAATCTGAACAATTGAAATGGGCGAACCATTGTCGTGAGTTCTATGAGAGCCGCTTAGAAGAGTACATGCTGAATCTAGAAAATCTCGCGCACGAACATGAAAGTGACGAGAAGAAAATGGCGATCTTAAAGGCGGTTTATCAGTACGTTGAAAAGTTAGCTAGCTAATTCCATTATCAAGAGACATGACACTTTGAAAGAAAGATTGATCCAACTGGTTTACTGCTTAATCTCCTTCACCTTAATCATTGGTGCTCTCACAGCAGGTAACGCATTACAGCAATTTTTGGAAACCTCAATTCCCGGTAGTATTTTTGGCATGTTGATTCTGTTTTCCGCCATGGTGATTGGTATTGTCCCTCCGCACTGGGTACAGCCCGGCGCCAGCTTGATTATTCGTTTGATGATCTTGTTGTTCGTTCCAATCAGTGTTGGGTTAATGGATCACTTCGAATTGCTTATCGCCAATGCACTGCCAATCATGGCCAGTGCCGTTGGTGGAACGCTCATCGTCTTGGTTTCGTTATCCTGGTTCTTAGACCGCTTACTTTCGAGAGGTAAATAGTCATGTGGATTCTACTGACTATTGTGGTATTTCTGTTTGCTCGTTGGGTAAGCCAAAAAGTGAACTCTCCGCTGTGTAATCCTTTGTTAATCAGTATTGGCATCATTATCCCAGTTCTAATGTTCTTCAAAGTACCCTTTGAAGCCTATTACGCAGACAACACTTGGATTACTTACATGCTTCAACCTGCGGTTGTTGCACTTGCTTACCCTTTGTATGAACAGTTACCTCAAATCAGAGCTAACTGGCGTATTATTACCTTTGCCTGCACATTAGGCAGTGTGATGTCGATGACTACAACCTCATTAATTGCTGTAGCTTTCAAAGCGGATTTGAGCTTGATTGCGAGTTTATTGGGTAAATCAGTCACTACACCTATCGCGATGGAAGTATCGAGCCATTTAGGTGGTGAAGCAGCCATTGCGGCAATTTTGGTCTTGATTGTCGGCCTATTCGGGGCGATTTTTGCTTACCCTATTTACAACCTGATTGGCATTAAGAGCCCAGTTGCCAGAGGTTTAACCATGGGTACGGTTTCTCACGCGTTGGGCACCGCGACTTGTGCAGAAAAGAACCAAGAAGATGCCGCATTCAGTTCATTGGCATTGGTACTTTGCGGGGTTATCACTTCAATCATTGCCCCTAGCGTGTTTTCCGTCGTGGTTTGGCTCTATTCTTAACTAGCCAGATGACAAGATACGAGCAATAAGCCTCCACCAAACAACACTTGCAAGCTCTTTTAATCGCTTACAAGTGTTTTCAAGACCAAATCAGCCCAAGCAGTATTCTGTTTATTTCAGTGTCTGTTTGGGCTTCTTATTTTGGACAATAAATGCGATATCACGTGTTGTTTTCAATCTTGCAATCGATTTCATTTGTGACCTCACTCTAATTATGCAATACAATGTAACAATGGAATTGAAATAGTGATAATAGTCACAGAAATATCCTGAACATTGCATAAGATTAAAGTCTAAGGTCAATTAAGGATTCAACATGAACAGTCGTATTACCCTGGCGCTGGAAAGTGCTCCCTCTTCAATTCAAGTACTTTTAAGCGACATCGTATTAGCAGACAACTTTGACGCAACATTCTCTCCAGAACAATTTGCCAGCCTACTGCAAGCAAGTGGATTAGCGGATGACGAACTGCGTATTGCGTTGCTTCCTTTTGCTGCAGCCTATGCTTACGTACCGCTCTCAAACTTCTATGTTGGTGCAATCGTGCGTGGTTTGTCTGGTACTTTGTATTTTGGTGCAAACCTTGAAATCGCCGGAGCTCAACTTGGCCAAACCGTACACGCTGAGCAATCTGCGATCAGCCATGCTTGGATGAAAGGTGAAGAAGGTATCTCGGATATCACAATCAACTTCAGCCCTTGTGGACACTGCCGCCAATTCATGAACGAACTGACGACAGCAAAAGAGCTCAAAGTTCAGCTTCCACAACGCGATGAAATGTCACTGCAAGAATACCTGCCAGATTCATTCGGTCCAGCAGATCTAGGCATCACAACGGGATTAATGGCTAAACTGAATCATGAATATCAGTCGGGTGAAACGACCCCGCTTGTCGTCCGTGCCTTAGAAGCGTTAAACCGCAGCCACGCACCTTACACTAAGAACCTAAGTGGTGTTTCACTACAACTGACAACGGGTGAGATGTTCACCGGTGCTTACGCAGAAAACGCGGCATTCAACCCAAGCCTACCGCCGCTACAAGTCGCCTTGGTTCAACTTAAGATGGCTGGCTTCGATTTCGAACAAATTGAAAACGCTGCCTTAGTTGAGATTGCTGATGGTAGCATCAGTCACCTAGCCGATACTCAGTCTACGTTAGAAGCAATTAACCCCGATATTCCAGTGACTTACTTAGCAATCTAAGTACATCTGGTTAACAATATTTTTAAATAAGCAGCCCTACTTTTCGGAGCTGCTTTTTTTATGCCTGTAATGAACGGAACAACAAAAGCAAACGTTTGCTTTTGTCATGTAAATCAGTATGATCACCCCGTTTTCAATCAATCGTTCATAAGGTCGGAAGGAATATCTATGTTTGGTACTGCTACTCGTGAAAATGCTACTCGTGTACTTCTATTAGGTTCAGGTGAACTCGGCAAAGAAGTTGCTATCGAGTGCCAACGTTTAGGTTTGGAAGTTATTGCATGTGACCGTTACGCTAATGCACCCGCAATGCAAATTGCACATCGTAGCCATGTATTAGACATGTTAGATGGCGATGCACTGCAAGCAGTCATTGAACTCGAAAAACCAGATTATGTGGTTCCAGAAATAGAAGCTATTGCCACCAGCAAATTGGTAGAGCTAGAAGCACAAGGCTTGAATGTTGTTCCAACGGCTAATGCGACGAAAATGACAATGAACCGAGAAGGTATCCGTCGTCTTGCAGCTGAAGAGCTAAAACTGAGCACTTCACCTTACCGCTTTGCAGACACCTTCGAAGACTTCGCCGCTGCTGTTGAATTCGTGGGTATGCCTTGTGTTGTTAAGCCTGTAATGAGTTCTTCAGGCAAAGGCCAAAGCATTATCAGAACTGAAGAAGACATCCAGAAATCTTGGGGCTACGCACAAGAAGGTGGTCGTACTGGCGCAGGTCGTGTGATTGTTGAAGGCTTCATCGACTTTGATTATGAGATCACTCTGTTAACCGTTCGCGCTGTTGATGGTGTACACTTCTGTGCGCCTATCGGTCACCGCCAAGAAGACGGTGATTACCGTGAATCATGGCAACCACAAGTGATGTCAGACAATGCCTTGAAAGCGGCGCAATACACAGCAGAACAAGTGGTTAACGCACTAGGCGGTCACGGTATCTTCGGTGTTGAACTGTTCGTTAAAGGCGATCACGTTATCTTCAACGAAGTATCCCCTCGCCCACACGATACTGGCTTAGTGACATTAATGTCTCAAGACTCATCAGAGTTTGCATTGCACGTTCGTGCCTTTACTGGTTTGCCGATCAAAACAATCACTCAGTATGGTCCTTGTGCCTCTGCGGTTGTCCTAGGGCAAGGCACTTCAACGAATATCCGCTTTGAAGGCCTTGCAGAAGTGCTAGACGCACCACAAACACAAGTTCGTCTGTTTGGTAAGCCTGACATTGATGGTCGTCGTCGTCTTGGTGTGGCGTTAACTCGTCGTAACAGCACAGAAACAGCAATCGAAGATGCCATTAAAAGCGCTGCTAAAGTAAAAGTGATTTATTAACCCGCTATTCAATTCTGAACAATCACGAGTTCAAATCTGAACAATAAAAAAGACGGGCTATCGAGCCTGTCTTTTTGTTGGTGTTATCTTTTTATTTGAGCGCTCTTTTCGCTTGAAAGCCCATTGAAATTAAGCGTCTGACTCAATCAAATACACTTCTTCACAGAAACGCGACAAGCCTTTCTTAGCAATCTTAGGATGTTCATCGTCTGCAATATCTTGATTCAACAATGTGATTTTGTATCCCGCGAACAACTGATCGATTTCTAGTTTAGGTACGCTAAACGGAGGCCCTGCCATCTCGTTTTGATCATAATCCAGAGTCACCAGAAGAATCTTACCACCCGGCTTCAATAGTTGTTTCAAACGCTCTACATACTGCACTCGCATCTCAGCAGGCAGAGCCACTAAAGAAGCGCGATCATAAATAATGTCAACAGGCTGAATTGGCGCTGTGAAGTAATCACCCGTGTAAACACTCAGTTCGTCGAACTGGTAGAGCTCATGCTGGCCATTAATTTGAGTCACAGTCGGTGTGTAAAAGTGCTCTGAGAAAAATGCGCGAACCGCAATCTGGCTTAATTCAACCCCTTGAACCTCTTCATGCTTAGACGCTAACCAGATCAGATCTTCGCTTTTACCACAAAGTGGAACAAACACACTCTTCTCGTAATTAGGGTTAGTTTTTTCCCAAAATTCAATCAGAAGTGGATTTACATCTTCAAGGTGGAAACCAATTTGGTTGGCTGCCCATTTATTGTGCCAAAATTCAGGATTATTCATCTTTCGTTCATGTTAAACAGTCATACTGCAAGGGTACAGTATAGAGAAGTAAGAGCAACCTTCGCTTGGTTTAAAATTGCCAGTTAGACTCGCTAAAAATTAAACACTGACTGAGTTCAACATTCTTAAACAGAAGGGGCAAATGCTTGAATTATTTGTCTATATGTTCACATTTTAAAGCAATATTAAACGTTAGAGTTGGTTTCTACCTCAACTAGCCCCATTTAATATATAGTGAGTTTAGTTAGGCTGTTTTCACTCTTATGCGTTACTGGTTACCCCTTTAGACTATCCGTTTTTGTAACCTTGTATTTTGGAGTTTGAATGAGTGTATTTCTCCGTACGACGGCCCTAATGCTTCTAGTATTGAGCCGAGCGCCTGCATTCGCAGCAGCACCTGTTTCAACGAGTTCAACTGATCAATCGCGCACACCTGCGCAAAATCAAGTTTCATCTAACGTATTCCGCCATAGCCTAAGTGGCCTATACGGCATTAAAGCATTCGACTCGCGTCCGACTCAGCCTTACACTGACTTTGACATTCTTTACAGCAAAGCTCACCAAGCACAAGCTGAGCTAGAAACTATCTGTAAAAGTACCGCCCTACTCACTAACTCAGAAGCCCTATTCGCAGGCGTTAAATCTCAATCTCGCGCACAAGAAAAGATTGACCTTGAGCTTGATGGCGATGTAACAAGAATTACCGACCTAGCTCGTGCAACGATCATCGCAAACGACGTAGAGAGTTTGGTTGAAGTGTACGAATCGCTAAGCCGTGAAGCGGACGTAGTGAAATTGAAAAACAAGTTTAAGTCTCCTGCTGACTCTGGCTACCGTGACCTTAACTTGTTGGTTCGTTTACCTAAAACCAACATCATTGCTGAAGTTCAGCTTCACCTAAAAGCAATTGCTGATGTGAAAAGCGGCCCTGAGCATGAACTATATGAAATCATCCAAGGTATTGAGCGTCACGCGATTGCAGAAAAACGCCCGATGAATGACATCGAAGCTGCACAAATCAATAGCTTAAGACGCCAGTCTCTAGAGCTTTACCAACAAGCATGGCAACCGTATATCACAACTCACATCAAAGCGGCATAACGCGTCTACAACTGTAATCTAATAGATACTAATAAGGGCTGAAGTCACAGCCCTTTATTTTTCTTTGTTCTAGATACAAAAAGACCACGCTTGGCGTGGTCTATTGCTTGGCTACTTTTCGATTTTAATATTCTCGACTCGGGCCTTTAGTTTTTGTCCCGGTCTAAAAGTAACAACACGTCGAGCAGAAATTGGAATGTCTTCACCAGTTTTCGGGTTACGACCTGGTCGCTCGTTTTTTTCGCGAAGATCAAAGTTACCAAAACCTGACAGTTTTACCTGTTCGCCATTTTCAAGTGCTTTACGAACTTCCTCGAAAAACACTTCAACCGTTTCCTTGGCATCCCGCTTGCTGTATCCGAGTGTTTCAAACAGGTTCTCAGCCAAATCGGCCTTCGTGAGTGCCATAAAACTTTCCTCAAAGCTATGTTATACATTGCTACCATCACCAGTAGCGCCAAAGCATTTACCCTATTCAATCAAAGAGATAAGGTCATTTACAAGGAAAGTGTATGCCAAGCTTCTGATTTTCGCCAACTTTTTTATTTGAACAATTGGTTTATTCTTTCTAATCAGCAAGATAACCCACTTCGAAACTCACACATATGGCTAAAAATGCTCTCCTCCCGACAATCACAGCAGAACTTAAACCTACCAAAAACAAAAACAACGGAATTTAATACTTTAGTTTTCTAAATGTTAACTTCTGAGACTTTTATCGTATATCTAATTAAATCAGCCACTTGATTTGATATCAAACTCAACAAAGCACAATAAATAACCACCTTCTAATATGAGATTAATATCACCTCAGTATTTTATTCGTTCAACAATCTAGAACTTTACAACCATTGCTTACGTATCAATATTGGTTATTCGATCGAAGGGGAAGTAAAGCATTAATTAGACGACTTAATCGGAATTACCCATCAATGTTCAAACTGAATTTTTGATTTTATGTCCTTTGCTTATGACTATTAAGTCACCAAGTTGTTCATCGCTTTTTGTCATAAAAACACTGACTATTATGCTCATTACAACGAGCGTAGTTCCCCGGGACTGTAAGGAAAAACACTTACCTTAAAACCCTGAAATGCTGAGTTTGCAAGGGGGCGCTAAATTATGCAACTCGGCCAATGACAGCTCATTTATTTTTTCTAAGTATATATCCGTCAGCGCTGGCGTTTTCCTGTATTCGAAGAGAACTTATTATGAGTAATAAATTTGGAAATAAACCATTACCTTCCTTTATCGAAGAACGCTTGAACTTTTATGTTCAAGACCTCATTACCCCAAACAAAAACCAAAGGCACTTGGTATTAGGGAAACGCCCCAAGTCGAACGCCGTGGTTATGCAGAGTAATGACTACCTATCACTATCGCATAACGTGAACATCCAAAAAGCACATAGGGATGCGATCTCAAAGCACGATGATAATGTAGTGATGTCTGCCATATTTTTGCAAGATGAACAATCTAAGCCAGCGTTTGAAACCGAACTCGCAGCCTATGTCGGGATGGAAACCTGTTTGCTGTCCCAATCTGGTTGGGCTGCTAATATTGGGCTGTTGCAAACTATCTGCCCACCTAATACTCCGGTGTATATCGATTTCTTTGCACACATGTCCCTATGGGAAGGAATTCGTGCTGCTGGAGCTCATGCTTACCCGTTTATGCACAACAACATGAATCATCTGCGTAAACAGATCCAACGTAATGGATCAGGCGTGATTGTGGTCGACTCTGTTTATAGCACCATTGGCACTATTGCCCCACTACGCGACATCTACGAAATGGCGCAAGAGTTTGACTGTGCTTTGGTCGTTGATGAGTCGCACTCGTTAGGTACTCATGGTAAAAATGGGGCGGGTTTGGTTCAATCTTTAGGGCTGACTAACAAAGTGGATTTTATTACCGTGAGTTTAGCCAAGACATTCGCTTATCGTGCCGGTGCCATTCTTGGACCTAAACGGCTGTCAGAGACCCTTCCATTTGTCGCTTACCCAGCGATTTTCAGCTCTACCGTGCTGCCACAAGAAGTCATTCGCTTAGAAAAAACGTTAGAGGTAATCAAAAACTCTGATGATAAGCGAGACACCTTATTCAAACGAGTCAAAACGCTCACAACAGGCCTAAAACAAATAGGCTTTAACATTCGTAGCGAGTCACAAATCGTGGCCTTAGAATGCGGTAGCGAAAGAAACACGGAGCATGTGCGTGACTTTCTCGAAGAGCGGAATGTGTTTGGTGCTGTATTTTGTCGCCCTGCAACTGGAAAAAACAAGAACATCATCCGCTTCTCAGTGAATGCTGACATGACTTCGCAAGATATAGACCACGTTCTCAGGGTATGCGATGAAGCATTTCATCACCCTGAGTTAGAGTTCATTTAATAATACCGTTCATGTAATCAATAAAGACGATTGAACGAAACGCACTCTACCATGTCGCAATATAAAAGAGCCCAGCATTTAACTGAGCTCTTTCTTGTCGCTTGTTATGTATGAAAAACAGCAAACACCCTTGTAACGATAAACTAAATCCAATGTGCAATTTTATCAAATAATCGGTTCTTGTCCGCCGGCTTAACAATAAAATCAGACATGCCTGAAAGATCCATCTTCTCCAGAGTGACAGGAGAGCTATCCCCCGTATGCGCAATGATAGGCACAGAGGAGAACGCTTTGTTTGCACTTCGGATACGACGAGAGGCTTCAACACCATCCATAATTGGCATCTCGATGTCCATCAGAATTAAATCGATATGATCAGTATCCAAAGCATCTAGTGCCTGCTGACCATTTTCTTTCTGAATAACATCAAAGCCTTGTTTTTCCAACAGCATAGCGGTAAAACGACGTAAGGATTCATTGTCATCGACGACCATAATTGTACGCTTGTTAGTCGTATTTAACGGTTTTACAGACGTGGAAGATATCGCATAACTAGACTCAAACAGTAGGCGATCAACTGTCGTTTGGGTATTCAAAAGCCACACTTGAGTTTCAACCCAAATAGGTTCAAAAGATACATTGTGGACACGTTTTAGCGGGGAATACTCATACAAATAGACGATACGAGATTCCGTGAATGACAGTAAAGATTCCATTCTATCTAGGTAATTCGCTTTTAAATCTAAGCTCTCTATATCAACAAAAATCAAATCGAACTCAAATTGATACTCTTTTCTGTTGAGTGTTGAGGCAACATCTAGAACCGTTAATTCAAACCCCATAGTGCGAGCTAATTCCCTAACTTTAGCAGTGAGTATGTTTTGTTCGCTCACCATCAACACATTCTTTAATTTTGTCAGCTCACTCTTAATCTCTTTTACTGCGTTCGAAGTAAGCTGCGGGAAAGTCATTGTAAACTGTGTCCACTCATTTATTTCAGACTGGCATTTTATTTCGCCACCAAATGACTTCATGACCTTTTGGCAAAATGGCAAGCCCAAGCCATAGCTTCCCGATTTCCCCGTCGTATAGAAGTCTTGGAATATGCGTCGAATCACATCACTTGAAATACCAGAACCGTTATCGGAAACCACTATTTGATTAGCGATATCATCACTTTTTATAGAAACATGAATATGGAACTCTTCTGGGCTACGGTGATGGAACGCATTTTTTAACAAATTGTACATCACATACTTCAATAAAGTATCACTGCCTAAGAAACTGAACTCCCCCTGTATGTCCAGAGATATTGCTTGTCTATCTGACGCACGTTTATAGTTAAAACTATCTATCGCATCACCGACCACCGTTTTCGCCGAATGCTTTTCAAAGGTAGAACGGGATACACGGTTCTCATCAATTGAGGTCAACAACAGATCAATGGTTTCGTTGCCTGAATGAATGATATTCATCGCCTCATCACTCACTTCTCGTAGCTGCCTCACTTCTTCATCGCTCAGAACATATTGCCCCTTGTGATGACCAGCTTTTGGATTCGGCAATATAGACTGCATGACATCAATTGAGGTCAATAGGCCACTAAGAGGATTTCGCATCTCGTGCGCAATACCTGCACCAAACGACTTAGCCAAAGACACCTTCGCTTCATGCTCTAGCTGATTACGGAAATAGAATAAATTACCAAACAAGTAAATGAACAAAAAGATAGGCACGTGCGTCCAGTTCATTGTGAGTTCAAGATAAAAGCCCTGCGCCGCCCATGCACCTATTGTAGCAATGCTGATTCCAGCAAAGGTCTGCGCGAACATAACCCTCGTTACATGCACGAGTAAAATATGAAGGAATATGGCGGACATGAACGACATAACCCAAACATTGGACCAATTATTCATTAACAACATGAAGAAAAAGAAGCACGGTAGACAGAGTGTAATTGCCACTTGATAATAGACCGGAAGATATTTTCTCCACTCACACGGGATGTGATTACGATAAATGATCCCGAAGAACAATACAGAGCATAACAAGCGCAACGTTAAGTTTTCATAAGGTTGGGGGAACAGAAACTCCCAAACAATATAATAGATTGGGAAGCCGACAAAACCCATCCAACCAACGAGGGAAAGGTTTGGTTCTGCATACTGATAAACTTTACGAATAGCGTTCATACGAAATTCTTTGCACTCTGGGCCCTGACATGACTAGTTGTATGGTTGTTTTTATATGGTTCTTATTGAGTATATTATACATCATTCATGATCAGTGAGGTTTCAATCATATAAGTAATAAAACTTTGTACTCGATTAAGCATATTTGGCTCGCAAATATACATGATTTACCCGTTAGGAACACTCACTGACAAAGAACTTAATATCGTCAATTGACACATATATAGCCCAAACACATACACGCTACGCGTCATGCCAACTCTTATGCAACAACTATTTCATGATTGGCACTATCACCTATAAACTCAACCGTCGTCGCTTCACTTTGATCAAATACAAAACCGCACGCTCAGGAAACAAAAAATGCCCCTAAATAGGAGCACTTATGTTACTTACTGTATCAATAAAATTTATTTTAATGCCACTGCATTTCGCCGCTAAGAACCTTAGCACCAAGCTCAAGATCACCTTCAGTTGTCGAAAACTGCGGGTAGGCCTTCTTCATATAACGACTGATATCACCGGATGTTGGGTTGTTTTTACTTTCCAGTGCCTTTTCAATGTCAGCCACGTAATCAATCGTAAATTGAACACCGTTAACGCCAGATGGCATCTTACCAAGGTAATGACCTGGAATTACAACCTCTGGTTCAAGTACCTTCATTCGTTCTAAAGATTGTGCCCATTGATGACGAATCTCTTTCGACTGCGTGTCTGCCATCCATACATGCACTCCGCTATATACCGAAACCCCACCAAACACCGTTTTCTCCGACGGCACCCATAGGTAAGCTTGATGCGTGTTTATTTCTTTCACTTCGATGGTTTCGCCTTCAATACTAATCGTTGTGTCGTTTAATACTGTCGGAACAATCACTTTAGAGGGTGAGTTTTCACCTAAGATTGGGCCCCAATATTCTAGTTTCGCATCTTTAGTTCGTTTGATATGCGCAACTACCGCCTCACTGGCAACGACATCAACACCTGGGAATGCATCCATCAGAGGCTCTAAACCAAAGTAAAAGTCTGGGTCACCACTGCTGATGTAAATCATCGACAATTTTTTACCCGTTGCTTCGATCTGTTCCACCAACTTCTGTCCATCTGCGACGCTAAATTGAGCATCGAACAGAACCACTTCCTTTTCACCAGAGACAAGTACTGAGCTTGCTGGGAATATCGCATTTTCACCAGGGTTATAGTGAGTGATGTTTAAATCAGCAGCAGAAGCAAAACTCGATACTGCCGCTGTTGCTAAAAATAGTGCAGTTGTTGAAAAAACGTTTGATGACTTGTTCATTGCTTTATTCCGTAATTAAGAGCTGAAACTATATAGGCTCGTTGAATATGTAACACATCTTATTTGATTAAATTTAGATTAAATAGATATCAAATTAACTTTCACTGTTGCGATTTTCGGACATATACTATGATTCACTCGCTTTCTTTAGATGGTAAAAACAATGGATAAACTTGAGGCCATGAATGTCTTCGTCACAATAGTGGAGCGTGGCAGCTTAAGCGCGGCCGCAGAGCATCTTGAGCTCTCTCGAACCAAAGTGACACGCTATCTAGGAGAGCTAGAAGGTTGGATGGACACACGCTTGCTTCACAGAACCACTCGCAGCTTGAGCCTAACCAGCGCAGGAAAAGAGACGCTTGAAGTCGCAAGGGAGTTACTTGCCCTTGAGGCATCGTTAGCAGGTATCAGAAATCAAAACCGCCAGCACTTAAAAGGCCAACTGCGTCTTACCGCAAGTTATTCCATTGTCGATAGCTTCTTGATGGACGTAATCAGCCGCTTCATAGCGAATTGGCCAGAGGTAACAATTGATATTGTCTCTACCGATAAAACAGTCAATCTTGTTGAGTCGCGTATCGATTTGGCGATTCGTATCACTAACGAACTTACCCCTAATATTGTTGCTAAACATCTAGGTGAATGTCGCTCGGTGATTTGCGCGTCGCCTCAATATCTAAAAGAGAACGGCACCCCAAAAAGTGCGCAAGATTTAGCGCACCACAACTGTTTGTCATTCAGTTACTTTGGTAAGACCGCATGGACGTTTAATGGCCCCAATGGACTCGAATCGGTGCCGATTAAAGGGAATATTAGTGCGAATACATCTGAGGTTCTGCTTTCTGCGACACGAAAAGGTAACGGTATCTGCTTGCTGCCCTTTCCTTCTGTAGAACACTTGATAAAAAATGGTTTGTTGGTTCCGCTGCTCTCTGAATGGAAACCTAAAACGCTCGGTGTACACGCGGTTTATGGGACGCGTAAACAAGTCACACCACTGCTAAGAGCCTTTATCGACCACCTATCTAACGAGATGGAACAGTCGACAAGCTGGTAGGTAACTGCCTTCATTAATAATACTGATATGGAATAAGTATTATTCATTTTACTTATGACACATTAATTCCTATCGTAGTTCACACCATTCAAACTAAGCAAAGATGATAATCGAAATAATGTTGACTCAAATAGGACAATAAAACATGACTGCCATTACTGATTTAGAGGTTCTGTTGAAATCCATGTCACCAGAATTGATTGAAGGGAACTACGTATTTTGCACTGTAAAAGGGGTGCAATCGGATTACTTTCAACTTAACCCGATAGCGACTTTTCGAGAAAAAGAGGGCTTAACTTTAGTTCTCGAAGAATCCGTAGCCACCAAATTCCAGCTAGATTTCGATGGTGTATTTAGCCTCATCACACTATCCGTACACTCTAGCCTCGAAGCTGTCGGATTAACCGCCGCTTTTGCTACTAAGCTTGGATCATATGGCATTAGCGCCAACGTTATTGCAGGCTACTATCACGACCATATTTTTGTGCAAAAAGATAAAGCTGAAACCGCGATGAAAGCGCTACAAGAATTCTCAGATTAAAAATAACGAAACCGTTAGGGGCTAAGTACAAAAAAAGCGACGTAATCTACGTCGCTTTGGGTTATTGCTCACCGCTCTCTAATTGATCAGGCATCAGCTAGCTAGCCAGTTAAGCAAGTTTAAATGTCGCTACTTTGTCACTTAAGCTAGCGGCTTGATTCTTAAGTTCATTCGACTCAGTTAAGCTATCTTGTGAGCCTACGACCAACTGATCGGTCACATCTTTAATAGACGTAATGTTTTGAGTGATTTCACCCGTCACATGAGTTTGCTCTTCAGCTGCAGTCGCGATTTGCGTCGCCATGTCACTAATTAAAGCGACGGCAGTGTTGATTTCTTCTAACGCATGAGAAGCTCTGTCGGCATCTTCCACAGAATGTAATGCCAGCTTAGAGCTGCTCTCCATAAGCTCAACAGCTTGACCCGTTGTACGCTGTAGAATATCAATCGTTGATTTGATTTCTTCTGTTGAAGAGTGTGTGCGCTGTGATAGAACACGTACTTCATCGGCAACCACCGCGAAACCACGCCCCTGCTCACCAGCACGAGCCGCTTCAATCGCAGCGTTCAAAGCAAGTAAATTCGTTTGCTCTGCAATGCCTTGGATTGTCGCTAATACGGTTGAAATCTCTTGAGCGTGCTTGTTTAGCGCACTAATCACATTACCCGCTTCGTTAACTTCATTTGCTAAATTATTGATTGAACCTTTAGTATCAACCACTAACGCGTGGCCATTATTGGTGCTTGTTGCTGAATCTTGTGCCGCTTTTGCGGTTTGCTCTGCATGCGATGCAATTTCTCGTGTTGCGCTGGCCATTTCGGTTACAGCCGTCGCCACCATAGTGATTTCTTGTTGCTGATGATTAAGCTCGCTCACCGAAAGGTTAGCTCGCTGTGCGCTTTGTTCTGATTGGCTATTCAGTTGTTCTGATTGACCACGAATATGCCCAATTAACTGCTGTAAGCTACCAACAAACGTATTGAAATTCTGTGCTAACTCACCGACTTCATCTTGGTTCTCTACATGAATACGTTGAGTTAAGTCACCACTACCATTCGCAATTTGTGCCAAAGCGTTAGAAACATGATTAAGTGGACGGAATAGAATGGTACATAACAGGTTAAACAGCACCGTACATACAATCACTACAAATAACGTCACTAAAATTTGGCCAATAACAGCATCAAATAACGGTGCAACCAAAGAGTCATGATTAACAACGCTGACGGTAATCAGGCTCGTCCCGTCAATAGAACGCGCGTAAAGAACATAATCGCTTCCGTTCAACTCTATTGTTGTGTTTTTTCCGCTAGCTAGCGCTTTCTGGACATCAGAAAAATCCAATCCAAGTGAACTGATATTCTTATTCAATAGCTTAGTATCAGCGTGTGTGTAAACCGTGCCCTTATCAGTCGCGATAAACATGTAGCCTTCCCCAGGAAGGATCACTTTCTCTAAACTATTTAAAATATCGGTAATTTCAACATCTGCTCCTAGGACAACCTGATCGCCATGCAATTGCATCGCTTTACCTAACGATACAACGTTTGCACCAGTGGCAGCTGCAACCGTTGGGTTATCCATAAACACTTTGCTTGGATTCGCTACCGCATTGGTGTACCAACCCCATTGGCGAGGGTCATCATTACCTGCAGGAAGTACAACTCCGTTCGCGTTCTTTTGCGAACCATCAGGAAACGCTAAGAAGACATTATCAAAGGAGGCTGAGTCACGAACTTGTTTAAGGTGAGTAACCAAACTTTCTTGTTGGGACTCTTTCGACAGAGACGTCAACGCACGCTCTTTAGATAAAATCCAATCCGATACGTACTGGTTATAAGAAGCCGATGTCCCTTCTAAACGTTGCTCAACCTCAGTATCTAATCGTTGCAATGAAGCCCGGAAAGAAAGAGCTTCGACCAAAATCCCCCCCAGGATAATGGCCATGCTGGCAGAGATAGCCAATTTATTTTTAAGCGAGAGTTTCTTTAACATAGGAAACCTATAATTTGTAAGTAAAAACCGAGGCGAACAAATTCGTTGCCAAGACGGTTGCAAGCTGAATATATTTTACGCTTTAAAATAAATTAAAAAAACTAACCAACCAGCTGTATTACCAAGATCTGTGAGCTAGAAATTAGATCTAGATCAACTCACAAACCAGAACGACATACGTTAAAAATAGATGACAATGTTCAGATGATTAAATGCCAAGCCTTTTGCTTCATTGATAATAATCTACTCAACAAAAAAGGCTTTAAAGTAACGAGGCCTCTGATTAACATCCCCCTCCCTGAAGAATGATTCACATTAACGATATGAGTTGAGGTATCACTTAACAACAGCTATCGACTTTTAGCTAAAGTTTGATTGATAAACAATGCGGACAAAATGACCACCAACGCTAACCACGTTGTTGTTTGAACAGACTCATCCGCAAGTAGTACACCAATCAAAACACCCACTGCAGGTACAAGGTAGTTAGTCATCGAAGTGAATACCGCGCCAGCGTTTTTTATACTCATCATATAAAGATAATAAACAACACCTGCACACAGAACTCCTAGGTAAATCAATGAAAACATTGATGATGCTGACGGCTTAACAGTTGTGATTGGGGCTGTTAAAAATGCGATGAACAGTAGTTGAATACTCGCCATACAAAGTACATTTCGAGCAACAACCAGTGGATGCACATCTCGTACACGATTAAGCAAGAGAAGCGCAATAGCGAAACATACGGCTGCAACGATAATTGCAGCAGAACTCACTAAATTAATAGCGCCAGTATTCGATGACAGCTCTGGGGAAAACAAGATCAATAACCCACTAAACCCAACTATGACACTAACGGTGTTCCCTTTACTTATCGTCGCACCTTTAATAAACACAGGTGAAAGTAGTAAAGCGTAAAAAGGCAGTGTGCCCATCAATATAGCCGCGATTGAACTCGTTAGGTTTTGTTGAGCCCAAGGAACCAGAACAAAAGGAACAGCGGCTTCTAGCAACCCAATCAGAGCAAAAAGGCCCCATTGCTTACTCGCACTTTTAATTCCCATTATTTTGCATATAACAATAAGGGTCAGCGCCCCCAGTATTGCTCGAAGCGTCCCTACCCAAACAGGAGAAAAACCCTCAAGAGAAATTTCCTGAAAAACAAACTGTGAGCCCCAAATAAGCCCTATTGCGATTAACGTTAAGTAATTTTTTAGCATGTTTATATTGCCTCGAAGATTAAATCTCATTGAAAGTACAAGGTTTAATATAATGAAAATTTTTCTTTATTCTTTGCCTACTCTATTGGGGCTTAAGATTTAAAAGCCACAGCGTCGACTTCTATTTTCATTCCATCTAACGCTAGTTTGGGAACCGGAATCAATGTACTTGCGGGTAAGCTTTTTGGGGACCAACGTTTGAGCATTTCTTCACTCCAGATATGCAGTTTATCTGAATCATGATCGACGATTAGCACTGTAATCTTCGCGACATCGCTAAAGCCCAGTTCATGAGCCTTTAACGCAATATCAAGGTTGGATAATACAACCTGAACTTGACGACGAAAGTCTTTGTCTAATTCATGTTCTAACCCTTCACCACCACTTTGCCCTGAAATAAAAATAAACTCTCCATTCGCGGATGTCTTCACCGTATGACAAAACCCAAAAGGAGTTGGGTTAAAAAGTTTTTCAGGATTATAAAAATTCAATGTTTTACATGACATTCTGTTGACCTATTGAGTTATGTTTTGAACGTTAGAGAGTGTAAAACTTCAAGCAAACTTTAAGTCAATAGGTATTTTAAAAATCACAACCAAGCAAATAAGTACTTATAAATTAGCAACTAATGATAAAATCAAGCCCTATTCCTAACACGCTAATTCATGAAGCAACGTAGCGTTCACCTTACCAATGCATTAATCTCATAAGCTGTTAAGTACTCAGAGTTTTCCTATGTCCCGAAGTCAACGTCTCTTCGACCTGCTCCAATTATTGCGCTGTCATAAATACCCAGTATCTGCCGATCACCTAGCTAAAGAGCTCAACGTGAGTACTCGCACCATTTATCGCGATATCGTGACACTACAAGCGCAGGGCGCTGAAGTTGATGGTGAAGCCGGAGTTGGTTATCAATTGAAACCCACCTTCACTCTCCCACCTATGATGTTCTCAATGGAAGAGTTGGAAGCGCTGCGGCTTGGCGCTGAATGGGTAGCCAAGCAAGCCAATGGGGAATTCAGTAACTCGGCTAGAAATGCCATCGCCAAGATTTCTGCCGTGCTACCTGCTGACCACCAGGCCAAACGCAGTGATGACATTGTGCGTGTTGCTTCAATCATTGAGGTTGCAGAGTTAGCCATCGAACTTTCAGATATCAAGTTAGCAATTAAGCAGCAGAACAAAGCTGAGATTCATTACACAGACGCAAAAGCTAATGTGAGTTTAAGAATCGTTTGGCCAATGTTGATTGGTTTATTCGAACAGCACTATGTTTTGGTCGCTTGGTGTGAAGCGCGAAATGCGTATCGTAATTTCAGGCTAGATAGAATGGCTGAATGGAAAATGCTTGAAGAAAAATATCAGCGTCCGCGTCATGACTTGATCGAAGATTGGCAGAAAATAGAAGGCATTGCAGATAAAGTGATTCGCTACTGACAAAAACTGTCACTGGTACACGCTATATTTCTCTCAACCCAATCGAACTCGATGCAAATCGAATTGACCAGCCTAGGAGCTATTATGTTTACCATTGATTCATTCGTTCTTTATGTCGCAGACATTCATCGCAGCATGGACTTTTACGCCAAAGCATTTGATTGCGAGCCAAAGCTTCTATCACCGACCTTTGCTGCCCTAGACTTTGCAGACAACGTTAAAATCACACTCAAACAGGCTGACTTTCTAACACCAGCAAGTACCGTTAAGGGCGGCGGCACTGAGATCTCTATGCCTCTCGCTGACAAAGAGACATTGGGAAACCTCTATGAAACATGGGCAGAAAAAGGGATCCAGTTTGAGCAAGTGCCAGAAGAGTCCGTTTACGGCATCAACTTCCTTGCGGTTGACCCAGACGGACACCGTATCCGCGTCTTCACTTAAATTAATAGGAGCAAGCTGCACTTAGCCGCTTGCTCATCTCATCTCATCTCATCTCATCTCATCAAAAAAGCTTACTAGCCGAAATCTAACGTCAGCAATAATCGAGTCTCGTCAGATGAAGTAACGGGAGAACGATGCACAAGGCCCCCATTTTCATTGCCACTCCAACTCTCTCCTTTCAATAACGCCACATCACCACTCGCCATTTGCTGAATATCAGGTTCATGAGCGTATAGGCCTGAAGCCGAATCTGGCTGTCCGCAGCTTCCGCGACCAAGCTTCGAACGATCGACCACGTAATTTGGCAACCATTGAGTCGCGACACCATGATAGGTAGTCACTAAGCGGCAAGGTACTTGGTCAACATGGAAACGGGGACACATCGCTTTATTCAGAACCGCTAGACGCAGCCCTACTTCTTCAAGATCGAACAAACAACAGAACATATCCACCAACTCCGACATGTTTTCTAACAGCGCTTTAGAAGCCGTTCCGTCGGTCGCGAATTCCAATTTCTCATAAGCGTTGTTGGGTGAAAGGCTAATAGACTTACTAAAGTTTGGGTTAGACGCGATAAACTCACCGATGGCACCTGTTAAGTCAGCATCAAGTGTACGCTGCCAAATCGTCATATTAATATCGTTTTGATAGATATCTGCCAGTACCGTTGGCTGCTCAGAAACACTAAAGCATGGCTTGTGACTCACCTGGTCCTTGATACTCACGGCGGAACTAATGTTAAGAGGCTGATTACTATTGGTCGCCAAAGGCTTCGTTAACACGGCATTCATTACGTCATCTCCTTGATACATGCTTATCGTCTTCCTCTTGCCTATACGATCGTTAGTCACAGCAAGAGTGATTTATGGTTATGTTATAACATAACCATAAATACACAAGTAACTTAGCCGATCATGGTTCCAATAATATGTCGATGCTCTACTTTCCTCAGGTAATTTGGTGGATGCTAAACTAAGCTTTATCGACCTTTCTTTTCCGAAAGATGTGTCAAAGAAGTTCTTCAAGCGAACAGCTCAATAACGTTAAATCTATAAATTAATCAACATGGTGACAACTTATGAAAAAACGAATACCTACGCTCGGTCTTTTTTGCATTCTCATTTCTGCGCCATCTTTTTCAGAAACGGGCTACACGTTAGATCCGAAGTTATCGAACGTTACATTCGCAACCATTAAGAAGCAGTTTGTTGTCGAGCCCGCATCCATAAAACCTCTATCGGGCGGGCTTACAAAAGAGGGTCAGTTTTCCATTTTATTAGATTTGAAGACCGTCAACACCGGAGTCTCGATTCGCGACCAGCGACTGAATGAGCTCTACTTTGAATCGATGACTTTCCCTGAAGTGGAGATTTCAGGAAAGGTTGACCCTTCAATGCTATCTGGCAACCCGAAAAATACGACCATCGAAACTGAAGTCACCTTACACGGCGTAACCAAAACCATCGACTTCCCGGTTATGGTTGTTCCGTCTGAAGGTTTTGTTATGGTCAATTCAACATCAACCATCATCGTCAATGGCGCTGATTTTGGGATATCGACTGAGAACCTAAACAAGCTTTCAGCAACTGTCGGCGGGCTAGCGATTTCTGACAAGGTTCCGCTAAACTTCAATCTACTCTTCGATAGATAATGGAATCGCACCTCCCCCTTTTAATTCACCACCGAATAGCATCCAACGATCTCATTCAGTTGGTCTCAGAAGGGGGGGCTTTGGTGTTGCAGATGTTAGTCCGAACTCTAAACATTCACTTCGGTATTTGCTTGGAGTTTTATTGAATACTTTTTTAAAAGCATAGATATAAGTGGAATCAGAGACATAGCCCAATTCCATAGCAATATCCTGAATAGTTTTGTTTGTGCTTAACAATTTCAACGATAACACTAGCCTAATATTCTGACGCCACAATGAGAACGACATCGAGAACTCTTTTGAGCACAGTCTAGATAATGTTCGCTCTGATGCCCCTACCTTTTTAGCCCACTCTTTTAGTGTAAATGACAGGTCAGGTTGTTCTGTTAACTGAGTAAAAATAGAGAGAAGCCTTTTATCAGTAGGGATCAACAATGGTATTTCGTAGCTATCTGCTACAGAAACTTGATCCCTTAACACCATCAAAAGGTGCGTAATATTAGATTCTGGTTGTGATTGTTTTTTTGTGTCGAACAACAACAGTATTAACTCTTTTATGAATGAGCTTACGAGGCATGATTTAGGCTCTATTCCAAACTGTACAAACTTATCCGGATTAAGATAGATTGCCAAAAAATGCGTATCTGTTACCGCTACAGATTTATGAATTGTGTTGGCCGGTATGTACAACATTGCATTATGAGGCACTACTGCGCACTTTTCACCAATATTGGATTGCAATAACCCCTTCATTGGAAAAACGATTTGATGCCAAGCATGTAAATGGAGATCATCGATATAACCGGAAGGCATCTGAGTTTTTTGGGCTATGAATTGTTTGGCCGGAAATTGTTGTATCAGTTCATTGGCTTGCATTGTTGGCGACTTATCGACATTTAATGCCATATAGTATAAGACGCGCCAGATTTTTTTGATATAGCATTATATTTCTTTCATTAAACTAGAGAAACAAAGATGCATATACACTTCATTATCCATGAACATTTTGAGGCTCCGGGGGCATACGAGACTTGGGCCCAAACACATGGTTACGCGATTAGTTATTCTCGTGTATACCTCGGTGACTCCCTTCCAACTAGTATTGAGGACATTGACTTGTTAATTGTGATGGGAGGACCACAGAACCCACAAACCAGCCTAAAGCAGTGTCATTATTTCGATGCTGACGCAGAACAAGCTCTGATATCAAAAGCAATTAATGCCCGAAAATCAGTATTAGGGGTTTGCTTAGGCTCTCAATTGATAGGTGAGTCGTTAGGAGCCACGTATCAACAAAGTCCTGAACGTGAAATTGGTAAGTTTCCCATCACGTTGACACAAGAAGGACTAACTCATCCTTTATTCGCTCACTTTGATAAGGAACTCAAGGTTGGTCATTGGCACAACGACATGCCAGGGCTCACGCCTGTCGCTAAAGTTATCGCTTACAGTCAGGGCTGCCCAAGACAGATCGTCGCCTACAGTGATTTAGTGTTTGGTTTTCAATGCCATATGGAGTTAACCAAAGCTCTAGTTACAGATCTCATCGACAATGATGACCTGAGCAACTCCAAAGAGCACCGTTTTGTAGAAGATGCAGAAGTTCTATTAAACCATGACTATGATGAGATGAACCAAAAACTGATGACCTTTCTAGATAAGCTAACAGATTACTATCAGCTAAACCCACCGAGCGTTCAACTTTAGTCTAATGAACCATGACTCTTGGCATGCCTAATTAAAACAGTTGCTGAATACCTCCCCTACTGGTGGGCCGTATCTGAACCTAAGCATTCAAACACATGAGCTATTATGCCTGGCTAATGGACGCTTTAGATTCAGATTGGTATGACTAACAGCGTAATGATATTGATAGGAAATCATGTCAGTATTAAGCGTAATACAAAGCCTAAACTGGAAATCAAAGGCATACCAAAAACCTTAACCCGTTGCTAAAACACCTAACGTTGCCAAAGAGAACTTCTTTTCTATGCTGAATAAAAACATTGTGAATCAAGACAGTTTAGCCGGAATGGGTGCGACCCTGATAGGCAATGGAATCGGTAGGTTCGCATACATAGCCTTAATGCCAGCTTTGATCCAAAGCGGCTGGTTTAGCGAAAGTGATGCGTCTTATCTTGGTGTGGCAACGCTTTTGGGATACATATTAGGGGCTCCTGCTGCCAACATATTATTGCGTTACTTTAGCGCAGGCCAGCTGATTCGTGCAGCCATGTTAGTAAGCAGTTTTAGTTATCTTAGCTGTGCAATACAGGATGCACCTTTATCATGGTTTTATGCTTGGCGCACTTTAGCTGGTGTAGCCGGTGCTATGTTAATGGTTGTCGCCCCACCGGTTATTGTTCGTAAATTCAGCTCCGATGTAAAAACTAGAGTCAGCGGCGTCATATTTTCGGGCATCGGTATCGGCGCGATGTTATCGGGTACATTAATCCCAATACTGATTTATTTCAGCCTAATATCTGCTTGGATAGGAATGGGAGTCATAGCACTAGTAACGACTATGCTCACTTGGAATGCATGGAAAACCCAGCTTAACTCTTCAAAAGCGCACTATATCGACGCATCTTTCTCGCAACTTTCGAGACCTAAATTAGTGAGCGTATTGCTTATTCTAATCGCGTATACCTTCGACGCCGTTGGGTACCTTCCTCACACCCTGTTTTGGGTCGATTACATTGTACGAGAACTAAACATGTCGTTTACTAGTGGCGGCTTGTTCTGGGCAACCTTCGGGATAGGCGCAGCCATTGGCCCGCTGATTACCGGTATCCTAGGAGATAAGCTCGGCGTTAAAAACTCGCTCTGCATAGCATTTAGTTTAAAAGCACTAGGCGTAGCACTACCGCTATTAAGCTCCCACCCGGTTACCCTTGCTATTTCTTCATTATTGGTTGGTATTTTCACTCCAGGAACCGTAACACTGATATCGACTTACACATTGGAAACCGTGGGTTATGAACTGCACACAAAAGCATGGGCTGGGATGACCCTATCTTTTGCTATATCACAAGGAGTGATTGGCCTGTTAATGGCGTACTATTTGAACCACGCAGCGTCATACAATTTGCTGTTTGCGATTAGTGCGAGCGCTTTAGCGTTGTCTGTGGTTTGTATTTTGTCGACATCAACTTGCCCTACTTCTAAATCAAGGTTTCAGTCGGTCAAGTAACTCATTAAATAAGGGATTATCATGCAACTTTACCTCAACGAAACGTCGCCTTTTTCACGCGTCGTAGTAGCAACGGCACTGCTATCACGCAGCTCACCACTATCATTTGTTTGGGTTGACCCATGGAATTCGCCAGAGAACCTAAAAAGAGTCAACCCGTTTTGTCTAATCCCTGCGTTAGAACTTGAAGACGGCACATCGCTCACCGAAAGTTTGTGTATTTGCCAGTACCTCATTGAAATCTATCAACCTCAAACACTACGCCAAGTGACGTTAAGTGATACCAATGAAATGCAACAGTTGGGAACAGCCAAGACATTAATGGAGATAGCGTTTCGAACCGCAGCGATCACTCGCTATTCAGACAACGATAATCCACTTATACAAAGAGGAAAAGAAGGCATTCTTGGTTCATTAAAGCAACTTGACCAAATGATAGAACAACACGGACTAGACGCTCACCTTACAAATAACCTCTCTACTCTGTACCTCCATGTTGCTCTAGATTATGTGAAATTCCGTCATGCTACATTGTTTGGTGAAGTTGATAGCCGCAACATAATCGATTTCATGCGACAGTCTCCCTTTGGGAGCATATTGTCTCAAATCAATATCGACGCTTTAGCTCAAAAGCCCACCTATGATCAATTATTTGTGGCCTGTAGCCTGTAGCCATAAAATAACAAGTATGACTAACGTAGAGAAAAGCACAGTTAGAATGGGTTATACTTAGGCTGACATTAATATATTTCCATTAGTGTCACATGTCGTTACATAGCATGAAGCCTTAGTGCTTTACATCTAGGACTGGGTAAAGAACAATCCCAGAGAATAAATCCATAACATAATGTATTTAGAATTATGAGTAACACAGAAAACAAACAATCGAGCCCTCTATTCGAGATTCTTTTTAACGTATTTCTCCCTTCTTTCATCCTAATGAAGTTCAGTGGAGATGAACACCTTGGAACGGGTTTAGCATTACTTGTCGCGCTAGCCTTCCCTATCGCTTATGGTGGTATGGAGCTCATACGTAACAAAAAATTTAACTTCATCGCGGCCCTTGGCTTTGTTAGCGTACTATTAACGGGCGGCATCGGTTTCTTCGAGCTGGACACTCGTTGGTTAGCGTTAAAAGAAGCCCTGATCCCAGGGCTAATAGGTTTAGCGGTTCTTGGATCGACGTTTACTCGATACCCATTTATCCAAAAAGTCATCTTCACGCCTGCGTTACTAAACACTCCTCTGATTGAAGAGCGCTTAAGGCAGTTCGGCAACCAAGCGCAGTTTTACCGTTGTCTGATGACATCAAATTACCTGTTCGCCAGCACTTTCGCATTCTCTTCTGCGATGAACTATTTTCTAGCAACTTGGATTGTAACAAGCCCAACAGGAACACCAGCCTTTAATGAAGAGCTTGGTAAGTTGACACTTTACAGTTACCCAGCGATTGCCATACCAAGCCTTTTAATGATGCTTGGTATTTTCTATTACATCTGGCGCCAAGTTCGCTCCATGACGTCGCTAGAAACAGAACAAATTTTTGTTACTAAATAGTCTAGACACTATTTCTCACTGTATGACCCAAAGCCCAGCTTATCGCTGGGCTTTCAGTCTCTGTCGCCTCGTTAGGCTGCGGCTTACGATTGAACTTATGAACCAAACGATAAGTTTGAGGTCACATTTCTCGAATAAACTTAGATAACCAAACTTTAAGCGACTACTAATTAAAGGGTTGCAATTAATCGAACTGAAAAGGGTTTTATCATCAATCTTGTTGATTACTTTACAAAACCCTACTCAAGCGTTAACACCATTTCAGTCCCTATTGCTAAGATAGAACAAGCTCGGTGTAAGAATAAGCACCTGCCGTACTCAATAAGGAATATAGAATATGAACAAATCTCAATTAGTTGAACACATCGCTACTTCTGCTGATATCTCAAAAGAGCAAGCGGGTTCAGCGTTAAGTGCTCTCGTTGAAGGTATCTCTGGTACACTAGCTAAAGGTGATGACGTAGCGATACTAGGATTTGGTAGCTTTAAAGTTAACACCCGTGCTGCCCGTACTGGCCGCAACCCACGCACAGGAGAAGAAATTCAAATATCCGCCTCAAAAGCGCCAGCCTTTAAAGCAGGAAAAGCACTAAAAGAGGCGTGTAACCTTTAACGAAGCAAAAAAACAAGGAAATTTACGATGACTACGCCAAAGGAAAAAGCGAAAACCAGTCGCAGTAAGAAAGCAGGCAAGTCAACCAAAGCACCCGCTGAAACGCCTAAAGTCCGTCAACGCATTGAAGTGCTTCTTGAAGAGCGTGAATTAGCCAAACTGTTAGCGTTATAGTTTATTCTACTTTTAATGCCACTGCAGTCTTGCAGTGGCATTATTCGTTAGGAAACAATGCTTATTAACTGGCTAAATGATGCTTATTAAAATCGGGCTACCCCTTTTCTTAACTCATTCAAACTGAACACACTTTGCTCATATTGCTTTTTACTGTCTTCCATTAGAGTGTGCGAAGCTTCTGCTTTACTGTGAATAGAAAGAATATTCTGGTTAATCTCTTCTGATACATTGACTTGCTCTTCAATAGCTACGGCTATCTGATTATTCCTATCAACCACTCCCTGTACTTTTTCACTCAATGAAGTGAGACTTTCTAGGGTTGATTGAATCGTACTTTGAGTGCGCTTCGCTTTTTCAGTACCATTGTTAACGGCAATGACTGACTGGCCACTTCCCGCACATAACTTTTCAATAACAGCTTGGATCTCTGTTGTTGCTTCTTGCGTTTTTTGAGCAAGTACTCTTACCTCATCCGCCACTACCGAGAACCCTCTTCCTGAATCGCCCGCACGTGCGGCTTCTATCGCGGCATTAAGTGCTAACAGATTGGTTTGGTTTGCAATCGCGTTAATCATCTCTATGACGGAACTAATTTGCTGCGTCTCCCTTTCTACAGAAAGTGATATTGTCGATATGTTATCCAATTCATTAGTGAGGTCGACAAAATTTTCTTCGACTTGGTTTAACTCTTTCTGACAAGATAAAAGCTCTTGCTGCGTACTAAAAGTGGAGTCCAACGTACCTTGCGCATTTTGAGAGATTTCACTTGAAGCCGCCTGCATTTCGTTGATAGCAGTAGCTGCCATATCAATTTCTGTCTTTTGGTTTTCCAGATTGTCAGACACAGTAGCGTTCGATTCTGCCGTTTTATTCGCCTGCTTGAGGGTCATTTCGCATGAGTCACTCACCGAAATCCGTATTCTACCCAGTAATGCTTTTGTATATTGCTTCCGCGCTTTCATTCCCAAAGCAATTTCAGATAAATCATCCACCTTACCGAAATAAATATGCTCCATCAGAGGGTTGTTAAATTCCTCTTTTGCTATTTTACAAATACTTTCTAAACGGCGCGTCAAAATATAAATTGAGATTGCCCCCGCCAAAAATAACATGAAGAAACTTTGCAGTACCGTTATGACTTGATTAAGGTGAAGCGCATAAGCACCTCCCATTAACCATATCGAAATGAAAGTTTGACGCTGCCAAAGCCTTGTTTTAGGTAATATAAGCTTAAGCGGTGTTTTTCCCTTATTCAAAGTACTATATGCTTTAGCTGCTCGTGCAACATATTCTCTTTTTGGTTTAAACCGAACAGACTGATACTCAACAATCTCATTGTCTTCTTTTAAAGGAGAAGCAAAAGCATCAACCCAATAATAACCGCCACCTTTTCGTTGGTTTTTTACCATACCCATCCAGTTATTTCCTGACTGAATGTGCCCCCACAAGTCCTTAAATGCGGCTTTAGGCATATCACTGTGGCGAACTACATTGTGATACTCACCTATTAGCTCTCCTTCCTTATAGCCTGCAACTTCATTAAAATGGGGGCTTGCATACTTGATTTTGCTAGAAGGGTCCGTCACTGAAATTAAATTATACGAATCGGGGTAATCATACTCTTGCTCTGCCATAAATATTCCCTATTTAAACGAGATAACAGCCAATTTATTGTGCGACCCGTCCATGTCACACTGTGCTAAAATAGAGCGTGATTCACCACCTCGCCCTATCAAAAACCACTAGCCATTGATTTGATATGATTTTTCATTGAGTAAAGTAGATATCAGATCAGCCCAAAGGTTACTCAACAAATCCAAACGGCATACTCACTCATATCAATTCAATCTATTTCATATCAATTCAATCTATTTCATATCAATATAAAATAAGGTTAGCTTATGAAAAATAAAACGGGATTGCTCAACATCACATTCCGCAAGGTCATAGCGTATCGCCCCAAATATTTCGTTATATTCGATTTTTATCACTAAAAACTAACAATATTGTACAATTAAAGTCTAATATAAACTTGAAATAAAAATATCATCTTAAAATGGCTTAACAGATCCCAAAGGTAACCACTTTACCGAGAATAAAGGCACTGTTTTTATCTCGTTAGTAATAAGCAAATATACTGGCGTAAAAATTTTGGCTCTTTTGGCACTCTTATTTATTTTTTAAGCTAACTCCACCTTGCAGTACAACCCACTTCCAAAAACGAAACTTTAGCTTACTGGTTTTCAACTGATATCGCGTTGACGGTTACGTTTGAGAAGCGCATGCTTTTATTTCCGAGCAGGGCCGTTCTTGGTGGCATTAATAACTTAACCCGCCGATAACTGGTTCTGTGTAACGCATCTAATAAAATGGCAGGTCACATGAATAAAGTTATTATGTTAGTGATGGGGCTGCTTTTCACCAGTCGATTGTTTGCTAGTATCGTGCCTCACGTTAGCCAACTTGAGCATGATGCGCCGATTCTCCTTCGCTCAGCATTGATTGTGGGTGTTGCCGCTTATGTTGTTTGGACAGCGTTCAAATACTTCAAGAAAAACAAAGCCTCTGGTTCAGACCAGCAGTAACGAAACACCACCAAAAATCCTTGGCGTATGTAGCAGATGTCGATTACTTGTCCGCAAAGTATTCGACTAAGATTTCACGTCACTTCCAAGACTCCCGAATTTGCAGCAGTGCGCGGGTTATCTCTTCTTCATACGGGTTATTTTCTGTGATGATGAAACCGTAGTTGGACTTTTATAGCTGATAAAGCAACACCGCTATACCAAGCTTAAGTTTGATAGCTAGAAACTGACATAAACTGGCTCTGTGCTGACGAACACAACCTCCCATTCTGAGTGATTTTACTCTCTAAGAAGTGAATGTTGCGTCTGCTTTTGACCCAATGTGCGCGAACTTCTAGCTCCTGTCCAATCGCTATTGGGTGATGAAAGCGAGACGCTAAACTCACCGTCATCGCATTGATACTGTTTTGGAACAGGCAATGCAGCATCGCGCAATCGTGTAACGTAGAGACTATGCCGCCCTGCATAATGCCATCGTAGCCCTCAGCTTTATCTGTTGGTACAATCTTGGCCTTGGTTTTATATTTAGCTACTGCCTCATGCTCGCCAATAGCTTCAAAACAAATGGCGCTGTCGTTGAAAAAACCTTGGCTGCACACTTGGCAACGCCGATGATTGTGTGGAATGAAAACCTTCATACTGACCTTTACCCTTAGATTCCTAGAGATTGATATGGCTCGACCAAAAAAACATCGCCAGTTGTGTACCCGTGCGGCTTACTCTTGTTTTAAGCCCAATGGTGTTCCTATGGACGAGCTTCATAAAGAAGAATTGCTCTTAGAAGAACTCGAAGCCTTGCGCTTGGCTGATCAAGAAGGCCTGAGCCAGCTTGAAGCAGCTGAACAAATGCAGGTGTCTCGCCAAACGTTCGGCAACATTATCAAGCGTGCACGAGCTAAAGTCGCCAAGTGCATCGTCAATGGTCACGCGTTGGTGATTCAAAGCAGTTAATTCACGTGTTAGCCAGAAGTTATTTAACTCAGCGAGCGAGAACTCTTGATGCTTAGTTCGATACTAAGCTTGATGGCTCAATAATCTGATACAGCTTTCTACTTTGCCCTTCACACACATCCTTGCAATTGCATTCGCGCTCAATATCTAACTGCGCCAATCCTCCACAACTGCCTTTGATTGGCTTGCGCGAAAAAATGACACCTATCGCCATCAATGTAACGACTCCTACAAATCCCAATAGCGTCAACAAAAAAGTCATTTTCGGAACCCTCGAATAGCGCCTAACTGATTAGGGTGTGCCATTAGAATCGAAGCTTGTTTTTTGTGCCCTTTCTCGCCACACGTTTTATTACTACACCCGCTATTTCTCAACTCGCGACCATAATCGAGATCAGTCACTTCCCGTAGATTGTCGAAATCCAAAGCCCCGATTTCTGCCTTACCTCTCGATGCCAAGACTCGAATATCGTTATTGAACAAGTGCGCCAGCATCTTCTTACCAATATAACGAACCACCACAGATTTCACATCGAAAGAACGGAGAACCGAAATCCATTGCTTCTTTTTATTACAAGAGGTGTCGGAGTCAATCAAAGGAACAATCTGTTTTATCTGTCGTTGTTCATCGACAATCGCTATCTGTGGGGAACGGGCAAAATGGTTGGCGACATGGAGATCGCGACAAGGTACTGCGTATAACATGGTAACTCCCTGTTATTGATGATTAAGAGTTCAGCATACGCCCCATTATTGGCATATACCAATAACTGTTGTGTGAAAAATTAGATTACATACCTAGCGTCGTGTGTTTAGCTCAACGAGTAATCCACGACGGTATTATTGATTTACAAAATAGAATCAAAACCGCTAAAGAAAAGCACCGAGAAACGATACAATGCTCGAGTTGCGAGAGCACGGCGTAGAATTCCCATTCACAGAAAGCCCATTCACAAAGAGCACTAAAGTAGCCACACATGTCTAAAGAATCCGGTTTCACCACAGAATACACCCTCGATAAGACGTTTTTCGCAGAGTGTTATGATCAAACTAGCCTTCCAACTCAATTTCCAAAAGCCTATTTAAAGGGAATATTGTTTCTTGTTTTTGGTGTGGTTCTATTAGAGTTTGAGCTACTACCGAACGGTTACGTTGGCTGGTTTTTTATTGTTTTGAGTGTGATTGAAGCGTTCAGTGTGTATTTCAAGAGAACTTGGTGGTTATGGCGACAAAGAATAAGCTCTGGTGCTGGCAGCAAAGTCGTGTTTCAAGGTGATGCTAACGGAGTGAGTTACAAAAACCATAAAACCACGAATACTATCGCGTGGAATCAAATCGACGAACTTCAACAAACTGATTTAGGGTTCATCCTTCATATCGGTAAACAGCGCCAGTATGTCAGCAAGTCTTGTTTAAGCGAAGAAGCAATCGCGTTCATGATTGAGCAGCACGAAGCATCAAAGTAAGCCAGTCTTTTTTGCTTAGCTTCCCTTCTAACGCCCTCTAATTTAGGTTTATCAATATATGTGTAAAATAAAGAGAAGGTTAGGAGGGAGCCTGTTTGACCATGACTTGAGAGCCATTCATCAAGACTCATGATGAATTCAGTTTGATCATTTTATCAACGCCATTTTTGATTTTTCTGTAATAAGGCCCAATTAGCTCTATTTGAATAACCCTAATTGAGTGCCTGTATTAACATTTTAAAACTTAGAAGAACACACAGAATACCAACTATCTTCTTAAGTGTTTTACTCGGGAAATAGTCAGCGCAACGAACGCCAAGGCTAGTCGTGAAATAACTACTAATGGAGAAGCTAATCATAGCTGGTAGATATATGTACCCTAAAATTAAACTGTCCCAGTCTGTGTTTCCCCAGCCATTTAACATGTACCCGAGGCTTCCAGACAACGCAATAGGAAAACCTATGGCAGCAGATGTGCCGATAGCGCGTTTTACCTCAAAATTTTGCTGGACAAGATAAGGGATGATCAAACCCGCACCACTTATTGAGACAAGTGCTGAAACCGAACCAACCACGGAACCAATTGCGATATTACCAACGGCTCTATGTGGATTTTGGTTGTACTCATGCTCTGTGTTTCGAAACATTTTATAAGCAATGTACAACATAAATACGCTGAAAAAACCCGCTAAATAGGCCCCCTGTAGATAGGATGCTACGAATGTAGCGCAAAATGTACCAACTAAAACTCCACATAACATTTTGATCACCATGATTGAGTCAACATTCATTTTTTTGTAGTGAGCGCGCATACTCCCCAGTGTTGTGATAATCATAGAAGCCATGGACGTTCCTAATGCTAGGTGAATCACTTCATTATTAGCTATTCCTTGTATTGAAAATAGAAACGCAAAAATAGGAACAGCCATTCCTCCCCCTCCTACTCCAACGAGCCCTGCAAGGAAACCAACCCCTAAACCTGCAGCTATGTAATATAAAATAAAGATAGGTTCGCTCATAATGGCTCCGCTTTTAATCAGTATGTTAGTTGCGGAAATGTTACGTGAAAGCTAACCTGTCATGGTAACGTTAATTGGACAATAAACAATGAATAGTGGCCAACCGTGAAGTGCGAAAAGCAAGGAACAAACTGTGATTACAGTGAATGGGAAAATGGTGCAACATTAATAGTCAAGGAGTGGCAACATGAACGAAGTGATTTTAATCATTTAGATAAACGGCCGCATAACTGGCACACGCATTATCGAGGCCAGCTACTCTGTATAGATCAAGGGCTGATACAAGTTAAAACTGATGAAGGGACTTGGATATTACCGCCCCACCGTGCTGGATGGATACCACCAGGTGCGATGCACAGTGTGTATTTTTGCGGGTCTTTAAAGGGGCGGTCACTGCTATTTACCCCTGAGAGTTGCAATCAGTTTCCAACCAAACCTTGCGTGATCGAAATGAGGGATGTCTTGAAAGCCCTGTCGAGCAGAGCATCCACCTGGAGTAAAACCGAGAAACTTTCTGTTCAAAATTTACGAATCCTTGCCGTTATTTCTGATGAAATCTGCAAAAGCCCTCACGAATCACTTTATTTTCCACAGCCTAAAGATCCACGGCTCCAAAAGGTAACCCAAGCGATTTTAATTGATCCAAGCAGTAAGAACTCTGTCGAGCATTGGGCAAGTATAGGAGCTATTTCATCTCGAACATTAAGAAGGTTGATTCGGAATGAATTAAATATGAGTTTTAACGAATGGCGGCAACAAATACTGCTAATACATTCGTTAGAAATGATGGCGCGCGGGGAGTCAGTTGGAGATGTTGCGTATGCTCTTGGTTATGCAACGCCAAGTAATTTTATCGCAATGTTTCGTCGGGTTTATGGTGAATCACCCACGCGTTACTTTTCCAATCGTGGCATATAATGACCACACCCATTTAATTCAGGCAACTTCCATCTCAAAGCACCTTCTATCTAAATAGAGTCCTTTTTATCAACACTTTACCATTGATGACTAATCATTCGATTCTCCTATGACAAGTGCCTGAGCAAGTGTGCCGTTCTAAAGCCATTACAACAAATGATCTCGCAGCTCTTTTTCAATCAGTAGGCTCATAGCCTCCGTATTTTATGTTATTTTTGCACGTCTAGGTTTGCTTGACGCTGTAGGTGTTCAATGAATATTGGCACCTTTTTCGCTATGTGTTTTCTAGCAGCATAAAAGGCATACAACACTAAGTCTTCAGGTTTGTATTCAAGTTCTATAACTTCCAGATAGCCAGCATCTATTTCATCGCGACAGAATTCGGCAGGGAGTATCGCAAACCCCAATCCGGCCAATGCGCCAGCTTTAGCAAGCTGCCCACTGTTGACCTTAAATGCAGATTGCACCCTTTGCGTGATAAGTTCACCTGTTAAGGATTTGAAAACCCAAGGAGTCCCGTTCAATGCGGTAAAACTGTTAATGCAAGGTATGTGTTTCAAATCGGTAATCTTGAAAGGTCTAAGGGATTTTTTCAGAAGTTTAGGGGCCACTACAACAGCACTTGGCCATCGCTTGATCTCCTTGGCTATCCAATTATTGTCTTCGAGCTTCCCTCGGTGAAAACTCAGAATAACGTCAAAGCCGTCCACAAAGTCTTCTTTAGGGCTGATGTTCGTATCACAACACAATGAAATGGAAGGGTGCTGGGTACAAAAAGAAACGACGGCTTGGGCTAACTCCGGTGAATCTGGCATGAGTACATTGAGCTGCCCCATCACCTCACGAGAATGTTGTGTGACCTCTTCAAGCGCATCATTGAGCTTGTCCAACAATGGCTGAGTTCGCAGGTAAAGGTGGTCCCCTGCTTCTGTTGAAGCAATTCGGCGCGTCGTTCTATCAAAAAGTCGAGCATTTAGCTGCTCTTCTAACAACGCGATATGACGACTGACATTTGAGGTCGGCAAACACAGAAACTCCGCAGCTCTCTTAAAGCTATTATTCTCATAAACACAGTGAAAACTCTTAAGCCATTGTTGGTCAATCTTTTCAAGCATTACATCACCCCCTCCTATCTCTCTAGCCCCATTAATCCCATTAAATTGGATTATAAAGCCAATATTAGACACTTTATTACCAATAACAGGCTAATACAATACTAATCACTAGAGCGATTAGAATAAGGTCTCACCATGAGCTGGTTAGAAAAACTGTTAGATAAAAAGAAGTTAATAAGTACACGTAAGACGTCAATTCCCGAAGGGGTATGGACCAAATGCCCATCCTGTGATCAGGTCCTTTACCGCATTGCCCTTAAGGAGAACCTGGAGGTGTGCCCTAAATGTGAGCACCACATGCGAATGACAGCACGTCTTCGTTTGGATACATTTTTAGATAAAGGCGAAAGAACTGAGTTAGGCAAACAACATGAGCCGAAAGATTTACTCAATTTTAAAGACAATAAACGCTACACCGAGCGCCTTGCCTTAACCCAAAAAAGTACAGGCGAAAAAGATGCATTAGTCGCAATGCAAGGAGAGTTGCTCGGAATGCCTGTTGTGGCGTGCGCTTTCGAATTTTCTTTTATGGCTGGATCTATGGGATCGGTTGTCGGTGCTCGATTTGTGGACGCCGTCAATCAAGCAATTGCATCAAACTGTGCACTGGTTTGCTTTTCCGCATGTGGTGGTGCCCGTATGCAGGAGTCGCTCATGGCGTTAATGCAAATGGCAAAAACCAGTGCTGCGTTAAAGCGACTATCAGATGCAAAGCTCCCTTATATATCGGTATTAACCGATCAAACCTTTGGCGGTGTCTCGGCCAGTTTAGCAATGCTTGGTGACATAAATATTGGTGAACCCAAAGCGCGAATCGGGTTTGCAGGACGAAGAGTGATTGAACAAACAGTACGAGAAAAATTACCTGACGATTTTCAACAAAGTGAGTTCTTACTAGAACATGGGGCTTTAGATATGATTGTTGATAGACGTGATATGCGTAAACGTGCCGCCAGACTCATCGCGATGATGACCAACACTCAGATTCAAGTTGATCATTAAAAACCTTCCCCTCTAGCTCCCCCTCAAATGACGAACAACAATCTCTTTAGATTAACGACCGAGGGGGAGAACATTCTTTATCGCTAAGCAGACCCGTACCCAGTTACATTCCATTGGATTGCTTAATTTGAACTAGCTTCTTATGGTTAAAATGCCTATTGTACAAACCATAAAATTATAAAGACTCGCGGCCTTTGCCACAGAGACTCTCCATTTAAAGCGAAAAGACTTACTATGAACTTTGATATCAATGCACTGAAACACCACCAACTGGTCGAAGATGGTCAATTAGAAGGGTGTTACATTCATCAGCCAGTGCAAGGCAGTCAACCAGATGACAAAGCCGTTTTAGAAGAGCGCCAAGCGCTGGAAAGCCTCGGGTACAAAGTTGTTCAGGTTAAAGCGAAAGGCGGAACAACAACGTTTGCCGAGGCTATGCAAGAGCTTGCGAAAAAGACAGGCCACCAGCCTAAATAGTAAGCGACTTGGTAAACCAATATGGTCCCTAGGTTCTATATCGAGAAAGCACCCTACCGACTATTGAGTCAGCAGGGTGCTTTTTTATTTACGGCCTTTTAACTAACTGATCTTGCAAACTTTCCTTACTGACCTAAGTTACTGAGTAAGCTGACTGAACTTCGGCAAGCTCTTCACAAACCTTTGGTGCACATCCATATAGGTTTGCATATAGATTTCATCGATACTGTCACCACTAGGGAAGCTCGATGAGAAGTCGGCGTGCTTACGGTCAATCGACAATTTAGCGGCCTCGACAATATGAGCAATGAACATTCGAGGGTCTTCCAAACCGATAGAGATACGCATTGTGGTCGGTTTGATGCCAGCTTCATTGAGTGCCTCATCGCTGAGTTCTGAGTGCGTAGTCAGTGCCGGACACAGCGCCACGGTATTGGTTTGCCCCAAACTCACTTGCATGCCGATTGCAGGTTCAAGCATGTCGAAGAACTGTTTGAACCCATCTCGATTGATTGGTGCTCGGTCTCCGTTACCTTCCATATCGATAGTAAACAGCGCTGCTGGTAGCCCTAAATACATGTTGTTCTGGCAGTGCTCATAGTTATCGCTGTCTGGCAAAGCAGGACACGACACATTGATATCAGGATGTGCATCAAAGATCTTCGCAAGGGTCAAAGTATTGATGGTTTTCTGCACCACTCGCATCTCATAGGTTTTCATACCATTAAGCACTTCGAACGCTTTGTCTGCATCTAAGAAGGCGCCTTTGATGTAATACACATTCCAAAACAGCGTTTCGTTCCATGGAATGGTGACCTCATCACCGTTAGGTTTGGTGAAAGTGACCTCCTCTCCTTTTGGCACAAACATAGTCTCATTGCGACCAATCACAACCCCAGCAGTTGTGATGCCAGAACCCGCCAGTTCTTTTGTGTAAGAGTGAATGACATAATCGGGCCTTTCCATCACATCAACACGTTTCAGTACTGGATGTAATAAAGGCGTGCCCACTGTCGAGTCAACAATCACATCCCAGCCACGAGAGTGACCAGCTTTGCTGATACTAGCAACATCCAACACGTATCCATGCGGGTTACACGGTGACTCTAGGTAGACGTAGATTTTCTTGCCCGCAGCGAGGCGATCTGCGTATTTATCGGCAAGCTCATCAAGTCGCGTCGCAAACTCATCACCGGAGTAACCATCCACCCACTCTACCGCGACATTCAAATTAGAAGGCTTGCCAAACCAATCTTCCAACAACTGGTAAGAACCGCCGTAGATATTACGTGAAGCCAAGACAATGTCTTCATGCCCGAGCAAGTGGCTCAACAACCCATCAATGGCCGCCATCCCTGAGTTGAAGTTCCAAGCTAGGTACTCGTTCGCTCTAGAACCAGCCTCAATATCAACCATATGATTAGCCAGAGAAATTGAGGTTGGGTTAAGCAGTCGAGAATAGATATCGTGCAGCGGCTCTTTACCGTTAAACGCATCTTCGATCCATTCTGTACACGCAAACAAATAGGTCGCGGTGCGCGTAATAACAGGGCTTGCAGAGAAGATAGCCGCCACATTATCAAAGATAGGATACGCACCTTTAGAGGCAAAGTTACCATTGTTAGTAGCGATAGATTGGTAAGTGGCACGCATTGGGTTTTGCAGGTTATCGAGGATCTTCGCGATCTGGAATGACAAGAAGCGTTTAGCGTTAAACCAAGCGATTCGGTCACTTTTGTCGAGTTCTGAAAGTCCATCAACAGTCAGCGCCCAAAGGTCGTGTGTCTTGGTATTGGCTTGGTACAGCGTTGTAGCCAGTTCAATCAGCGTGATGCCGTAATCACTGTTTGGGTCGATACCAAAATGCTTGGCTTGCTCAATGGCAAGTGCTTCTGCTTGTTCGTGTTTGGTGGTTTTTCGCAGCGGGCTAAGTTGAGTTGAAGTATTCATAGTTCCTAAGTCATTCCATGCTTGTTATTCCTCCTTTAATTTTAGTTTTGGGCAGATGTTAAAAATTGCTATTTGCTAAGTAAGGCATACACTTTGAGCAATAATATTGCCAAACTAAATTCAATATTGATGGATTATGCTAATGGACGAGATCGACAAGAAAATACTGGCTGAACTGCAAAGCAACGCCCGTCTGACTAATCAAGAGTTAGCCGATCGCGTGTCGCTATCGCCCTCTCCTTGCTTACGCCGAGTTCGAGCACTAGAGAAACAAGGGATTATTCGCGGCTATCACGCCAGCGTTGACCAAGAAGCGTGTGGTCTGCCTGTGAATGTGTTTGTGTTGGTAAAGCTCGAAAAGCCGACTGAAGAGAACATGCGAGACTTTGAGCAACACATTGAGGTGATTGATGAAGTGTTGGAGTGCTTTTTGATGACAGGCAATCACGACTACCTATTACATGTGGTCAGTGAGTCGCTCAAAAGCTACGAGCAGTTTATCCGTAAGCAATTAACTCGCCTGCCTAATATTGCGTCTATTGAATCCAGCTTCGCCTTTGGTCAGGTAAAAACAAAGACCAAGTTGCCCGTGAGGTAAATTCCACTAGGGCTGAGCATTGTGTAAAGCTATTTTATGAAATACGATAGATATGTAGCGTATCTTGGAATTTCATATCGTGGCTAATACTGTTCGTGACATCAATCAGCAATTTTGGAGTAGCAAACGTGTTCCACACCTGACAATTCGAACCACATATAACAGTACTCAAGGTTACAAAGCCCATAGCCACTCGGAGTTATCAGTTGGGATCATTAAGTCAGGATCGACTTGTTTATCTATGAATGGGGAACATGTCATCCTCAATGAAGATGATATCATTCTGATTGAACCGAGTAAGGTTCACGCTTGCAATCCAGTTGGCGGCAAGCCTCGTAGTTACCACATGCTTTATGTCGATAAAGCATGGTGTTGTGAAATGCTTTCAACTTTATATGGATATGAGGTCACTCAATTTATTTGTGACCAAAACCTGTTTACATACAGTGGAACAGAGAAGAGTCTGACAGACTTAATTTGCGAACTGCTAGAGCAGGAATCTCAAGAACTTGTTTTGGAAGTCAATCGTGAAGTGTTAAATCTACTGAGTTTTTTTTGCTCACCATTGACCGTTCGAGAAAATGATGACGAGTTTGCCTATAAGGTAAGAAATTTACTGTTAGAGAATATAGCTAACCCACCATCACTAAATGTTATTTCTCAACAGCTTAAACGACCTAAAGAGTCATTAATCAGAAGTTTCAAACGTCGCTTTGGTATAACTCCCAAATCATTTTTAAATAATACCCGCGTTGAAAAAGCCAAGCTCTTATTGAAATGCGGCATGAATATAGTTGATGTCGCCACAGAAGTTGGTTACTCAGATCAAAGTCAATTACATCGTGCTTTTGTTAACTATACTGCTTCTACACCACGGCAATACCAGCGGGTAACGTCAATTTTCGACAATAATTCCTAGACGCAAAAATCTATAGTTCGATAATAATTTAACTATAGGTAATTATTAATGTTGTTTACTACCCTTTTCCCTGTGGCATTTCCTGCTTTGGCAATAGCCCATTTCGTCGCACTATTAAGCCCTGGTCAAGATTTTTTCCTGATCGTAGCTCATTCAATCCGACATAAACTGCAAGGAAGCCAGTTTATTTGTCTTGGAGTTGCGATGGGAAATGCAGTCTATATCATGATAGCAATACTTGGATGGACGAGTATTCGTGATAATCCAGTGATCTTTTCGGTGGTTGAAGTTTTAGGTGCTATTTACCTACTGTGGATTGGTACAAGGCTACTTAAAAGTAAAAGAAATGAGACTCTCCTTGAAGCAGAGCAAGAAAAAGTCCCTTCTGCAATAAAACAACTATTACTCGGCCTAAATTCAGCACTACTTAACCCTAAGAACGCTTTATTCTATATGAGTCTCATGACGGTCATTCTAGGAAGTGAAGTTACACTAGTTCAGCAAATGTCTTCTGGTGTATGGATGTTTCTTGCTGTTCTTCTTTGGAATTTATTGATTGCTGTGGCAATTGGACAACCTCGTATACAACAATATCTGAAGCGCAGCATACACCTAGTGGAAAGAGGTGCGGGTGTTGTTCTTATCTTTTTCGGCGTAGTACTATTCGTAGACTATCTGCCTGCTTAAAACACAGCATTTTTCGTAAACATATCAGCGTGAATTGTTGACAATGAAATACCCATTTCAACGCAAATCGACCACCGCTAACAGCGGTGGTATTCGATGTTAGGGATGTTAACAGTTATCTGGTGCGTAACAACAGTCCAATCCTCATAACTCAGAAATGTCCATCTTCGCGCAAGCAGAAATAACGAGTTCAGACCAGCCCCATTCCTTGTTAGAGGTGCCAATTAACCAACCTAAACCTTCGAATAATTTTCAGTTCATTCGGGTAATGAAGGTTTGCTCGTCATCGACAAAAGCCACATAGTCGCCGTGGTAGATAAACACCCGACCACGCCCTTCAACGATACACGCAAGCTGTGGATTCAAATCTTCTTCAAGATCTTTACTTTGAAACGTACCGGTATCGGTGATCACACCGCGGAGTGTCGGTAAAAATCCATAGCTGCGCTTGGCTTGATCAATCAGGCTCAATTCACTGGCGGTAGAAAAGTAAGATGGAATTGGACCAGCATCTTCGATAAACATCGGTTTTAGTTCTTCAAAAGCTGTAATCACCAGCCAGTCGATGCCGTTAACATGATGGATAAACATTGTTTATAAATACCTAGTTTCTCGATAATTCAGATGCGGGGATTCTATCATTATCAAATACAGAACGTGGGAGAAATTAAGGAGCTACAAATAATCAGACACACACTATCTACAAAGCCTAATACTTGTCTACTTACTCTACGACTAATGTCTAACTGTCTGAGACTGTTTGTTTTTTTTGGTTTGATATAAGGTACTAACAACTAAATGTTAATGAATTTTTAATTATAAGTTGACACATTGTTTGCGCTTCTGCGTGAGTCAATAACGTTTGTTGGAATAACACATCTAGATGTGTGAGCGAAAGGAATCAGAATGAGCAGTACTTTAGAGTCCGTAAATATACGACCAGATAAGCCTCAAACCAATGAGGACGAACTCACTTATGAACAACAACATAAACCAAGATCGGAATTTGAATCCCGCGAACAATATTTAGAGCATGAGTTACAAATCATGGCGCCTAAACGCTGGCGTCCCAATTTGCCGTTTAAAGATTATCGATTTGAGATAGAAGACACCATCCCAGCGATGGCCGCTACCATTGGTAAAGTGGTTATGGTGGGAGCGATTGCTGCCACATTTGCCGGGGCGCTCGGGCTAAATGAAGGCTTTATTTTAGAAAACGTTCGTTATGAACTCCTCATCGCCTCTGTTTTCATCATTCTATTCTCTGGCTTTTTATTGCCGACTGCTAACCTCGCCGGTACACACGGTCCACTCATCCCTTTAATTCCAATTGTCGTTGCAGCTGGCGGACACCCTATGGCCTTTGGGTTACTGATTGGCGCTTTTGGCCTAATCTTAGCCATCAGTAAAGGTGGCAGCATGTTGGCCAACCTCACCAGTAAAGGCGTGTGTGGCGGCTTATTACTCTACCTTGGTTTTGTTGGAACCGCCTCTCAAGTTAAGAAACTGTTCGCTTGGGCTGAGGGAATCGGTATGAGCCATATCGCGTTTGTCGTAATCTTTTGCACCATTATCTTGTACGCGCTATTGGAACACTTCCGCAAACGTTGGTTAGCCGTCCCTCTTAGTTGCTTACTGGGTGGTACGATTGCGTTTGCCATGGGTGCACCATTTGCTTTCCACACTGAGCCAGGCTTACCTAACATGAACCCTATGTATTGGTGGGGAGAAGATACAGGTTGGATGCTTGGTCTACCAACGATTGAACACTTCATGGTGGTATTGCCGTTTGCGATTTTAGCCGTCGCTATGTGGTCGCCAGATTTCTTAGGGCACCAAGTATTTCAAAAAATCAGCTATCCAGAACGTACCGAAAAAGTACACATGAACATTGACGATACCATGACCACGGCTTCAATTCGTCAAACGTTCGGTTCTCTGCTTGGTGGTACTAACTTTACGTCTTCATGGGGTACTTATATCGTACCGGCGGCGATTGCTAAACGCCCTATTCCTGCTGGCGCTTTGCTGACGGCTCTGTTCTGTATCATCGCCGCAGTTTGGGGCTACCCTATGGATTTAGCGATATGGCAACCCGTACTTTGTGTTGCGCTCATTGTTGGGGTATTTGTGCCATTGCTAGAAGCTGGAATGGAAATGACGCGTGAAGGGAAAACCACGCAATCGGCAGCGATTGTTGTATTTTCTTCAGCGCTCGTTAACCCTGCATTTGGCTGGTCTCTCACCATGCTGTTGGATAACTTAGGCCTGATAGGTTGTAAAGAACGTAGCGGTAAACTGAGTAAAATGAGCCGTTGGGTGTTGCCGGGCATTATGTTTATTGTACTAAGTGGTGTGATGGCGTTGGTTGGTCTTCTACCAGGAGTACCAGCGATTATCCCAAGTTTTCGTTAACCTCTAAATAAGAGTTATTGAATATTTGGCCCTTGCTGTTATTAAGTTTTGGTCGGAATACAAAAGGCCTCGTAATCGCGAGGCCTTAGTTTAATAAAGATATATCTATTGCTGAATAACTTCGCACTTGGTTTCATCTAAACCAAGCCCTTTTGCAGTTAACTGACATTGCTCTTTAATGTCTGTTATCTGGTTCTCCCACTGCTGATCAAAAGATGGAAGTGAATTACTGTTGATAGTTGCGAAATACTGATCGCGCATTAATAAAAAGTTTGACCTAATAGCCTGTTGATCAGCATAAACCTTAACAGCCTTAGTGAGCAGTGTTGCGATATCTTTCGGATCGTATGATATTGACTGTCGACCATCCTTATCTGCCCCACCGAGGGTAATTTGATACAAGATGTCATAATAATCACGCTGAATACGATGCACTTGTTTCTGATATCTATCGTAACTGGCTTCTTTTACGGCCTTGTTTAGCTTATCAATATTATCTTCCGTAAATTCATTAAGTATTTCAAAGGTATTGTTTTTTATTATTTCCGATTTGTCCTTCTGCGATTGCACAATAATTGAGTATGAAAGCTCATTGAGACGCAATGCCCTGCTCAATGCTAATTGTTTTGCTTGCGGTGAAATAACAAAGTTGATGATATCGTCCGCATTAGGCTTGGTGTTGGCGTACACTTCTTTAATATCAGTGACCTGTTTCACTTGAAAGTCGGACATAAGTGTTGAGTTAGTTAGTACATCTCCTTGTACAAATTTAGGTAAAGGCCTTGGAGCACACCCGATAACGGTATCTAGGGCTCTCGCGCCTAACGTAAGTTCGTTGCTAAAAACTTCAGTAAGTTGGTCGTTGTAAGGTTGGCACCAAGATTTGTCTGCAACTTCGTTTGTAGACACACACCCAGCGAGTAATAAAACGATTAGTGTTAGATACTTATACATAAGAAATCTCTTTATCTGACGTTGAATTTAAAGCCTCCCCACATGATGAAAGGTGCTGTTAAAGTTATTTTTATCAGTAAAGAGGTCATTACAGGTTAGATTAACCATTAACAGACAAGTGTGATATCTGTTGTACATTTAGCAGTGAAGATATAAATATTCCGTATGTTCGATACCTAGTTTGTATGTGACGTACATACCCCTCGAATGGAGTGACCCGATCTCTTGAGATATAAGAATGAGGGGGAGAACATTCTTTGCCGCTGAACATATAGCAGCACATGTAGCGATCGGTATTCAGTTCCTCCCCTTTATCGTTGCCAACAAGAGATTGGAGATGTAAACCAAGGGGAGGTTAGGAGGGGATTATCAGCCTATTCTCACGTACAACTGCCCTACTTCACTGACTTCACCGCATTCATCAACGTTGTGTTGAACTGCTGTGGTTGCTCAAGCATTGGGAAGTGACCTGAGTCTTCAATGTAGTAAATGCTGTAATCCTTAATGTGTTTCTTGTTCGCTTCTGAATCGGTTGGCCATAGACGAGCGTTAACCAATATTACTGGCACATTCACGTTCTCATACACGCGGTGTGCTTCGCCTGTCACGTATTGTCCTAGATAATGGCGAAACTGGTTTATCGCGATAGCTGGCGGTGCTGATGCCATGTCTTGTGTTACCCAGTAAAGTAAATCCGCGTCTACGTCTTTTGGTAGCGAGTCTTTCACGAACGTAGTGATACCCGCTTGGAAGTCTGCTTCAAATGGTTTGGTCATTGCATCTAGATCGCTTTGTGAAACCGCTAGTGCGACGTTTTGCGATGTGTCGACACCAAGAATGCCCTTCACTCTTTTCGGCATCAGTTTAGCGGCTTCTGCAATTACGCCACCCGCCATGGAGTGGCCGACTAAGATGACTGAATCGAGTTGTTCTTTTTTGATGACTGCTTTGATGTCTTCAGCGAACGCGACCATGGTTTACTCTTCACGGTTGAACGATGAGTTACCGTGCCCTGCTAAGTCCATAGTGATCACTTGGTACTGCTTTGAAAACTCACTCACTTGGTTTTGCCAAAGCCTGCTGTCTAAGCTCCAACCGTGAATGAAGATCAATGCCGTTTCCCCGCTCCCACTTTTGCCATAAGCAATTTGCTCACCATCGTGAGATATCGCAATACCGTACTTAACCGTTGAAGCATGAGCCATGGCATTAAAGCTACCCAGCGCCATGAATACCAAGAGTGTAATGTTTAGAATTAAACGTTTCATAGTGTCTCTCTACATACTTTAAAAGGAGCACAGGAAGCGCCCCTCTCAATCAATATAGTCACTATAAAGTGTGAAGCTTTAGACGGGTCAATAGAGATTTAGATAAAGAGCTCTTCTGTTGTGGTGACTTGACCAGCTCATTTTTGCCCTGTTCCTTGTCTCGACTGATTCAACAGCCACTCAACCAAAGTAACGATTGACTCACTTTTCCTCATCTAATTATGTGGCCAAATATACTACCCCACTACAAGCACCATATTCCTTTGGGGCAATCATTTTCTCTTACTTTTATTGTAGTTATAAAGAGCAACACATGACATTATGCTATACGTCTCGTATTAAAGGCACCACCATAAATATTCAGTAGTAACTGATAAATTGAGGATCATCCATGAAACTCCAGCTTGATTTGGCTAACTGTTATGGCATCAACCAACTATCTAAAGAGCTAGACTTTACAAAGTCGGCTACTAACGATGGCATTAATTCGCTCTACGCTCCAAACGGAACGTTAAAAACTTCGCTAGCTAAGACCTTTAAGGATGTGGAAGAAAACAAGGATACAAAGGATCTTATCTTTCCAAGTCGTACAACGTTAAGAAATATCAAAATTGATGGTGCCGATCTAGTGTCAACCCAAGTAATGGTGATTGACTCTTATAATGGAAGCTATAGCTCTCAACAACTTTCAACTTTGTTGGTTAACGAAGAGTTGAAACAACAATATGACACGGCTCTTAAGGAAGTAGATGGCAAACGTTCAACTCTCATAAACGGGGTTACTAAAAAGTCAGGGAAACGAGATGTCCCGAGTCTATTCAATGAAGCTTTTGGGATACCTCAAAAAGAACTATTAGGGTTACTTGTAACACTTTCTGAGCAGACAAACCCCGACTATACCCAATATGGAGAATATAAGTACGATACTTTATTTAACCCAAAAGCTCTCCAGCTCATTGCCTCAGAAGACTTAAGCAAAGACCTTGCAGACTATGTCGATACTTATGAAAAGTTGATTGAAAACTCTACAGTTTTATCCAAAACTTTTAATCACCAAAAGGCTGATGTCGTTTCAAAGAGTTTAACAGATAACGGCTTCTTCATTGCTTCGCATAGTGTCAATATTTCAGTCGATGGTTCTAAGCAAGAGGTTTCTTCAAAGTAGGAGCTCAATGAGTTACTACAATCCGAGCAAGATAAAGTACTACAAAACCCCGAATTAAAAGAAAAGTTTAGCCGTGTTGATAGCAAGTTGAAAAACAAAGAAACTCAAGCTTTTCGAGATCTAATTTCAGAGCATCAAGACTTGCTAGGTGAATTTACCGATGTTGATGAGTTTAAAAGAAAAGTTCTAATCGGGTACTTACAATCTAATCAAGCTGCTTGGGATGACTTAGTTGCGACATATAAGTCTAATCAAGAGTTGGTGGCGAATATTGTCCATCAAGCACAGCAACAAAAAACAACTTGGGAAACCGTCGTTGATACTTTCAATAAACGCTTCAAGGTTCCATTTAAACTTAGCGTAGAAAATCAGGATGAGGTAATTCTAAATAACGTCGCTCCAGCTATAAAGTTCGAATTTAATGACGGGCGGGGTGAGTCAGAGGTCGTTAGTCAATCAAGTTTGGTAGACGTTTTGAGTCAAGGCGAAAAGCGAGCACTTTATATCCTTAACGTACTTTTTGAAATTGAAGTGAAACGAAACAATATTCAGCCACTTTTGGTTGTGATAGATGATATTGCCGATTCTTTTGACTATAAGAACAAGTATGCCATTGTTGAGTATCTCCGTGATATTACAAAAGTGGCTCATTTCAGCTTGCTATTACTCACTCACAACTTCGATTTTCATCGAATTGTGAGTAGTCGACTAGGCGCGAAACGTCAGAATCGTCATATGGCAACAAAGTCATCAACGGAAATTGCTCTAAAGCCAGAAAAATATCAAAAAGATGTATTTAATGCTTGGAAGCAAAACTTAGCTACAAATGAAGCTTACCTGTTAGCCAGTATCCCATTTGCTCGAAATCTTGCAGAGTATTGTGGTCATGAAGATCACTACAATAGTTTGACATCTCTTCTGCACCTAAAAGCAGATACTAAAAACATCAAAATTAGCGATATGCAAGCGATGTATCGTGAGATCTTTGTAGATCAACCAGCACTAGAACTGCCAAACAGTGAGTCATTGGTGTTTGATAAGATAATAGAGCATAGTGATGCGCTTGTAGCTGATCCTCAAGAAACACCCGAGCTTGAATGTAAAGTTATTTTGGCTATGGCTATCAGGTTACAAGCTGAGCACTTCATGATCACCAGAATAGCTGCCCCAGCTTTTCTTGAGGGGATTAGTTCAAATCAAACTCGTGCACTTTACGATAAATTCATTGAGCTACACCAAGCTGAGCAAGACACCATTAGTTTACTGGATCAAGTTAACTTGATGACTCCAGAGAACATTCATTTGAACTCATTCATGTATGAACCAATCTTGGATATGTCCGCTCATAGCTTGTATCAGCTGTATTCTGACATACAGGTGTTAGTAAACGGTCAAGGGTAAGGAAAGTAGAGTTACTGACCAAGATGCGATCTATTGATTTTCTTAATGGGTGTTTCTTTAGCACCCTTTAAGCATTATTCGATATACACTGTTGTTCCAACTGGTTGTAGATTTAGACCGCTCCAAAACGACAAAGCTCTTGACATGTTAGCAATGGTTGATACTGTGTTTATATACATATATAACTAGTGTGGTATAAATTTGCTTATAGATACTCCTCGAAACTTAAGATCTGTGGTTCGAAGCTTACTTCAGAAACCGTTCGACTTTTCTTTATATGATTCCCTATCGAAGCTGGATTCTGGTAACTTCATAGAAAAACGTAGTGATAAGGAGCAACTACTAGATATCGCTAACTTTTATGACCAAATAAAAGTAAACCTCTCCTCTCAACTACCCTTGCTTATTTATGAACTTGAAAATAAATATAAGTTCAAAGTAACTGATTTGAGTCATGCCCGCGAATTAGTTAGATACAACTTGGATACTCAAAGATGTGGTGATTTTGGTTTCGACCCAGAACAGGCGATGGAAACTAACGTAGTTTCTAGGCAACTTGATCGAATCTATGATTACTTCTCCCTGACCAGATCTGGCAAGGAACCTCCATTGACAGGGGATTCTCTATGTCGAGTACTAAAATTTTTCATATTTAATGAGTTGCTAGCGTTGACGCTAGCAGGGAAATTGAATGTGTCCAAACTCGAAAAAACTTATGTATTTCAAGTTCGAGATCTAGAGCAACGTCAAATTATAGATAGGCATTTATTCGCAAAATCAATGGCTACTGAGTCCTCAAAGGCTGATATGTATTTGGTCCGCCTTATATCTGAGTTGAACCTTAAGCTTAATAAAAAACACATAGACTTAGTGGGAGAGTTAATACTTAACAAAGAACTCTTTATAAAAAAACAACATCTAACCAAAAAATCATATGAAATCAAGTCGACAATTTTCATTGTTAACGCTGCCAACCTAGTAGGCGCTTTGCTTTTAGCAAAAGTAAAGCAAACCAACATAAAATTAAATAGATACGAACTTAGTATGATTGGGTTGGACTATGACTTTGTAAAAGGCTTTGTCTTAGAGCATAAATCTAGACTAATTACAGAGCAGTTTATCGTCTGCAATGACAATGGAATCGAGCTGTCTGTAGAGTCATGGGCTTCAAACTTGCCAGCGCTTCTTAAGGATAAGGTTGAAGAATTAGGTGAGCTTGACAAAGTTCGAGAGCATCTAGGAGGCAAATTTTTTGAAGTGGGCTACATATTCAACGAGCTAAATGAAAGCCCTGATTATTCAGATCGATTTATAGTAAAGAAAGGATTTGATAGAGATCAAATCGTCGGGAGCTACAAGAATAAGGCCGATGTAGACATTGTTTTATATGATAGGAACATTAAACATTATTATTTCCTGCAAGTTAAGTTCTCTATAGAAGGGAATACACCATACTTCAGCGGAGCAGTCAAAAGACTACAGCAGGATTTATCTAAAGGCATTGAGCAGCTAAGTGAAGCTAAGCGATTGCTAGAGAGTGGTCGATTAAGTGAAACAGTTAAAAATTTAGGTTTCAAAGATACGCCTTCACTTAATAACTCAAGCTTTATAGTTCTTCATAACTTACCCGATTATGATTATCAGGTAACTAACTATGGTATTGCCTTATATGACTGGAACTCTTTTCGCAACTTGATACTTGATTTTAGAATATTATCTCCTCGCGAAGACGGGCTGTTCGAGTATAGAGGCGATTACATCGCGAAGTTGGATGACCCTGATGCCGTAATTGGCAAGTTCTTTAGTCATCATCCTGTATTCAAGGGACAAAAGGACAATATTCTGTTAGCAAAAACATCCAAACTAAATTTTGAGCTTGAGAATTACAATATTGTTGCAATCGGCGTTGGGATATAACCTGCGGGGCAAGATTATGAAGCCCCTTGCCGGAAAGGACATGAGAAATATAAGCGTTATTTCGATTTGCTTCCTTTTAATACCACCGTTGAACGGTTTTTTTTCTGTCAGTAGGTTCAGTGCCATATGTCGGACGACTACAACGTTTTCCCTGCCTGCTCTCTGCGTATTCGACAAGCATCTTCATCGAAACCGACACCCAATCACCCGTGCATTTGATACGCGATACACCAATGAGAACGAGTACTCCTAATAATGCTCTAGCCGACAATTTAGCTGAACTAATGTAGTATTTTATTTGCATTGTTTCCGCTGTTTTACCAGACTCTTAGCGAATCTTTGGAAAACTTATCGAAAAAACAATAGTTGCTAACTAACAGTATTTGCCAAAAAGTTAGAATACTGCATTTGTTTTTCACATTAGTTTACTACATCACTATGAAAAACTAATTCTAACGACTGGAATAGCACTATGAGCATGTGGTGCACAAATGAACTGGATAAATGACTTGGCCACTTTTATTTCTGCTGAGTGCATGATTGCAATACCAGCGCGAATCCGAAAAGTCGTTTTTTTTGGTTCGTAACTCGGAAATGTCTAATTGCAAGTTAGCACCCTACTCCTTATCCAACAAAAACAAAAAAGGCCTCGCAATGCGAGGCCTTTGGTTTTTCTATCTATCAGAAGAGATTAGTCGCGAAGTGCTGCGCCAAATTTCTCTGAGATTGAAGCTACGATAGCATCTACTGAACCAGCGATGTCTGCATCTTCTAGTGTGCGCTCTACAGACTGTAGGCTAAGTGCGATAGCTAGGCTCTTCTTACCTTCTTCAACGCCTTGACCAACGTATACGTCGAACAGTTTAGCGCCTGTTAGGAATTCGCCACCAGCAGCGATACACGCTTCAACGATGTCGCCAGAAGCGACTGCTTCGTCAACAACAACGGCGATATCACGACGGTTTGCAGGGAACTTAGATACGGCTACTGCTTCTGGAAGCACGCGAGTGTTGATAGCTGCCCATTCGATTTCGAATACGATAGTACGGCCGTTAAGACCAAACTTGCGCTCTAGTTCTGGGTGAACAGTACCAATGATACCCACTTCTTTGCCATCAGCCATAATCACTGCTGACTGGCCTGGGTGAAGTGCTGGGTTGCGCTCTTTTGCTTCATAAGAAAGGGCTTTGAAGCTGTATGCGATTTCGTTTGCAGAAAGCTCAAGAACCGCTTCTAGGTCACCTTTAAGATCGAAGAAATCTACAGTGTTAGTTGCAATGTCCCAGTGCTCTTCGCCACGATTACCCGAGATAACGCCCGCAAGCATCATTTCTTGGCGCATGCCGTTTTCAGCAGTTGCTTCAGGGATGAAGCGTAGGCCTGATTCGAATAGACGAACGCGAGACTGTTGACGCTTCTGGTTGTGAACAACTGTGTTTAGAAGACCTTGGATTAGGCCAAGACGCATTGCTGACATGTCCGCAGAGATTGGGAATGGCAGGATTAGCGGCTCAACACCAGGTACAACAAGTTTTTGCTGTTCTGGTTCTACGAAGCTGTATGTGATTGCTTCGTGGTAGCCACGGTCTACAAGAAGGTCACGAACGCGCTTAAGCGGTTGGTTAGCTTCTTTGTGGTCATTCATTTTAAGTGCCGCTTTAGGCGCTTGGTTTGGAATGTTATCGTAACCGTAGATACGACCTACTTCTTCAATTAGGTCTTGCTCGATTGCGATATCAAAACGCCAAGATGGAGACGTTGCCGTCCAGCCAGCATCAGTGCTTTCAACTTCACAACCTAGGCGAGTAAGAATTTCCACTACGTCTGTAAATGGGATTTCGTGACCTAGTAGGCTGTCTAGCTTAGCGCGACGTAGAGCAACTACGTTTGCTTTAGGAAGATCAGCTTCAGATTCGCTGCCGTTTACTGGCGCAACTTCACCACCGCAGATTTCAACTAGAAGCTGTGTTGCACGCTCCATTGCTGCTGCTTGAAGTGTTGAATCAACACCACGTTCGAAACGTAGAGAAGAATCAGTGTGAAGGCCGTAAGCACGTGCGCGACCACGGATGTGATCCGGTGCGAAGAATGCCGCTTCAAGAAGAACGTCTGTTGTTTCAGTAGTAACACCTGAATCTTGACCGCCAAAGATACCAGCGATTGCTAGTGCTTTATTGTGGTCAGCGATAACAAGTGTGTTGCTGTTTAGTTCAGCTTCGTTGCCATCTAGAAGTGTTAGCTTTTCGCCCTGCTCTGCTAGACGAACCACGATACCGCCTTCGATCTTAGCTAGATCAAATGCGTGCATTGGTTGGCCTTGCTCTAGCATCACATAGTTTGTGATGTCTACAACTGGGTCGATTGAACGGATACCACAACGACGCAGTTTTTCTTGCATCCAGATTGGAGATTCCGCTTTCACGTTTACGTTCTTAACCACACGGCCAAGGTAACGTGGACAAGCATCCGTTGCTTTGATTTCAACAGATACTGTGTCTTCAATGCTTGTTGCAACAGTTTCAACTGCTGGCTCTGTAACGTCTGCGCGGTTTAGTACGCCAACTTCACGAGCAAGGCCACGGATGCTGAAGCAGTCTGCGCGGTTTGCTGTTAGGTCTACGTCGATAGTTACGTCGTTAAGCTCAAGAAGCTCACGTACGTCCATACCTAGCGTTGTGCCTTCAGGCAGCTCAAGGATGCCGTCAGACTCTACGTCGATACCTAGCTCAGAGAAAGAACAAAGCATGCCGTGCGATGGAACGCCACGTAGTTTTGCTTTCTTGATTTTGAAGTTGCCAGGAAGTACTGCGCCAACGGTTGCTACTGCGACAGTTAGGCCAAGACGACAGTTAGATGCACCACATACGATATCTAAAAGCTCTTCTGCGCCGATATCAATTTTTGTAACTTGTAGTTTGTCTGCGTCTGGGTGCTGACCGCACTCAACCACTTTACCTACTTTAACGCCGGTGAATTCACCAGCAACAGGTTCTACATCGTCAACTTCCAAACCAGCCATAGTGATTTGGTGAGCTAGCTCTTCGCTGTTAATTGCAGGTTTAACCCACTCGCGTAGCCAAGATTCACTGAATTTCATAGTTTTGACTGCCCCGGATTACTTGAATTGTTTAAGGAAACGAAGGTCGTTCTCGAAGAACGCACGAAGGTCATTTACGCCGTAACGAAGCATCGTTAGACGCTCTACACCCATACCGAATGCAAAACCAGAGTATTTCTCAGGGTCGATGCCAACAGAGCGAAGTACGTTAGGGTGAACCATGCCACAACCTAGAACTTCTAGCCATTTGCCATCTTTACGTTTCACGTCAACTTCAGCTGAAGGCTCTGTGAACGGGAAGAATGAAGGACGGAAACGCACTTCAACTTCTTCTTCAAAGAAGTTACAAAGGAAATCGTTAAGAATGCCTTTAAGTTGTGCGAAGTTTACGTTCTCATCAACTAACATACCTTCCACTTGGTGGAACATTGGCGTGTGAGTTTGATCGTAGTCGTTACGGTAAACACGACCCGGAGCAATGAAGCGGAATGGCGGTTTGCCGTTTTCCATCGTACGGATTTGAACACCAGAAGTGTGCGTACGTAGCATTAGATCAGGGTTGAAGAAGAAAGTATCGTGATCAGTACGAGCCGGGTGATCGTCTGCGATGTTTAGTGCATCAAAGTTGTGGAATGCATCTTCGATCTCAGGGCCAGACTCAGTGCTAAAGCCAAGCTCACCAAAGAACTGTTCGATACGCTCAACGGTGCGAGTCACTGGGTGAAGACCACCGTTCTCAATGCGACGACCTGGTAGGCTCACATCGATAGTTTCTTCAGCTAGTTTCGCTTCAAGCTCTGCACGTTGCAGTGCGTCTTTGCGAGCTGCGATCGCTTGTTGAACAGCACCTTTCGCTTTGTTGATCTCTTGACCAGCAGTGCGACGCTCTTCAGGTGGAAGTTTACCTAGGCTTTGTAGTTGAAGAGTGAGTTCACCCTTCTTACCTAAATACTGAACTCGCACTTCATCAAGTGCGACTAACGAATCTGCTGTATCAATAGCAGTCGTTGCATTAGCAATGATCTCTTCTAGATGTTGCATCATTTCCTCATCTACCAGTTGGTAGTGTCCGTATCGGATGATTAGTTTTTTAGATAGCTACACATAGTAATCAAACACGCAACTAATGCCAAATTGAATCGCTAAAAGAACAAGTTATTGACTAAAAACACGGCAAATTTAACAGGACATTAATGAGGAGTAGGAAGAAGTGGAACAATTACTGGTGCCACTTCTTAATTTGGAAATGACCTGAAGGCTAGATCTGAATCGAACAAACGCTGTTCTTCCCCGCGTTTTTCGCTAAATAAACAGACTCATCAGCCGCTTTAATCAATTCATTCATTGTTTCAAACTCTTGGCTCATTTCAGCCACACCGACACTAATGCTGCCAATCCAAGATTGGTTGCCAGTTTCGATCTCTAATTCAGACACTTTCTGTCGAGTCGTTTCTGCGATGTGCATGCCCCCATTAAGGTCAGTATCCGGGCAAATCACCAAGAACTCATCGCCCCCTAATCGACACACAATATCATCGTTGCGAAACCTGTTTTTCAGTTCGTTCGCGAGGGTTTGTAACACCAGATCACCAGCATCATGCCCACAAGTGTCATTAATGCGCTTGAAGTGATCGGCATCGATCATAATGCAGACTAAAGGTATGCCAAATTCTTTCGATTCTTGCCAATGCAAAGCTAACTGTTTAAAAGCACAACGACGGTTAGGTAATTTAGTGAGTGAATCGGTTAACGAGAGCTCTTCGAGTTTCTTGTTCGCTCGTTTCAATTCTGCTGTACGTTCCTCGACTTTGTCTTCGAGTACCTGGTTGAACCGTAACAACTGTTTGTTTCGTTCAGAAACTTGTTCGAATAAGCCTTTAAGCGCTGCTAGTAAAGGGATGGTTGAAGAGTCTTGCTGCTTTTCTTGTGCCTCAAAGGCTTGAAGGGGTGTTGCCCCCTCTTCTATCGCGGCCACTTGTCGCGCCATGTTTTGGTCGATGCCAAGGATGTGATAAGCGAGCCAATGGATGAGGAAGTCTAATAGCTGACGTGCTGATGCCTGATCTTCTTCCAATATGAAGGCTTGCATACTGTAGATATCTCGCATAAAAACACGATGCACTTTGATGTGTTCTTCTATGTGTAAATCATAAACTCCGCACCCTCTCATCAAAGATTCTTCTTCTTTAAAGTGAAACTCAGCATAACTTGTGAGATCAAGTAAAGCGATGCTAATGTCTTCGACTGAAATAGTATTCTCAGACAGCAGGTTTCCGTAGTGGTTGATAAAACCAACAAGGTATTGATGTTGTTCGTCTACGACACCAATACCTGTTTCAAAGTTTTTATCCCAATTAAATGAATTCATAAATCCCTTAGGGCCGATACCACCAGCATAATTTGCATGCATATTCGGAGGTTATAGATGCTCGAAAAATACAACCATTTTACCTATAGGGCTATTCGATTATTTGATCCATTTTATAAAAAGACGACTTTGAACATTCTAAATATAATTCATCTTAAATTTGAGACGCTCCCTTTAACAAGAGCGCCCCACGAATCCAACATTAACTTATTTGAAATGCTCACTTTTTGTAAAGACTAAAAATAGTACTCCAACGCCACCTCAACAAAGTCATCCTTGCGAGCAAAGAATAATAAGTCTTCAGCGGTTTCGTTCTCAAACAACCAAGCGTTCAATCGCCACTTGAGGTTATTATTGATGCGGCTCGATGCTTCGAGTTTTGCACTGTAGACATCGCTGTTATCTAAGTCTTGAGTGATGCCCGTTAATACCTCGGTTCCATCTACATCGTTTAAGGCGAAACGCGCACCAAGAAACACATCGTTTTGGCCGATGGTTTGGGCGTTATTGCCTCGACTGTCATACAAGTATTCAGCAATGAAGCCGATGTCCCAATACGACTCTAGCGCCCCAACCCACGTGTATTCAAAGCCTGTCGCCACGCTAGTGTGGTTGTCGTAGCTGTCGCGATAAATGCTTTCTAGCTTCCACAACCAATCGCCAATAATGCCTTGTACATCAAGCCCGAAATGCTGCATTTGTGCGTAGTATGGCTTGAGATTGCTGCCTTCCACACGGTAATAAGGGTCGCGATTTGTGCCGCCTAAATAACTTAAACCGACATCCCAGTCGCCGTACATTTGGCTATAACGTAATGCCACATCAACATGCTTTTCTTCTCTCGAAGATTCGTAAAGCGCATCGTCTGATACAGGTACGGTTGGTCTTAACCGTCCGTCTTCCCCTGCAAAGGTACGCTCACGAAAATACGGCAGTAACATAGCATCGATGGTTCCCCACTCTTTTATCGATGTGAAGTGCACCATAGGCTGACCCAATTTCGATTCACCATCGACCGATTCAATAGCATCGGTTTGGTTTACTACGTCCACTAAGTGCGCCGATTCGGTCACGCCCCAAAACACCTTGCCGACACCCGCTCGCAGTTCGTAGTCATCCCAATACGTTAGGTACAGAGCTTCACGAATGTCACCATGGGTTCGCTCGTCGTCTTCGCTGTCTAGGCGATAAAATGGCGTAAAGGTAAAGCTGCCATTACCCTCTTCTTGCTCCCAATAAAACTCTGGTTGTAACACCAGTGAGCTTTGCCCTTTATCTTGCCCTTGTAAGCCATCGCTAAAGAACTGCCTGTGTTCAAGGTTAACCTGCCCTGCCAGCTGTGGGGTGACCTGTTCTACGAACTCAGAGCTAAACCCATCTGCCACACATGGCAACGATACCTGCATAAGCCCCATGGTCGCCACCAAAGTGAAAGATAACTGCGTTCCTGTTGACACAATCCTTTTCATATTCTTGCCTTACTTTGCACGTTTAAGTGTGTTTTTTTGAAAATCCTTGTCCTTAAGACCGGTCTGGAACGCTAAATCTGTCGTGGTTAATACCGTACTTTTACCTGTTTGGTGGTTTTGCATCGACATGGTGTGTGCGCGCCAGTATTGGTTTAGGTATTGTTTGTAGTCTGCGAACGACAGGGTTTTCAGCAATGCGCCTTTACGGTCGTAAAACTCAACCTGAACGGGGCGGTAATATTGTTGATCGAGCCATACTTTCTGCTTGGTGTAGCCTGAATTTTTGTCGGTCGGAACTTGCTCTAAAACAAAGGTATCGACACCTTCGATTTTGGCGTCTTCAATGTAGTTGAAGGTGTACTTTTCTAGCTCAAACGAGCTTAAGTCTTCATAAGCAAATTCACTGCCCATGAACGGGCCCGATTTGTTACGTGAAGAGATGCGTTTTACACGCTTCAACGCAGGCAAATATAGCCATTGGTCATCCGATTTAGAGATGTGTGAATGGTTCAAGAAAGCCGTGCCTTTTACGTCACGTGGCTCATCAAAAATGGTCAGCCCTTTGTCGCCATCGTCATTAACCTCTAACGACTTCAATCGCATTAGGCGCGTACTGCTTTCGCCCTGTTTGTTGCGAAGTAGCATTTCCATTGTCGCGACAGAATCCCCCCACCCCATATCGACAGCTTTACGTTGTTCGGCAATTTCTAGGCCTTTCGCTGGGTCTGCTAACGCAGGGAAAGCTGCAAACGCGCTCATTGTTATCAATGACGTTATTAGTGTTTTCTTTGTAATAGAGTGTTTAATGCTTTTCATAAATTTCTCCTTGAGTCAGCCCACCGCAGCAGGCTGACGATTCCTTATTTGGTCGACGTAGACAGTTCGCCAACTGGTTTAGACGGGCTAGATTGATCGACTTTAGATAGCTTTGATTCGTGCTGAGGTTTGTCTGAATAGTGAGTTTGTTTGTCGAAGATCATCAGCAAGCTTGGTAGCAAGATGAAGTCGACCACCAGCGCAATAAAAATCACAATCGCGCTGAGTAAGCCCATGTCGGAATTGAGTCTGAAGCTCGACATCGCCAGTACAGAAAAACCAGCGACGAGCACAACAGTGGTGATCCACAATGCACGGCCAACAGTGTGGAAGGCATAACGAACCGCTTCCTCCGCGGATTTCCCTTCCAATCGTGCGCGTTGGTATTTACTTAAGAAGTGCACTGCATCATCAACCACGATACCCAAAGTAAGGGTGACTACGACCGACAATCCAAGGTTGATCTCACCAGAGATAAGCGCCCACAAACCAAAGCCAATAATTGCAGGGGCAATGTTTGGCACGAGACTGATCATGCCTAAGCGAACCGAGCGCAATGCAAAGATCATCAAACCAGAGATAAGCACTAAGGTGATAGGCAAAGTTGATAGCATGCTCGCCATATTGGTTTCACCGATGTGAGCAAACATCAGAGATGGACTGGATGCGACCACTTCATATTGCGGCGCGTTGGCTGCAAACCATGAGTAGATGCGTTCTTCGAGTTCAACCAGTTCTACGCTGCCTAGGTTATCGACCGTGAGTACCATTTTTATCGATGACTTATCGACGTTGATCTGGTTGTTCAAGTCCAAGCCATAAGGAAGAGACATCTCATAAAGCAGCAGGTATTGCGCAGCTAATTCCCGGTTAAGTGGCAATTGGTAGTAGCTCTCGTCATCGCCATGCATGTTCTTATTCAAACGCATGTAAACATCGGAAAGCGTTGCCACATGGTCGGTTTCAGGTTGTACACGCAGCCAGTCGGTAAAGTCACCAATCGCTTGCAAAAACACAGGATCAGCTATCGCTTGAGACTCGTTGGTTTTCACTGCAATACTGATGGTCGTCATGCCGCTTACAGTGTCTTCCATGAAGTCGGCCGCTTGTCTAAATTCACTTGAGGTATCGAAATACTTCACCGATTCATCATTCACTTTGTTCAAAGGAATTAACGCCGCAGCGCCGACAATCACAAGAGTTGAAACAGGCAGTAGCGCTTTACGGTGAGTCACCACAAAGTCGCCTAGCTTATCCATAAAGGTCACTTTGCTTTGTGCCGCTTCATTCGTTGGTAAAGTTTTAACTGGTAGCAGTTTTAGCAGCGCAGGTAACATAGTCACGGATAGCAAACACGCTATCATTACACCCAATGCCGATAAGTTACCAAAGTCACGCAACACCGGGGAATCCGACATGTTCATCATCAAGAAGCCTATCGCGGTAGTGACAGACGTTATCAAAATCGGCATCGCATTCAGCTTGATGCTGTATTGAATGGCTTGTGTTTTCTCCATCCCGCGTTGCATGGCTTGTCTCATGGTCACAATCACGTGAACACAGTCGGCAACGGCAAGGGTTAATACTAACGTTGGAACGTTGACCGTTGCCGTGCTAAGGAACATCCCTGCCCAGCCAGATAGCCCCATGGTCGCCACAATCGACGAGATAATCACAAGTAAGGTTGCAACCACACTAAAGAATGAGCGCAGCATAAAGGTCAGGAACACCAACACCACCAACAGCATTAATGGCACGAGCGTTGCGCTGTCTTCCTGAGCCGACATCATAAAGGCGTCATTCATGGCAATGATGCCCGCCTTGTGGAACTCGACATTCGGATAATCGGCTTGGTACTTGGCAATCATGGTGTTGATGGCCGCGATCACTTCTTGCACTTCCGCGGTTTCATCCACTTCAGGTAATTGCACGGTCACGTTAACAATAGTCACGTCACCAGACGCTGATACCAACGCATTCTTGAGTAGTGGCTCGTTTAGGGCAATCTGTTTAACTTTGGCGATTCGCTCTGGTGTATGCTCGTACCCTTCATACAACAGATCTTCCACCAAGAGGTCGTCTTCAATGGCTTCGGTGTGCTGATAATTGGCAAGTGAATCGACACGGCTTGAGTACGGAGTCTGCCACGCATCGACCGTAAGGTTTTGAATTAAGGTGAGGGTTTCCGGGGTGAAGACATTGCCATTTTCAGGCGCGACAACAATCGCTAGGTTGTCGGTTTTCGCAAAGGTGGTTTGGATTTCTTCGAACGCCATCAACTGTTTGTTGGTGCCTTCGAAGAAGATGTTGTAGTCTCCTCTGAAGTAGAGGTTCTTTGCCCCTAATGCAGAGAGCACAATGATTGAAAGAACCACCAGCAGAACGATAAACGAACGCTTGGTCGGTATTGAGTACCAACAGTTATTTAGATTCACGTTATCTAAGTTACTGCTATCTGAGCGGCTACGGCTTAGATTAGGGGTTTCTAAAGCGGGCTTCTGGCTGTCATGTTCCATCACAGTCTCCATTTGTGACGATTCGTCATATTTGTGTCATAAAAAATCAGCCAAAGCTGACACAGACACAATTCTTAGTCATACGTTCAAGAAAACCAAAACTACACTTGGTCAATTTTACGTTATGACGAATCGTCAAAAAATGGTTATTAATAAACCCACATGAGTGGGCTTAATGGAAGGTTATCGTCCTACTGATTCTAAGTAAGCAATTTCTTCACTGAACAATTCATGCTCTACACGACGCCAGGTTTTTCGGTAATCCCAATCGCTAGAAAGGGGTTGCCAGTTTAGGCCATCTAGAAGCATATTTGCGTTATGTAATACTGAATACGGGTCTTGTAACCGCTTGATACAACGACTGTTTGATGCGTTCTGTGACAAGGCATTTGAACCGAATGCGATTGACCAGTTTGCAAACACGATGGCATCTGAACCCACACCAGAAGAGAACTTTAGGTCACCCGCTTCTACTGCTTGGTTAACCATAGAGTCGGCTTGTTCAATCACCAGCTCTTCCAGTTCGTTCATCTCGGTAACGCGTGCACTAGACGCTTTCTCTAGTACCCACGGGCTTTTTGCCATGATCGCACAAGTTGATAGTACCGGTTCCATGCGAGCATAGATTCGGTAAGCAACGTGTAATGCGACGATCTTTTCGCGTGTGTTGCCTTCAAACTCTCCAGAACGAGCAAACATCAATGCCTCGGCCTTTAAAGAATGAATACACAAGGCTAAAACCACGTCTTCTTTGCTGCAAAAGTGATTGTATATCGTACCTTTAGAATAACAGCTCGCAGCCGTTAGCTTATCCATCGTGAGGTTTCCGAACCCTTGTTCTCGAACCAGATCTTTTGCTAACAACATCAATTCTACTTCTCGGTCTGCGATAGACTGCTGCTTTTTAGACAACACGCCTTTGCAACCAAAGATACCTTGTTTATCGCCTTTACAACCAAAGCCAAACATAATTTCTCAGTCCATATATGAGCTTAGCCGTTATCTAAGCTTCGCCAGTATTTAAAACGCTCCTATTCAATATATTAACACGAATGATAAATTCATGTAGCTAACCATTTTGTGACGCTTCGTCATTTCTGACTTATCGTCATAATAGCGCAAATATCGACCATATCAAGATATTTTGTCAATTAGATACAATTAATGAATAGATAAGAAAACAATCAATAATCAGTATAGAGGGAAGATAGGCACGTTCATGAGGGGATAATACAAAATTTAGAAGTGCATTCTAAAATGCTAATAGACAACGTTACTTTAAGCCTTGGTGCAGAATCAGCCCCAAAAAATACGGCCGAAAACCTCATCTTTAGCCATCTTTTTACCTAGAATGAATTAGTGTAGGCTTACTTTTTGGGGCAGACCTCTCCTTATGGTTAATATTTGGCTTACTAATGCCGTTTTCTGTTAAGTTGCTATAAATTCAGTTAGGGGTGACTTACAATGGTGGCAACGATTTACCTTTATTGAGAACACTATCTTGAGCGCCAAATATTCTTATTTAGCTTGGCAAGTGAATACTTCTAGCCCAGCAGAAAAGCTTGTTTTATTGATGCTTGCAGACGGTGCTGATGAATGCGGCTACACCAATGTGTGCTTACAATCAGCAGGTCAGCTTTGTGCTCTCTCTACCTTTGGTTTGGCCGACTGCCTGAAATGCTTGGTCGACCAAGGCTTTCTCGATAAAATAAAAGTAGATTATCGAGACAAAAAAGAGATTCACGTTTTCAAAATGCTCATTGAGGAAGAACAAGCTCAGGTTGATGTTGAAGCGCAACCGCCCAATAGCATACCAGTGTATTCTACTGCACCAGCACCAGCACCAGCACCAGCACCTAAGTTTCAACCTGCGCCGGCGCCAATGCAAAATATGCAGCAAGCCCCTCGCCCACAAGGCCGAGGCTCAATGAACAGCAATACTGTTTCGACTCATGATCTCAACGAAGAAGAGATACCATCATGGGCAGAACGTGCATTTAAGTTCTCCGGCTTGTCCGGTGACCATAGTTTAGTATGGAAGAAATTTGTCCTCTGGTATAAAGCCAAAGCCAATGAATTAATGCCATTATCTCGGATTGAATCCAAGCTGCAGTACTGGCTAGTTAACGAGAAGCAAAATGAAAGACAGAACCAGAAAACCTCTCAATATTCAGGAAATGCAGGACAAGCTCAAGGAAATGGGTATCGACAAAAGCTTAGCCCATCTGAACGCTTCAGGCAGCAGCTCATCCAAAAAGGCAAAAAGCCAACCTTCTGAGCCAGCTCCGAAAGTTCAACGTGAAGCTCCAGTAGTACCTGAAGTAATTGAAAATCAAAGTACCGAAGTGAAAGTAGCGGCGGGACAAACTGCAGACTCAGGTGCGTCTCAGCAAGTGCCTGTTGTTGATCAAGATCCTGCAGAGTTGGAGTTAACAGATTGGTGTATCCACGTGTTCGGCTCTTTTTTGAGCGTATACGAAACACAATGGGAATATCAATACGGCAGTGAGCCGAGCGGTAAATTTATTGAATTTGCTAACTCTGTCGATTCAGACGGCCTAAACCGTGTGCTAATGCACTGCCATGAACGTATTCAACTTGGCAACAGCTGGCCGCCGCAAATGGGTGAGCTTTGGATCCTAAAAGACTCTTTGACTGAAGAGGAATTATTGGATAGCCGTATTCGAGTGTTATCGCGCGGTGGTGTGAACAAGATTGAGAAGTGGTTAATCCAAAACAAGCTGTACGATTTAAAACGTACAGCTGAAAACAAGCTCGATGGCCTGTTCAAAAAATACTACTTAGAAGCGAAACGTTTAGATGAAAAAGGTATGCTTGACACCGAGTTACCAGATTACCTTCTTACCGCTAACTCCGTAAAGAACCTGAACGATTTAAAACGCGAAGAGTACGAAAGCAAACACGGTAAAGCAATTAACCCAAGAATTCAGAAGATTCTGAACAGTAAAAAGTAACCGCCCTTCCGTTATCGATTTAGAGTGCCGTTGATTGTAAGAAAATACAGTCTATCGTAAAAAGTGCAGTAGCTATTACACGGTTAACAGATACAAAAATGCCAGCTATCAAGCTGGCATTTTTTATGAATTCTTACGAACTCTTTAACAAATATCCGTGACCAACGGTAAGTCCGTCACTGACTGCAAGTAATTACAGCAGGTGGATAGTTGCGTTTAGAGAGAAAACGCCTGAGTCGTCATCTTTCATTTTGAAGTTTTGGTAGCTAGCGCCTACAGATAGTGGGCCAAAAATAAAGTACTCAGCGCCTACACCGTACATGATATCTACATCGTCTTGTTTGAAGCCGTCAGCTTTCAGCTCGTATGAATGAAGACCACCTTTCGCGTATACGTGAAGAGGACCGAAATCGATACTTGGTTTGATCGCTAGGTATGCCGTGCTTGCATCTAGGTTACTACGAACCGTGTTGCCATATTTTACGCTATCGAAAGAACCTAGATCCCAGTAACCCGCTTCAACACCGATTAATGGCAGAATACCAGTACCCACGTGGATACCCATCGCAGTTTCTTCTTCATTGCCTAATGAGTTTTGACCACCCATTACACCACCATATACCCATGAATCAGCCATTGCTGTTGAAGATGCACCTAGCAGTGCTAGTGCCAATAACGTTTTTTTCATATTCGACCTTTTCGTCCTAATGGCCGACCTTAAGTGGTAATAAATTGCCACCAAGTCGCCCTGTATGTATTAACTATTCAATTAGTAATGCAATAAAGCAAGATTTATACCCAAACCTTGCCATTGCGTCTAGCTTTATTCTTTTAGCAAGCATCAATCGCGTTTTTAACACGCTTATCTGACACCGGGTAAGGCGTACCAAGCTGCTGAGCGAAGAAGCTTACACGAAGCTCTTCTATCATCCAACGCACCTCTTTCACGTTTTCTGGAACCGCGATCCCTTTTGGAATCTTATTCAGCAGCTCTTTGTAATCATTCATTACTGACTCAACTTTGATCATATGTAAGCGATCTTTGTTAGGGTCAATAGGTAGCTTCTCCATGCGGCGTTCTATCGCCTTCATATAGCGTAGAATATCTGGCAAGCGTTTCCATCCACATTCTGTGGCAAACCCCTTAAAAATCAAACCTTCTACCTGAGCTTTTATGTCAGAAAGTGCGAATGCCATAGAAAGATCCACGCGCCCTTTCAGCTTTTTACTGATGCTGAATGCCGTGGTTAAGATGGTTTCAACCTGTTGAGCAATCTCAACAACCGTATCACCCAGCTCTGCACGTACGTGTTCTTTCAGTGCTTCAAACTGCTCTGGTTCCCAAACCAAACCGCCCTTCTCTTCAATCAGCTTATCAATACCACAAGCGATACAGTCATCGATAAGATCGAGCACCTGTCCGTATGGGTTAAAGTACAGGCCAAGTTTCGATTTGTTCGGCAGGTTCGAGTGCAAGTATTTGATCGGTGATGGCACGTTCAACAGGATTAAACGACGCTGACCCGATTTCATTGCTGAGATCTGCTCTTGCTCGGTTTCGAACAGTTTGATCTCGACGCTGTCTTTAGTATCCACCAGCGCAGGGAAAGCTTTCACATCGTAGCCACCACGCTTCTGTTGGTAGACTTTTGGTAACTCACCAAAGCTCCACGTATGCAGGTTCTGTTGTTCGATATCATCGTCTGCCACTTTAGAAAGCGTTTCTTGAACCTTGTCTTTCAAGCTCTCTTTCAGCTCATGCAGGTCTTTCTGTTCTTTCAGCTTACGCTTGCGATGATCCACAGCACGGAATGTTACCTTTAAGTGCTCTGGTATCTGGTCTAACTTCCAGTCTTCACGAACTACTTCAACACCTGTCATGCGGCGCAGTTCTTTCTCAAGAGAGTCCAACAGTGGCGCTTCAAGTGGTGTAACACGAGCTAAGAACGCATCGGCGTAGTTTGGCGCAGGCACAAAGTTACGGCGTAGCGTTTTAGGCAGTGACTTGATTAAACTAATCACCAATTCCTGGCGTAAGCCTGGGATCTGCCAATCAAAACCGTTCTGGTCGATTTGGTTCAAGATAGGCAGCGGAATGTGTACCGTTACACCATCATTGTCGTCGCCCGGCTCAAATTGGTAGCTCAGTTTCAACTTAATACCGTTTTGGTGCCAGAAGTTCGGGTAATCCAAATCAGTAACGTGGCTTGCATCGCCTCGGAACAGCATCGACTTTTCAAAGTTAAGCAGCTCAGGTGTTTTCTGGCTAGTCTTCTTCCACCATGTATCAAAGTGACGGCCTGAAACCGCCTCTTCACCTACACGCTGGTCATAGAAATCGAACAGTTCATCATCGTCGATCAAGATGTCACGACGACGTGACTTATGCTCTAGCTCTTCGACTTCTTGTAGAAGCTTACGGTTCTGCTTGAAGAAGGCGTGTTTGGTTTCCCACTCACCTTCTACTAATGCACTACGCACAAACAACTCACGGCTGACGGTTGCGTCAATCGCTCCGTAGTTCACCAAACGTTTCGGAATGATTGGGATTCCGTAGAGCATCACTTTCTCGTGAGCCATTACTGCCGCTTGCTTCTTCGACCAGTGTGGTTCGCTGTAGCTGCGCTTGATCAGATGTTTCGCCAAAGGTTCAATCCATTCCGGTTGAATCTTCGCGATAACACGACCCCAAAGTTTGGAGGTTTCCACCAGCTCAGCAGACATGATCCATTTAGGTTGTTTCTTAAATAGGCCAGACGCAGGGAAGATATGGAAGCGCGCATTACGAGCACCTTGATATTCATTCTTCTCTTGGTCTTTCATGCCGATGTGCGAAAGCAAACCTGATAGCAGCGACATGTGAATACCATCGTAGCTGCCCGGTTCGTCGTTCAACTTGGTATCCAATTCACGCATTGCTTGGTGAATTTGGAAATATACATCTTGCCATTCACGAATACGTAAATAGTTCAGATAATCTTGTTTACACTGTTTTCGGAACTGGTTACTCGACAGCGCTTTTTGCTGCTGCTTAATGTAATCCCATAGGTTCACAAACGTGATGAAGTCCGACTCTTTATCGAAGAAGCGCTTGTGCTTATCGTCAGACGATTGCTGCTTGTCTGATGGACGCTCACGCGGATCTTGAATCGACAACGCAGACGCAATCACCATGACTTCGTGCAAGCATCGGTTGCGTGGCGCTTCAATTACCATACGAGCCAAACGCGGATCAATCGGCAACTTAGCCAATTTACGACCAATCGCCGTTAGCTTCTTCTTGTCGTCGCCTTGATTCTTATTTTTGTTCGCAGCGGGTTCGGCTGTCGCTATCGCACCTAGCTCTTCAAGTAGCCTTACACCATCTTGAATGTTGCGCTTATCTGGCGCTTCAACAAATGGGAACGCTTGAATGTCGCCTAGGCCAAGAGCTGTCATCTGAAGGATAACGGAGGCTAAGTTAGTGCGGAGAATCTCTGGGTCGGTAAACTCTGGGCGTGATTCGAAATCTTCCTCAGAGTAAAGACGAATACAGATACCTTCAGCAACACGCCCACAACGACCTTTACGCTGGTTAGCACTCGCTTGAGATACTGGCTCAATCGGTAGGCGTTGTACTTTAGTTCGGTAGCTGTAGCGGCTGATACGCGCCGTACCCGGGTCGATAACATACTTGATGCCCGGAACAGTTAACGAGGTTTCTGCCACGTTGGTTGCCAGAACGATGCGTCGACCAGTGTGGGACTGGAAGATACGGTTCTGTTCACCCGCCGACAAGCGCGCATACAACGGAACAACCTCGGTATCACGCAGGTTACGCTTACTTAGCGCATCTGCGGTATCACGAATTTCTCGCTCACCGTTCATGAAGATCAAGATATCGCCAGAACCTTCATCACACAACTCATCAACCGCTTCAAAGATGCCTTCGATTTGGTCGCGGTCTGAATCACTTTCATCCCCCCCTAATGGGCGGTAACGCGTATCAACTGGGTAGGTACGGCCAGAAACTTCAATGATAGGCGCATTGTTGAAGTGCTTAGAGAAACGCTCAGGGTCAATGGTTGCCGACGTGATGATCACTTTGAGATCGGGACGCTTCGGTAGCAACTCTTTCAGGTAACCCATGATGAAATCGATGTTCAGGCTACGTTCGTGCGCTTCATCGATGATGATGGTGTCGTACTGATTTAAGAAACGGTCGTGTTGAATCTCCGCCAGTAGAATACCGTCGGTCATCAATTTGATTTGGGTGTTATCAGAAATCTGGTCGTTGAATCGAACCTTATAACCAACAAACTCACCCAGTTGTGTTTCCATCTCTTCAGCAATACGGTTGGCAACCGAACGCGCCGCAAGACGACGAGGCTGAGTGTGACCAATTAGGCCAAAGCGGCCACGGCCAAGTTCAGAACAGATTTTTGGTAACTGAGTGGTTTTGCCCGAGCCTGTTTCACCCGCCACGATAACCACTTGGTTTTCAGCAATGGCTTTCGCGATGTCTTCGCGCTTTTGGCTGACAGGGAGAATCTCTGGATATTCAATCGTTGGTTTTTGTGCAGCGCGCTGGGTTGCCGTCATCATCGACTTGGCAATATCTAATGCAATTTCATCGAAAACAACGTGCTTGGATTGTTCATTCTTAATGCGGCTTGCACCAGAGATGCGCTTACTTAAACGGAAGCGATCGCGCATCATGCACTCATTTAATGCCTTACGAAGCGAGGCTGGGGTATTTTGAGATGCGCTAGCTTTGGGTGCTTGCTGCTTTGGTTGTTGGTTTTGTTTTGGGTTTTGCTTAACTTGATTTGCAGAGGAATCAGGTGTCGCGTTTGAATTCGCGGCATGGATCTGATTCGCAGTATCGTTGTTTTTGTCTGCTTTTTCCGGAGACGAAGTCACAGCGTGTCCTATTCTTTCTCTTATATAAACTCGCGCGATTGTACCACAAGTATTCAATAAAAAAGCCTGAGGGCTATGTGAAAACTGCGCTAACGTTTAAAAACTCAGCGATTCCACAGCGGCTGTCAGGCTCTTATCTCAGGTCAAATCAGCACCTAAATCAATCGTTAAAACTCATATTGGAAATAAACGGTGTTGTAGTTACTGCCACCTTTGATTCGACCAAACTGAGAGGCGTTTTCAAAGATCGCCGAGCGATGGTGTAATGAATAACCGAACCACAAGTTGTTCAAATCGTTGTTACCAATTAAATCACCCACATTCACATCGAATGAGAAGTCTAGGTAGTTCAACAAGTGACTTGCGGTGTAACCTTTGCGATCCATCTCAGAGCCTTCAATGTAGGTAATCGAATCGATGTACGACATACCTTCTGCGACACCAAATCGCCACTGTGTCGGCCAATCAAACGTGTAGTAGGCTTTGATCGCAATGATGTATTCCGTACTCCTAGATTGCACATCTGAACTCCAGTGGTGTGCAATACCCGGCGTTAGGTAGATGTCCAACGGGAAACCAAACACTTCGTCAGTTAAAGGGTGACCATAGAAGAAGGATGTAAGCTGATTGTTGTATTCGTCTTTCTCACCGTTGAAAGTGATGATTTCACCAATGTTCGATGGCGTTGCCCAGCCGTGAGCAACACGCAGATAAGGTGCGTTACTTAGCTTAGGTTTTGGAGCCTTCTCTTTATCATTGAAGAAACCAAAGCCAAGGTAGAGTTCACCTTGATAGCGGTCTTCCACAATGGAAGAATCGTAAGCATTATCGTCCAATCGAGTCACGCTGGTCGAACCCAATAGATAAAGGTTTGAAAATACATGATAACGCGCTTCTACGCCGACATTGAGGTCAACATCTGCACCAATGGCTTCATTAGATGCTGAGTAGTATTCGCTATTGAAGTCGGCACTTTTATAACGCAGCGTCGCGCTTGGAGAGAATTCCCAATCGCCCGTTTCATACTTGGCTTTCACACGTAGATTACCGTGGAAGTTATACTCACTGTCACTCATAATTTCCGTCTCGACAGCCCATTGCTCATCAAGTTGGTAAGTGAATTGAGCACCGAAATCGGCGGTATCGCCCTCAATGGCGTTTTGCTCTGAAGCTGGAATATCAATAAAACGCATACGAGAAATAGCGTTAAATGACCACTTTTCATCTTCGGTTTGGTACAGGTATGCACCCATTTCTGTTCCGTCAATAAACACGTAATCGTTCTTGAAGAATAACATCGGGACAAATGAGTTAACCGACTGGTCGCCACCAGAAGTGTCGTAAGGAATGCTCGCGGTTCGGAACATTGCAACAATGCCCCATTCTTGCTCTTCCGCAGCCCACGCCACGCTGTTACCTAAAAAAGCGGTACTTAATAAAACCGCCCCATACGAGATGAGCTTCGGTGAAAATTCGTGCTTCATTCTTGTGTAATTACTCTTTGTAATAAATATTGTGTTACTGAATAGACATTTCTTAGTTATTCCGGCTAACTAATTTTAGGTTTGAACAGCAATGACCGTTACAATGAAGGATATTCTCGGTCAAATGAAAGTATTGTGAAAGTTTCAGAATTACAAAACATTATAAACCACTTACCCAGTGATTCCGACCCAGATATCGTTATGGGTGAGGAGTGGTTACCAGAGCGATTGGTCAACACAAAGTTAGACGGTGAATTGCTGTTTCTGGAATTCGATAATGCCCCCGAAGAAAACCAAGGGGACGACGAAGGCCGTGGTTTTGTTGAGCACGAAATTTCGATGATTAGAGAGAAGCTTGAGCAAGTCTTAGACGACCCTTCCGATACCCAGACTAAAGCCGATGCCCTATTGGCGATATTTCTCATGGGTCATGAACTTTCTAGCTCAGAAGTTATCGAAGTCCTTGAGATGGCAGAGTCTGAGGTAGCAGAGCAAGAGGTAATAGAGTCTGAAATTTCAGAATTGGAAACATCAACTCTCGAAGGTAACGAACCTGAAACACCAGAACTCGGCACCTCTGCGCTTGAAACAAAAAAACTCAACGACACACCTCCAACGATTTAGGAACCGTTTTGAAACGCTCGACGACATCATCTCTTCCATTTTTACTTGCTGGCCCGATTTTAAGAAAAACTACGGCAACTGAAGTCGTACTCTGGATAGTGACTAGCTCACCGCTTACTGGCACAACCAAACTATTCAATGCAGGACAAGAGGCGCCTTTTTATACGTCGCAACTCGATGAACAAGAATCGATTCAAGTGGGTACACATGCTTGGGTAACCTTGATTCATCTACAAGGTGAGTTTCCAACCAACGTTCCGTTGGAATACCAAATAAAGACTGAGCAAGGTTCGTTAACCGACCTTGCACCTCATTTGGTTTACACAGACAGGCGAACCAACAATGACAGCTCTCGGATCGAATTTAAGATATCGACAACGGCTGACTACATCTTGCATGGCTCTTGTCGAAACCCTCATCACCCAAGTAAAGATAGTCTCGTTGCGGCTGATAACAAAGTCGCACAACAAACGGTGCTTGAGCGACCAGATATATTGATGATGAGCGGAGATCAGATCTATGCCGATCACGTCGCAGGCCCAACGCTTGATGCTATACAACAGGTGATTCAATTACTTGGACTTGCTAGTGAGAATTTGCCAACCGATTCGCAAGCTAGCGATATAAAAAATAGCGAAATGCTGTATATGAGTGAATATCACTTGTACCGACGCCATCACCTTTTACCGCACCACAAAAGTTCCAATTCTCTACTCGATAAGATATTTCCAAGTCGCGGAGTTCCAATCTTCAGTTCGACTGATTGTGAAAACCACTTGGTCACCTTGTCTGAATTCATTGCTATGTACTTACTGGTTTGGTCCCCCACGCTATGGGAATACATCAACCGTGAGCGATTAATAGAAAACGATTTCACACAAGGCGGCAATAAATTAACGCCTGCAGAGCAACAAAAATGGCGTGATGAAAGCGTCATCATCGATGATTTCATTGCTGGCTTACCGCAAGTGCAGCGTCTGTTCGCGCATATTCCAACGTACATGATCTTTGACGATCACGATGTGACTGATGATTGGAACCTTACCGTGGGTTGGGAACATGCCGTCGACCAAAACCAGTTCGCGACTCAAGTCATTGGTAACGGCCTTGCAGCTTACTGGATGTGTCAGGGTTGGGGTAACAAACCGGAAAGCTTCGACGAAACGTTTATCGAGCAAGCAAAACAGCTTTTTGTCGATCAACCGCTCATTACTAAACAAACTCATAATGAAGCCGGCAATGCTGTGACTACTCACTCTGTTAGCAACATTGAGCCAGAAAAACATCAAGCCTTTATTGAGATGCTGAGTCGCTTTGAAGAGTGGCACTACACGATAGATTCTTCCCCAAAGGTTATCGTTCTGGATACTCGAACACGCCGTTGGCGCTCTGAATCTAGAATGAATAAACCTTCCGGTTTAATGGACTGGGAAGCGTTAATTGAATTCCAACATCAGTTACTTAATCAAGAGAAAGTCGTAATCGTTTCTGCTGCACCGATGTTTGGCGTGAAGTTCATTGAAACGCTGCAAAAGATGATGACCACGCTAGGCAAGCCACTGGTAATTGATGCTGAAAACTGGATGGCTCACCCTGGTAGCGCCAACACGCTGATCAGTATTTTTACGCATACTAAAACACCAACCAACTTTGTCGTTCTTTCTGGCGATGTTCATTACTCTTTTGCTTACGATATAAAGCTAAGATATCGTAGAAACAGTCCGAACATTTACCAAATCACGTGCAGCGGGATCAAAAATCATTTCCCTGGTCCACTGCTTAAATTCTGTGATGCTTGGGACCGGTTGTTATACAGCCCGCGTTCGATTCTTAACTATTTCACCAAGCGTAAACGCTTAAAAATTGAGAAACGAAGTCCAGATAATCAGACCTTTTATCGCCTTTCAAACCGCAGCGCTATTGGTGAGTTAAAGTTAGACAGTGACGGTAAACCACAGTCAATCACGACATTAGGCTGTGATGGTAAAGTCACACGCTTCCCTGAACCGGATTAAACAAGTGTTCCTTATCCCTCGCTTATCCGTAATGTCAGCTTTGAGTAAAGACGCTTGCGATCACGCTCTGTAAACCCAATAGTTATATCTATCAGCGTTGCAAACTCGATATAAACATTCACTGGAGCTCGTTATGTTTAATTCTCTTACATCAATCTTCAAACAATTAATAGAAGGCCAAGACCTAAGCAAAAACCAAGTCGCATCACCCAATCTCGCCATCGCGAGTTTATTATGTGAAGTTGCGGGTGCCGACCACCAGATCGATGAATCGGAAAGAGTGGCTAAGCTTCAGCTTATTCAGCGCTTGCTAGACTTAGATGAGAAGCAAGCAAAGGCGTTACTGGAACAAGCCGAGCCAAAAGTAGAGCAATCGGTATCGCTGTATGATTACACATCTCAACTAAGAGAATTGTCTCAGCAAGTAAGAATCGACTTAATAAAAGCGATGTGGGAAGTAGCGCATGCAGATGGTGAAATAGACCCAATTGAAGACTCTGTGATCCGTAAAACAGCAGAGCTACTTTACGTTGACCACAATGACTTTATCAAGAGTAAGTTAAGTGTTTTAGGCAAAAATTAGTGCCTGAAATAATGAATTGGAAACTGAAATAAATAAGAAGCGACGGATTAAGAAACCGGTCGCTTTTTTGAATCGGTAAGCTGAAAGCTGGCTAAACAGGGCTGAAAGGAGCTAAAAATTCAGCTACAACATAGTTAATGTGAGTTTCGCAAGATTATAAGCATCAACATAACCCGAGTGCTGACGCCCTTCCCATTCAATGTTCTTAGCTTCTTGAGCGGCCCTGTGACCAATGCGTTTGTCTTTCAATCTATTTTGAACACGATAAAGCGTTGCAATGTTTAAGAACTCGCTGAAAGGAGGTTCAATGCCTTTTTCTTTACACTCGTTGTGTAAGATGAGGTCATCGCGTCCCCACGCTGCGTAAATCTTGTTTGGACCACCAAAGTTCTTGATCATCGACTTGATGACAGACTCTAGCGGGCGGCCTTGCTTTTCAATTTTACGAGGTGTAATGCCCGTTAACTCGGCACAGAACAGAGAGACTTCGTCTTTCTCTGGCTTAACGTAGTATTGTGCGCGCTTCACGATAGTGCCGGATGCTAGGTCAATCTCAGCAAGACCAACTTCAATGATCTCCCCTGTTGTACCTACACCGTCTTCGCTCCAACAGCACATTTCCAAATCGAAACACACCACTCGATTGTGATTCATACGTCGCCTAGTTCTCTCGTCAAAAATTTCGTGAAATTGTACATGAGCCCAATAAAGAACTCGACCCCAGTTTCATCAAGTGCTCATTTAGCCTGCAATTGTGACTCGATTTCGGCCATTTGACTTACTGTGGTAGAGCATGCTGTCCGCTTTTTGCATGATCTCTTCAGAGTCCTCACCGCTACGAATGGCAGCACCAATACTTAAAGTACAACTCAGTTGTCGACCTTTATACTCACAATGAGAGTGACTCACTGTGTTTCGAATGCATTCTAAGTAACGATTCAAAGCTTCATGATTCGAAATGCTAGAGATAATACAGAACTCATCACCGCCTAAACGGAACAGACCATCTCCTTGCTTCAGATTGACAGAAATCAGCTTGATAACATGAATAAGTAAAGCATCGCCAGCCGGATGGCCGAATTGGTCATTAATACCTTTAAATTTATCGACATCAAACCCAATCAAACTAAAGGGCTGGTTTCGCTCAATGGCTTTGTCGAGCATTTTATTGAAAGCACGGCGGTTATAAATTTCGGTCAGGCTATCATGATTGGCTAAGAAACGAAGCTCTTCCGTTCTTTCATCAATCATTCGGTATAAACGCTCTTTCTCACGAATTTGTAAATTGACAATATAAGCAAGAAGCAGTGAGATGGTTGTACCAACAAAAGCAATACCCGCCAATACAAGATAACCATTAAAAGAGATGCATGAATCTATCTTGTAATCGACCGTCCATTCTCGGTTAGTCAACGTGATTGTTTTTGTAATATGGTGTCCAGACACACCTTCGTAGCCGTCAGATTCAAATAAAATAGGAGCATCTTCGGATTCAAAGCCGTTATCAGTAACACGTACATAGACGTCTATATCTCCGATTGTTGACGCCAAAAGGTTATCAAAGTAGGCCGTAGTACGAACTATACCAATCACAATCCCTAATAAGTTGTCACTGTGGTCATCAAACACTGGATGGAAAACCAACATCCCCCTTTTCGGCGTATCACTATCTAAACCGTCTTGCAGTAAACGAACTTTGTCTGAAATATTAGCCTCACCCGTCTCTCTGATGTTATCAAGGATCAACTTAAAGCGTTCACGAGAAGAATAAAAACCCAACACATCATTGTTTACTGGGTCATTGGGGTAGATATCGGTCGCAATAAATGCGGGTTCACCACTCAAAACATAACCGTATGTTTTTGGGCCATGTTTAGGAATAGTAAACATTTTGTAGGATGGGTACTTCGCTATCATTTGTGCGGTATGTTCGGCGATATCTTCTGCCGCCACTTTTTGCATCCATTGCAATCCAATCAAGCTTTTCGAACCATTCATAATTTGCTCAGCAAAACGGTCGAATTTATCCCAGCCCCCTGGCTCAGAGGAATAGAAAAAATTAGCACCTGAACCTATATAAGCCACATCATTATCGATAAATGCTTTCAAGCTCAACGTTTGTTGCTTAGCAAAGCTATCCAAGTTCGTATTTAAGGAATTATGTTGATTAATCGCGACTAGAACAAAGCACAATACCATTATCAAAAATGAAACCGAAAAGGCGACTAACGGCAGAGTTCGTTTTTTCAACCCCGTCATAGGGTCGATTGTATGGGGCATACAGTTTCCATTCATATTGATTGATTTGAAAGTATACACTGCCAGAATATTACTCTCTAATTATCTTTGACTTTAACAATGGGACAAAACTAACACTATTTACAAAGTGTGGACATTTACGACGAATAAACCAACAATTCTCGATTAAATTTCAAGCTAACTCGCTAAAAAGCCAATTTATTGAAAACATTTAATAAAGCCCTTAAGCCTTGAACATGCTAGTATCCACCCATATTTATAGCTTGAAAGAATCTATTTTGCCTTTGCATAAATGAGTTTTCTTTCCAACCTGTATATTCTACAAAACCAGCGAATATACCGTTAAATCAATCTTAAAGAGAAATCACTATGATCGTTGATTTGAACCTAATCCCACAGACGTTTGATATGCTTCACGCAGGCCTAACTGCATCAAGCGTTTTACTACTGTTAATTGCCGTTTCTCGTAAAACCAAAGTGGTTGAGAAAGTCATAGAAAAACCAGTAGAGAAGATCGTTGAAGTTGAAAAGCCAGTTGAAAAAATTGTCGAAGTAGAGAAAGTTGTTGAAGTTGAAAAAGTGATCGAAAAAGTCGTTGAAGTGGAATCTAAGCTGGCGACAGCGCCAACAGATTCAGCAATGCAACTTCTGTCTATCATGCAACAAGAAGCGCGCTTAATCGACTTCCTACAAGAAGACCTAACTTCGTTCTCTGATGAAGAAGTTGGCGCAGCGGCACGTGTTATCCACACTGGCGGCCAAAAAGTATTAGCAGACTACGTAACGCTTTCTCACATCCGTACTGAAGATGAAGAAACGCGCATTACAGTAGCTGAAGGTTTCAACCCGCAAGAGATCCGCCTAACAGGCAATGTAACGGGTAACGCACCATTCAACGGCACACTGGTTCACAAAGGTTGGAAAGCCACTGACATGAACCTACCTAAGCTTGCTGAGAATTACGATGCATCTGTGATTGCACCGGCTGAGGTGGAGCTATAATGGAACACCAAAATCATTCTTCATCGCAAGAGCGTTCACAACAACAGCAAGCACCTAAGTTCAGTGTTGGTATAGATTTAGGTACAACACACTGCGTTTTGTCTTTCATCGACACAACCAATGAAGATGCTCGTGTTGAGGTGATGCCAATCCCTCAACTGACGGCTCCAGGTACAGTAGAAACTCGCAGCCAACTTGGCTCGTTCCTATACCAGCCGCACGAACATGAAATGAACTCAGGTTCTCGCGTTCTACCTTGGTCTTCTGAGCCTAAAGCACTGGTTGGTGCGATTGCGCGTAACCTTGGCTCAAAAACCCCTATCCGTTTGGTAGCAAGTGCAAAATCTTGGCTATGCCACGGTGGTGTGAACCGTCGCGATGCTTTCCTTCCTGCAGGCAGCCCTGAAGAAGTTGAAAAAGTATCTCCGCTTAAGACTACTGAACTGTACCTTGAGCACCTTAAAGATGCTTGGAACCACGCGAACCCAGAACACAAACTGGCAGACCAAGATGTAACAATCACGGTTCCTGCTTCGTTTGACCCTGCTGCTCGTGACCTAACAGCTGAAGCTGCGCGTAATGTCGGGTTCACTCACCTAACGCTTTTAGAAGAGCCACAAGCGGCTCTTTACAGCTGGATTGATAACAGCAACGACACATGGCGTGACGAAGTAGACGTTGGCGACATCGTGCTTGTTGTTGATATCGGTGGTGGTACTACCGACCTTTCGTTAGTTGAAGTAACACAAGACGACGGCAACCTAAGCTTGAACCGTATCGCAGTAGGTGAACACATCCTACTGGGCGGTGACAACATGGACTTAGCTCTTGCTTACCGCTTGAAGATGAAACTGGCGCAAGACGGCAAAGAGCTAGCACCTTGGCAAGTTCAAGCTATGACTCACGCTTGTCGTGATGCGAAAGAAGCACTGCTAAACGATGGTGAACTTCAATCTGTGCCGATCGTTGTCCCAAGCCGCGGTTCTAAACTGCTTGGCGCGACACTGAAAACAGAACTGACTCAGCAAGAAGTACAACAAACACTGGTTGATGGCTTCTTCCCACAAGTGGCGGTGACGGATCATCCGGTACAAAAGACGCGTGGTGCACTGACTCAAATGGGTCTGCCTTACGCTCAAGATGCGGGTATCACTCGTCATATTGCTGCATTTCTTTCTAAGCAAGCCAATGCGCTTTCTGGAAATAGCGAAACGGCTCAACAAGATTTCAACCCGTTTGCAAACATGCCCGGTATGCCAGGCGCAGAAGCGGCAGCGGCAGCGGCAGATTTCATCAAACCAACAGCGGTGTTGTTCAATGGTGGTGTTCTAAAATCTAACCTACTTGCTGATCGTCTTTCAGATACGATCAACGAATGGTTGATCAATGCTGATGCAGAATTTGCTAAACAGCTTTCTGGATTGGATTTAGACCTTGCAGTTGCAAGTGGCGCTTCTTACTACGGCGCAGTTCGTCGCGGCCAAGGCGTTCGTATCCGTGGTGGTATCGCTTCTTCTTACTACGTAGGAATCGAAAGCGCCATGCCAGCTATCCCGGGTATGGCTCCGCCAATGGAAGCACTGTGTGTTGCGCCATTTGGTATGGAAGAAGGTTCAAGCGTTCAAGTTCCTAGCCAAGAGTTTGGTTTGGTGATTGGCCAGCCAGTACACTTCCAATTCTTCGGTTCTACGACCCGTCGTGAAGACGTAGCGGGTACGCATCTTGATCATTGGGCACCAGAAGACCTTGATGAACTTCCAGAGATTCAAGTGACACTGCCAGTATCTGAAGGTCGCCGTGAGGGTGAAGTGGTTCCAGTAACCCTAGCCTCTCGTGTTACTGAACTCGGCACGCTTTACCTAGAAGCAATTGCTGCTGATAACGGTCAGAAATGGCACGTAGAGTTTGATGTTCGTGAAGACGCGAATAACGACTCAAACGAACAAGCATAACGAAGCAACGGCACCTTAACGGGTGCCGTTGCTTTATCAATGCGATTCCCTAGCCCTGTATGGAAAGCATTTAGAAGACAATAATAAGACCAAGACTATCAACACACTGGTCATCACTCTGGAAGAATAAGGTTTTGTATGGCATCTCCTCGTTTTTTAGTCGGCATTGACTTAGGCACAACCAACACTGTGGTTGCCTACTGTGAAATCAACGACGACCTACAACATGCTCCCGTTTCTCTTTTCGATATTGATCAACTCATCGGCCCCGGTGAAGTGGTTCGTAAGCCCCTACTTCCATCATTTCGTTACCACCCAGCACAAGGTCAAATCTCCCCTTCTGACCTAACCATGCCTTGGGACACAAGCCCAGTAAAAGGCGATATCAAGAACGTTATCGTCGGTGAATGGGCGCGTGAATTAGGTGCTAAAGTGGAAGGCCGTCAAGTATCCAGTGCTAAGAGCTGGCTATCACACCAAGCGGTTGATCGCAGCTCAGACATTCTCCCTTGGGCTGGTGCGAATGATGTCGATAAAGTATCACCCGTTGTCGCGAGTGCGAGCTACCTGAATCACATTCGCCAAGCATGGAATTACCGTAACCCGAGTAACAAACTTGAAGACCAAGATGTAGTAGTAACGGTTCCAGCATCATTCGACGAGACTGCACGCAAGCTGACGCTTGAAGCCGCAGAACTTGCTGGCTTAGGCAAGATTCTATTACTCGAAGAGCCTCAAGCGGTTTGTTACGACTGGTATGCTCGTCACCAGCAAACGGCTGCGGAAGAGCTTAAACAGATCCCGCTGATCTTAGTGTGCGATGTCGGCGGTGGTACCACCGACTTGAGCTTAATTGAAGCCAAATTCGATGCGAATGGTGATGCGGAAAAACAAGGTCATAGCGAGCTAGAACTCGACCGTATCGGCGTTGGCGAACACTTGATGCTCGGTGGTGATAACCTCGATTTAGCGCTTGCTCACCTTGCAGAGCAACGATTCAATCAAAACAAGAAGCTAAACGCCTCTAGCCTAACCAAACTGATTCAACAAACTCGCGCTGCAAAAGAGAGCCTGCTTTCTGCTAATGCACCAGACGATGTAAAGATCACCATGCTGGGCAGCGGTTCAAAACTGCTTGGCGGTACTAAGAGTATTGGCTTAACCAAACAAGAAGTTCATCAAATCGCATTGGAAGGTTTCTTCCCGCTTTCTGAGTTTACAGAAGTGCCAGACAAACGCCGCAGTGCAGTGGTTGAGTTTGGTCTGCCTTACGTGGCTGACCCTGCCGTGAGTAAGCACGTTGCAGAGTTCCTAACAACGCATCAACAAGTGTCGAAAACAGCACTAAAAAACTCTGATTCTATCGAGTTTGACGATACTAAACCTGCTATTCCTGTCGGTGTGCTACTTAATGGTGGTGTGTTCAACAGTGAACTTGTCACAGAACGTATTACTCAGCTTCTAGGTAACTGGAAAGGTTCTCCAATCACAGTATTAGATAACCCTCACCCTGATTGGTCAGTCGCTCTAGGGGCTGTTGCTTTTGGTAAAGCTCGCCGTGGTGCGCAGCTGAAAATCGGTGGCGGTGCTGCTCGTTCTTACTTCTTACATTTACAAGAAAAGAACAAGATGGGCAAAGCACTTTGTCTACTTGCCAAAGGGACTGAAGAAGGCCAAGAAATCCGTTTGAACAGCCGTCGTTTCTCATTGACGCTGGGCGAACCGGTTCGTTTTAACCTACTGACTTCAACACACGATCAAATCGCACACAACACTGCAATCCAAAACGGTGTGATGGTGGATGTGGATGCCGATCTGTTCTCCCCTCTTCCACCTTACATTTCTACCTTGGAAAGTTCGGGGACTGTCGAGCTTCAAGCCAACCAAAAAGAGCGCGTTGAAGTATTGCTCGCTTGTCAGTTGACCGAAGTCGGCACACTTAAAATAGAATGTGTGAGCACTGAAGATGACTCTAAGCGTTGGTTGCTTGAGTTCGAAGTAAGAAACAAGCAAGGTGATGAGTCTGATACCTCTGCACTTCATCCAAGATTAGAAGAGTGTAAGAAATTAATCTCTCGTCTATATAGTGGCAACAAGAAGAGTGCTGAATCGAAAGAGATCAAGACTCTCTCCAAAGACCTTGAGAAACGACTCGGTAAACGTGATGAATGGGACTTCACGACTCTTCGTCATTTGTTCGATAGCTTCTCATTAGGTCGCAAGCGTCGCCGTCGCTCAGAGGCACACGAGAAGAACTGGCTGCGTTTGGCGGGTTACTCGCTGCGTCCTGGCTTTGGTGACCCAACGGACTCATGGCGTATTGAGCAAATTTGGGGACTCTACCAACAAAACATCCAATTCCAAAACCACCAAGGTTGGACGGACTGGTGGGTATTCTGGCGTCGTGTTGCAGGCGGTTTAAACCAAGAACAGCAAGAAACTATCTTGGCTGACATTGCGAAGTACCTTCACCCTGGCGCAATGAAAAACCCTAAGACGGCCAAAGATGCACAAGACAATGGTTATGAAGCCATGGTTCGTTTAGCCGCATCACTTGAGCAACTTGAGGTTGAAGACAAAGTACTGCTGGCGAGCTGGTTTTTGAGCAAAGCGATTAACCAGAATCAGTTTGAGCAAGCGCACTGGTGGGCACTAGGTCGATTGGCTTCAAGAACGCCTTTGTATGGTAGCCAACACAGCGTGATTCCTAGAGAGCAAGCTGAACAGTGGTTGCCGAAACTGCTTGAGCAGAACTGGCATAAAGAGCAGATGATCGCCTTTGCAGCTGTGATGATTTGTCGTAAGACTGGCGATCGACAGTTTGATATCTCTGACGATTATCGTAATCAAGTGATTGAGAAACTGAAACAAAGTAAGGTGCCTGAATCTTGGCTAATGCTAGTGAGTGAAGTGACTGAACTTTCTGAGAGCGAGTCTAAGCGTGTATTTGGTGATGCATTGCCAAGCGGATTAAGCCTGATCAATAGCTAGTTTTAAAAACGATGAGCTTGCGTTACTAGTGAAAAAAGAAAAGCCACTTTCGATTCGTTGAAAGTGGCTTTTTTATTGGTGGCTTAAGCCTGGTATGTGTCGTTGATAATCAGTTTTCGGGTTAAGAGCCTCAGCCGTGTTGCAGTTCATCATTGTTAATGTTTCGTTCCAGTTGGGTTGATAGGAAAATCCGTGTTTTCATAAATATCGGACAGTTTTTTCGGTTTCTTATCCTTGGCTCCTTTGGTTGATTGATTATGAGTTTCGCTTAAAAGCCATCCTTCATGCATTTTTGCCGAATCCAAAAACTCTGGATCCTCCATTGCTTCCTTGCGAAGTTTATTTACACGTTCGAGAGTATCCCAAATCATAATACTTCACCTCCACTAAGGCTACACTTCCAATATAGAACTCCCCCCTTTTGATTCAATACTTTCCGATTAAACCATAGTGAATTTGTGATTTACATATCGAAAACAGCTTTATAAGTGCATTGTTTGAACAGAAAGAACTCATTTATTTTTTATTAAAAAATAAATATGGTTATGGTGTTATCTATAAACGCACCACCTAGGAGGTACTGTGTTTTTCAATCAAGGCTATAAATAAAGAAAAATGTATTATTTCAGATTGTAAAGACAATTTTTTGACATTATAGTCAATAGTATGACATTCCATCAGGTGATCATTAATGCCATTTAGTAACATATATAAGTCAAGCTCCAAACATGCCATAAATGATCTAGTTAAAGATATGGATCTATCTTTATGGAAAAGCATGCTCAACAATATTGCAGAAGTGCTTAATGCTCCTGCTGTTGAACTTGTTCTTACTGCTGAAGTAGGATTTCAAAGCATTGCTATGTCCACATCTTCAGGGGTCAAAGCAAACCCAGGGAAGATAATCCCTAAGGACATCAACCTATATTGCAAGAAAGTAATGGACACAAGAGCTATGCTCTACGTTCACAACGCTACAGGCCAAGAAGAGTGGAGCGACAATCCAAAACTAACACAGATGGGCTATGTCTCTTATCTTGGGTTACCTATCTTTCACTCCGATGGAAGTATGTTTGCTACGCTTTGTGCTCTAGATACTAAAGAAACATCTTATCAAACTGTCCAGATAAACTTAATGGAAAGCATTCGAGCTTTATTGGAGCGCGAAGTCCATACCGCCGAAAGAGTTAGAAATTTAAAATTCACATCAATTCACGATGAACTAACTCAAGTTTTTAATCGGCGCGGTGTGTTGAATGAATCTCCTAAGATTATTGATAGTGCTTCTGAATATGGCTTAGCAATTGGGTTCATTTATTTTGACATTGATGGTCTGAAATATATCAATGATAACTTCGGGCATAATATTGGTGACCAATATATAAAATGCTTTTCCAATTCACTGAAAAAAAACACTCGCAAGGAAGACATTTGTGGCCGAATTGGAGGTGATGAGTTCGTTCTATTGTGTAGAGATGTATCAGAAACCTCTTTAGAACAAATAGTAACTCGAGTTAAGTCAGATTTTGATAAGTACTTCAACAATTTGGGGATCAATTCTCGGGCTGACTTTAGTCAAGGAACACTAATCTACTCATCGAATCCCCCTCCTATCCATGAATTAATAAAGTTAGCAGATATAAAAATGTATGAAAACAAGATGACTAAACGTTGTGCTAAATTTAAATAAAAAAAGCGAGCTCGATGCTCGCTTTTTATCTGTCGTTTATTCAACACAGGCTTAATCAAATCATGCTGTCATTAAGCTCGGTTGCCGATTTTCACTGTACCGTTTGTTGAAAACCAAAGCGCTTCTGAACGACGGCGGCCGAGTAGAATCGGACCATCATCGTAAAACAAAAAGTTCTTCCAATGCTTCTTAAAAATCGCCCACTTGGTCTCAAGTACATTGTATTTTTCGTAACAAAAATAAACAGTTACGTCATCTTGCCAATCAATGAAGTTTAGGATCTCTTCTGGCATTTCTGGTTCATCTGCTTCCCAATGTGCCATCCAGCTGATCTCTTCATTCCAGTTCGATGCTTTGCTCGGCCAATCTTGCGAGCTTAGCCTTTCTGCATCTGGGCTTTGAGGGCTTACGTTCTCTTTCCAAAACTGAGATGCTCTTGCCTGTGTCATTGGCTTAATCTTTTCCAAGTCTTCCGCTGGCAGTGGCATCGACTGATGAGTGAAAATCCATTTTCTTTGGTATTCGTCCAAAGTTGTATATGACATCAAAATTCCTCAAATTTCGTCTTAGGCTGATGGATTACCATGCCTATCTGTTCTTTCTGATGCAGCGGCGATTAGAGATCGCTTGATATTCGCTGCCTTTAAATTCGTTGTTCGCTTGTTTACTTAAATACGCTTACTGCTAAATACAACTGTAGCTAACTACAACTGCGTCTGAGCATTGCGTCTGTCTTCCCAGTTAGGGTTAACTAACGCGGTCAGTATATGGTCTTCCCATTTACCGTTAATCTGTAGATAGTCTTTAGCAAAACCTTCTCGAACAAAGCCAAGATGTTCTAATACACCAGCGCTGCGTTCGTTGTGAGGCATGTAGCCCGCCATTAAGCGGTGCATGTTCTGCACATCAAACATATAGTCTTTGGCCATGCTCAAACCTCTACGCATGTAACCGTGGCCTTGTTCACTTTCAGCCAACGAGTAGCCCACATTACAGGCGTAAAACGGAAAGCGAGACAAGTTACTGAATGATATCGTGCCTAACATTTCGTTTGAGTCGGCATTGATCAATAAACAGTAATAACCAAGCCCCATTTTATGAAGCTCGTTTAGCTTGATCAGTCGCTGCGCCCAACCTTCTCTTTCGAAGAACGCATCTTCTCGAATCGGTTCCCAAGGTTTAAGGTGCTCTCGGTTTGTTTGAAAATACTCACTGATCATGTTCGCATCGTCAATTTGCGCTGTACGTAGAATAAGGTTTCCATCGTGCTTATAAATGCGTTCAGGTGTACTCAGATCTTCCATTCGCTTTCTTATTCCGTTATCTGGTCTTGTTCTAATTTCTTACTCAATACCGTTTGCTTGTTCAATACTACCCACTTACTTAATAACATACCCAAACAGGCTCAATCAGTTCTTTCTAATACCGTAGTCGCGCAGTTTGTTGGCAATTGAGGTGTGAGAAACATTCAAGCGCTTTGCTAACTTACGGCTTGATGGGAACGACTGGTAAAGCTTCTCTAGAATCTGAGATTCATAGTCTTTCATGATCTCATCCAGAGAACCATCTAAGCTTAGGTTTGCCATTCCTGCCGTCATGGTGTCTAGCTGAGGCAAGTGGAATTGCTCAACCGTTAAAGTATCCGAATCCAACTCTGTCAGTGCGCGTAGAACCATGTTGTCTAATTGACGAATGTTACCCGGCCATTGGTAATTACCAAGCTGATCAATTAACTCTTGAGTGAGCTTTGGCTTTAGCATACCTAATTGCTGCGCATATTTAGCCACGAACAGCTCTAGCAATGATGCTACGTCATTAGAACGTTCACGCAAAGCTGGAATTGACAGCGTCAGTACATTCAAGCGGTAGAATAAGTCTTCACGGAATGAGCCAGAATCAGCGAGTTCAGAAAGACGGTGGCGCGTTGACGCAATAATACGAACATCAGCGTGCATCTCTTCTTCTTCACCAACACGACGGAATGAACCATCTTGTAGGAAACGCAGCAGTTTGATTTGTAGATGCGGGCTCATCTCGCCAATTTCATCTAAAAATACGGTACCACCATTCGCTTGTTCGAAAATGCCTTTATGACCTTGTTCATGGTTAAATGAACCCGGTGCATGACCAAACAATTCCGTTTCCGCTACATCATCAGGCATCGATGCACAGCTTAGAATCAAAAATGGGAAAGACGAACGATTTGAGCGGTTATGACACGCTTTTGCCAACATCTCTTTACCTGTACCTGTATCGCCCTCAATTAACAAAGGCTGATCCAGCATCGCCAGTTTCTTAGCTTGACTGATCAAGGCTTTATGGCGATTAGAGACACCAACAAAGTGTTCAAAACCTAAGTTGTTCTGTTCTGGGATTGCATCTGGCGTGTTCGTCTCTTGATTACACGACCGAATCGTCATTACTGCACTCGCCAGTACTGCTTCGTTAACATCGCCACCAAGATAAATAGGCAGAACCTCAATCGAGAAATCTAAACCATCCAACACCACCACTTCACGATGACGAGTGACGTCACCTTCGATCCAACGAGCAAAGTTGAAGCTAGGTACGAATGTCGAAAGCGGCTCGCCGATCACTTCGTCTTCTTGCTTGCCGAATAAGTTCAATGCAGCGTGATTCGCTATATCAACTGACCCTTTAAGGTCAATCGCTATAACGGGGTCTGGTAGATTAGCCAACAGAGCAATTAACTCTGTGTTATGTCTTTCGCTTGGCATAAATTGGATTTTTCGTACATCCTTCACACCAGAAATTCTGCGAATTTCAGCCATAAGTTCACTAAAAGCATCAAAATTGATATCAGGGCAGTTTAGGTAAATAATGCCTTTAACATCAATTTCGATTCCTCTTAAATCAATGCTTTTTGAGGCCAAGATATCGAGCAACTCACGCGTTAAGCCGAGTCTGTCTTCACACAATACTTCAAGACGCACAAATAGTCCTATTATAGGTGTCAGGATAAGTTGACAGTAGTGTGGATTAAGGTCTAAGTTCAGTCAAGAAGAAGAGTAAACATATGTTTACTCTTCGCCCGCATACCACTCAATGTCATACATTTTGTTTCAAAGTCGTATGCACTATTTCAGCGTGATTCGTTTTATTTCAGAAAGGACGGCTTTTCGCATATCTGCCAGTTTTACTTTGCGCTCGTTATGCCAAGGCATTGGGCGAAGTAACGTCATGGCTTTTAAGCCCAATCGAGCGGTTAGGATACCAACACCTAGGCCCTGTCCTGCTCTCGCGGATACTTTGCCAGCAAGATCCATCGAGACAAGATCCATACTCGCGTCTATTGCGAGTTCACTGGCCCCCGCAGCTGCCATATTGATCAACACCAACTTGAATAACTTAATACGCGACCAGTAGCCAAGATCAATGCCATACACATCAGCAAGCTTGTCTATCATGGTGAAATTGCGCCACGCCACCAGCAACATATCAGCCGCCGCCAATGGACTCACTGCAACCAAAGCCGCCGATTCGGTCGAGAACTTAGTGACGATTTGAGTCGCAACTTTATCTTGTTTGCTCACCACTAGAGCATCGTACATATCCAACACCTCAGCATCGCTGTGTGCTGGGTTAATGCTGTTTCGCCACTTATCGTACGAAGGCGACTCAGCGATAATTCCGCCCTGCTTCGCGATGTTTTCACAGAACGCTTTGCCCTTACCGACACTTTGGCTTTGCAATAGCTCTTCACTCTGCTCTTGCACACTAAAGTGATCTTTAAGTGAGCGCAGTTTCCACAGCTCTTTGCCTATTGCGCCTAAACCCAATGAAGCAATGGCAGCCATAAAGCCTGACCAACCTAATGCAAGCCAGTCAGCAGTTTGAATCGCGGTAATCACCGAATCAATTGCCTGCCATCCAACTAGGCCAGAGAAAGCGACCAATAAACCCGTTCCAAACCACTTCTTCTTTTTGCTCGGTCGAATCACTTGTTCCAATTGCTGCTCAGCTTCACCATCAAGATCGGCTTCCAATTGCGGTGCAACAGGGATAAATTTCTCTTGCTCTGTGAACAGTTGTTGTGCGCCTAAATCCGGGCCAACGTCGCTCTTATCTTGCTCATCAAAAGAGGTCTTCAACGGTTCATTAAAGACCTGCTTTGTTTTTAATTCACTCATTTTGATTGCCTCAATTATTTCAACTTGTCGCCAATGAGATACTCTAAAACCTTGTCGACTCTTAGATGTTGGCAAGGCTCATCGGAATGTTGCTCCATCGGTCTAAAGCTCGTGAAATCAAACTGGTTGGTTTCCCAATACTGTTTGTTGGGCAACTTACGCGGCACTTCTCCCGGATACATGGTTTGAGGGACATTATCCAAAGTCACGCCTTGCAACGCTGGGACATTGTCTGAACTCGACGAGATATAGCCCGCGCTGGTCGCTTGAATAGACGCGATACTCATACAACTCATGTCGATGTGTTCAAACGCCGCCTGTTGCCAAGCCGGATGCACCATCTGTTGTAGCAGTGACACCAAGTTCGGATGTTGATCCGGTGTCACGTGGTCAGCCTTAGTGGCTGCAAACAAGATCTTGTCGATCTTCGGTGCAAACAGACGCCTTAAAATATTGCTTCGACCGTACTTAAAGCTCTTAAGTAACTGTTCTAACGCGCCACGCATGTCCATGAAAGAGTCATAGCCCGCATTAAGTGGCTGTAAGCAATCCACCAGTACGATTTGTCTGTCGAACGTCGCGAAGTGATTTTTGTAGAACGCTTTGACGACCTTCTGTTGATACTCTTCATAACGCGCTTTCAGTACCGCATAGTTACTTGTTTTTAAGAACTTACCCTCAGGTGCGATACACGGAAAGAATTGCAGCACAGGCGCGCCTTCAAGCTCACCGGGTAATACGAATCGACCCGGCTGCACCCAGTGCAACCCGTTATCCTTACAAGTGTGAAGATACTGAGTATAGCTATCGGCAATGGCGACCAGTTTCTTTTCGTCCGCTTCTGCTAGCAAGTCAACGTCACCACGCATTGCGTTCCACTGTTGCGAGTAAGTTTCTCTGTCGCCTTTCAATGCGGCAAACTGAGATTGGCTCCAGGTATCGAAGTCCATATCCAGTAACGGCAAATCAAGCAGCCACTCTCCTGGATAATCGACAATATCGAGATAAAGGGTGCTGTTTTTACTCAGTAGCTTTTTCGCGCCCTTCGTAGGCTTATATTTGATTGCTAGACGAATCTCACTGACATCACGCGTTGGCACCGGCCATTCTGGTGGCTGCGCATTCAAAGATTCCATCGCTTCATCGTACGAGAAACGGGGAATCATCATGTTGTGTTGTGGAATACGTTTAGCACCAATAATTCTTCCATCTCTCGCCGAGGCAAGAAGTGGTAAATTTTTGTGGGTAGACGTATAAAGAAGCTGATTAACCAGCGAAGTAATGAACGCTGTCTTGCCCGCACGAGAAAGCCCCGTGACCGCTACTCGAATGTGAGAATCCGTTCCTCTGCTTATAAAGTCACTCATTTCTTGAGTTAGGTGTTTCATTTGAACGACTCCGTTATAAATAGGCTAGCTGCTTAAGATAATAGAGAGGGAAGCCTATGTTCTTTCCCTGTTGGGATAGTTTGTATGCTTTTGCTAATAGTGGAGAGTATGCAATACCCATTCTTAATGCTAGATGAATAAAAGCCCCTGACTACATACATAATCAGGGGCTTTAAATTTTTTCGTTGATGTCTACTAATCGTCTTCTATCAGCTTGTAGATAACAAACAGTGTTATCTCAGAAATCAACCACAATACACATGTTATGGTTACGTATTTGTCGTTAAAGATGCTGATTCCGTGCAAGATCAAATCGTAACCAATGAAACTACCAATCACCACTGCCAAGATAATCTGTAGGATCTGAATAAAACGAGGCATTCCTCTCTCCTATGTTCTTATATCAAACGATATGTTTATCACTATATCATTGATAATAAGACAAAAGTGCAAATAATGCTGCACTTTTGTCTTCAACTTTCTGTCAAGAATTGCAATTCAAACACTGAAGCTAGCGTCTGTTTCGACTTTTTGACTTCAGAAAATTATGCTTTTTCAGCTTCAGCAATTTTCACTTTCCACGTGTCAGGGCCGATCTGGTGCGCGTTCACGCCGTTAGAGTCAACCGCTACTGTTACGGGCATATCTTCAACTTCAAACTCGTAAATCGCTTCCATACCGAGATCTTCAAACGCAACAACGCGTGCTTTTTTAATTGCTTTCGCGACTAAATAAGCTGCACCGCCAACCGCCATTAGATAAACCGCTTTGTGCTCCTTGATTGATTCAACCGTTGCAGGACCACGTTCCGCTTTACCTATCATGCCCATGATGCCAGTTTCGTTTAGCATCATGTCAGTGAACTTATCCATACGTGTTGACGTTGTTGGACCCGCAGGGCCTACCGCTTCATCGCCTACCGCATCAACAGGGCCAACGTAGTAAATGAACTTGCCTTTGAAATCAACGCCAGCTGGAAGGCCTTCGCCGCTTTCGAGCATGCCTTGAATACGTTTATGCGCTGCATCACGGCCTGTTAAGATCTTACCTGATAGCAGAACCGTTTCGCCTGTCTTCCACTCTTGTACGTCTTCTTTGGTTACTTCATCAAGGTTAACACGACGTGTGTTTGCGCCCGCTTCCCAAGTGATGTCTGGCCATTCTTCTAGCTTAGGTGGCGATAGCTCTGCAGGGCCGCTGCCGTCTAGTGTGAAGTGAACGTGACGAGTCGCTGCACAGTTCGGGATTAAGCAAACAGGCTTAGAGGCTGCGTGTGTTGGTGCTGTTTTGATTTTCACATCAACCACAGTCGTTAGACCGCCAAGGCCTTGAGCACCAATACCCAGTTTGTTTACGCGGTTGAAGATATCTAAACGAAGCTCTTCTTCAGCGTTCTCTGGACCTTTGTCGATAAGCTCTTGGATATCGATGTGTTCCATAAGAGATTCTTTCGCTAGTACCGCTGCTTTCTCAGCCGTACCGCCGATGCCTATACCAAGCATGCCCGGAGGACACCAGCCTGCGCCCATTGTTGGTAGCGTCTTCTCTACCCACTCTGCAATATCATCAGAAGGGTTCAGCATAACCATCTTGGTTTTGTTCTCAGAACCGCCGCCTTTCGCCGCGATTTGAATTTCAACTTTGTTGCCTGGAACCATATTAATGTGAACAACCGCTGGTGTGTTGTCTTTTGTATTAATACGCTTACCTGCAGGGTCCATTAGGACAGACGCACGCAATGGGTTGTCTGGATTGTTGTAAGCTTGACGAACACCTTCATCAACCATCTGTTGTACTGTTTGATCCGTTTCCCACCTAACATCCATGCCGATGTTCACGAAACAAGTAACAATACCCGTATCCTGACAAATTGGACGATGACCTTCCGCAGACATGCGCGAGTTGATAAGAATCTGAGCGATCGCATCTTTTGCTGCTTGGCTCTCTTCTTTCTCATACGCTTTTTCTAGGGCTTGGACAAAGTCTAAAGGGTGATAATAAGAAATGTACTGAAGTGCGTCAGCGACACTGCTGATCACATCTTGCTTACGAATAACCGTCATTGCATGCCTCTTTATTGTTCTGGTTCCATGTGGGTCCATGGTTTGACTATTCAGGCCTAATTGGCTTAGCTTTTTATTGTGTTAAGCTGTATTTAGTTGCTTTAGCAATCGCTTGCATAGCTGTAAACTAAACCATTTGTATTACACCGTTCTAATCAAGAACCCATTTTATTTTCAATTTATGATACTCTTGCTTCCTCTCACACGCCATGCAGTGATCGAACTCTTTGTCACAAATTAAACAAATGAATAACAACGAATTTCGCTCTATCCAAATAAAGCCGCTTGAATATCAATCAACTTTAGCTAAACGGCTGTTTTCCCATATTGAAAGCCTGCCGTGGGCAATGCTATTACGCTCCGCTTCAGAAAGCCACGTTGATAGTCGATACGATATTTTAGTTGCTCAACCCATCGCCACCTTCGAGACAATCGGCGTCAAAACGACCGTGAATGTAAACGAAGAACGTAAGGTGTCAGAGTCAGATCCTTTCGAACTACTCGACCAATATCAGCAGCAATTATTGCCTGCAACCAAAGGCCACCCTGAATTACCATTCGTTGGCGGTGCTTTAGGCTACTTTAGTTATGATTTGGGGCGCAGAGTTGAAACACTTCCGTCTCTTGCAAAGCGCGATATTAACGCACCCGACATGGCGGTTGGTTTGTATGAATGGGCAATAGTGGTTGATCACAAGCTTAAGACAGCGTGTGTGGTTGGACAGAACATCGAGGCGCACTGGAATTGGTTATCTGAGCAGCAAGGCAAATCTCAAACAGAGGAATTTCGCCTAACGACACCGTGGCAATCGAACATGAGTGAACAGAGTTATTCTGACAAGTTCGAGCACGTTCAAGAATACCTGCTGTCTGGCGACTGTTATCAGATTAATTTAGCTCAGCGCTTCAATGCCAAATACCAAGGCAGTGAATGGTTGGCCTATGGAAAGCTTGAACAGTATAACTCAGCCCCCTTCTCCGGTTTTATCCGTTTGACCGAATGCGCAATCATCAGTGTTTCGCCTGAACGATTCTTAGAGCTCAATAGTGGCACTATTGAAACAAAACCGATCAAAGGCACACGCCCTCGTTCTGAAGACCCTATAATTGATGATGCCAACGCACAAGACTTAGCAAGTGCCGATAAAGATCAGGCAGAAAACTTGATGATCGTTGACCTGCTTCGTAATGACATTGGCCGAGTAGCAAAACCGGGCACCGTTCATGTACCAAAACTGTTCGACATTGAAAGCTTCCCTGCGGTTCATCATTTAGTAAGCACAATAAGAGCTGACCTTGATGACCAATATTCAGCAACTGCTCTACTGAGAGCTTGCTTCCCTGGTGGTTCGATTACTGGTGCACCTAAAGTTCGCGCAATGCAGATCATTGAAGAGCTAGAGCCTCATCGACGTTCAGCATATTGCGGCAGTATTGGCTACATCAGTCGAAACGGTCGAATGGATACCAGTATTACCATTCGTACGTTAGTGGCAGAGAACAATACCCTTTACGCTTGGGCTGGTGGTGGTGTGGTGTTTGATAGTGATTGTGCATCTGAATACCAAGAGACGCTCGACAAGTTGAGCCGGATCTTGCCCGTGCTCGAAGACAGCTAAGCATCAGTCCAATGTTTGACGACGTTTACCCGTTGGCGTTCAGCAAATAAAGCAAACCCTAGGTTATCCGGTTGTCATCATGACCACTTAGGGTTTTTAGTTTCTTTCTAAATGCATGTTGTCCACGGAACTCACTAGCTCAACTTAAATCACTGTAGTTTTACCTAAATAATAAATAGCTTGACCTAAACAACAGCAGCAGGTGTGGAACCCCACTTCTTAAGCATATCTTTGAGGTCATCCGCTGTGTAGGGTTTACTGAGTATGTCATCCATACCACACTGAATACAGCGTTCACGCTCTTCTAGTGTTGTGCCCGCAGTCAGTGCCACAATCGACTTGTTATATCCTTTCTCTCTTAGGGTCTGTGTTGCCTCAAAGCCATCCATGACTGGCATTCTGCAGTCCATAAATAAAATGTCGTATTCATTGTTACATGCTAACTCAAGCCCTTCGACACCATTGCTTGCGATCGCAGGCTCTATCTCATACTTACGAAGCATTTGTTGGATGATGATCTGGTTCATCTTAATATCATCAACCACCAGTACTTTTAATAACGACAGTTCGACATCTGACTCGAGATCTTTAGCCTCTCGTTCGCTGTTAGGCAATATATCGATAACTTGCAGCGGAATTGCGATAGAAAAAGTCGTTCCTACACCCACGGTACTCGAAACTTTAATATCACCGTGCATCATCGCTACTAACTTGCGACAAATCGCTAACCCCAACCCTGTACCTTCATAGTTTCGGCTACTAGAGTTATCAGCTTGTGTAAAAGGTTCGAAGAGTGTTTCATGAGCAGACTCAGCGATTCCAACCCCAGAATCTTGTACCGAAAAGAAAAATTGATTATGTCGCCATTCTATATCAACACTTACGTGACCTTCTTCAGTAAACTTGATGGCATTACCAATCAGGTTCACAAACAACTGTGTAATGCGCTCCAAATCCCCATTGAAGTGAGTCGGCATATTTTGGGCAACATTGACATTAAATTGCAGTTGTTTCTCAATGGCTCTATTTGTAAAGATGCTGTCGATAGTGTTTCTCAAATCCTTCAACGCAAACTTCTTCGGAATAAGTTCCAACATGCCCGCATTGATTTTACTGTAATCGAGTAGGTCATTAATGATGGTTCTTAGAAACTCACCAGATTGGCTTAGGTTGTTCACTAATTCGCGCTGTGAACTTGTTAATTCGGTATCACTAATCAGTTCCGCACTACCCAACAATCCGTTTAATGGGGTCCTTAACTCGTGGTTTATCATGGCAACAAAATCGCGTGTCGCCCTTTCAGATTCTTCCGCTCGTTGACGTGATTTAATATTGCGGTTAATGGCAAGCTGATGAGCCAACGCACTGCATATAAGGTCGGCCACCAACGATAATTGACTCTCAATAAACTCATAGTCTTGTACAGACAAATTAACTTTAACAATCAGTGCACCAACAATCACCTTCTCGACTTCAAGGGGCACCGTCAGTATATTGCCTTCCCATTGAGGCATCTGTATATCATGTGTTAGCTCGCCAACGGTTTTGTCGCCATAGTCGTACGTTTGAAGTTCTGGGATTAGCTTAGGTGGCAGTATTAAGCGGCTGGCTTCGATAAGGTAACTGTTCATTACATTAGTCGTTAGTTCAGACAACATAACATCATCCAGATCATTACGGAGAAACGCTCGTCCAAAATCAATCAACAGGTTATCGACTTGTTCTTGAAACTCAATACGACGCAAATTCGCTTTAGAGCGCTTCTCTAACTGGCGCAAAGCAAGTTCAAGTTGCTGGTTAGTCTCAAATAGTTCCAGACTTTTTTGCTCCAACAATCTTTCAGCTTCTTTTCTTGCCGCGATCTGTCGCTTAAGTTTCTTTTCTAGCGCGGATGCCAAACTCATATTACTTTTCTACTTTAAGATTAAACCTAACCACACTTTGCTCATCATTTTGAGGTGTCATCTCTATTACAATCGATTCACTATAGTAATCAGCACAACCCTCAATGAGTCCTAAACATACATGCGACATACACCTCGCACTCTTATAATCGAATATAAGCTGCGCTTCTGTAGTCGTTATAAAACTAAATTCTGGTGGCTCAGCATCCGGATAGAGCTTCTTCACTTCTACATGAATATAATGCTCTACGTGTTGGATAAATTGGAAAGTGGTATTGCTGTGCTTAAGGCTGGCTTTATTAGGTATAGAAGCTAACAGGTTCTTAAAGACAGACTGACCAAACACTCGCTGTAAACTGGCAGCATCTATATTGGTTTTTTTACTTAGGTTAATGATGAGCTTCACAAGATTTTTATGGTCGTAACTACCTACAGATGTGTAAATCCCTTCATCTTCTGACATATCTAAAACTTCTTCCAACAACTCTAATCCAAATTTGTCTTCAACAAGCTCTAAAAATTCGGTGAATATGATTCCTTTCATCGCATGCCTTTTTTTTATTTCTTTTTAGAATGGGCTACTAAATTATTGTGATCAAATTCTTAAACAAAAAATATACGTTTCATCACCCAATTATATGACATGGATAACGCTTACCAATTTAAATGCACATATTGAATATGGGGGAATGGTTATTTTTAAGTTGAATTTTGCACTTTTACTATTAACTAATTATCCAAAAGAACAGAGTTCTCTTGTTAAAACTATGGGGAGCAAGGCAAATTTTAGTCAAAGTTGGTAATCTACTCGGTGTTATGCTTATACTTAAAATTATAATTATCAATATATTGGGTTGATATGAATAGAAAGAACTTCCTTCAGCAATTCCAACTGAATACAGCTGTCGGTTACCACCCTGAGTCTATTGAGCGTGTTGCTCACATAAGCCGGGAACAACTTCGCAAAGCGGCTGTTGTGGTCGGTTTAGTTGATCGCGAAGACGGTTTACATGTAATTTTTACTAAAAGAGCCGCTCATTTAAAGCATCACCCAGGACAAGTGAGCTTCCCTGGCGGAAAACACGAACTTTCCGACCCTTCAATGCAGTTCACAGCACTGAGAGAACTTCACGAGGAAGTAGGAATTCGATCGGATCAAGTTAAAATTGTTGGACAATTACCAGCATTAAGTACCATTAGTAAATTTTATGTTACACCAATTGTTGTATTAGTCGATCCCAACTACAAAGCGGTTATAGATGCGAACGAAGTCGCCTCTATTTTTGAGGTACCTGCCACCTATATTTTGGACCAAGCCAAGCTTCATAGTCATACCGTTAATTTAAGAAAAATCAAACACCGTGTTTTTGCCATGCCCTTCCAAGAGCACCTAATTTGGGGCGTTACGGCTCAAATCATTCAGTCACTGCAACAGCACGTAATGCAATAGATCACACTGAAACCACACCTTGTTTAATCTTTGTTAACAAATCCGAGCCTTTCTATGGAACAGATTTATTAATGCAATTTTACGCAAACGTTTATCTGATATAAATCTGTACAACCCATCTCCTCAAATTAGAAAAACTAATAACAAGCATGAGCATAAATCACCTGTGGCACGCTATTTTCGTGATCAAAAATCCGTTTTTCGCATATCATGTGACACGCCGTTTCATTACATGATTTAGATCTACTTTTTGCCAAAGAAAATTCTGCAAAATTAGCCCCGACTTATTTCCTGTTCCCAAAAAATGAGTAATTTAACATGAACACAACAACTTCTTCGGTAAGTGCCGTTAAAGATTCAAGCAAGTTTAACTATAAAGATTTTACCTGGTGTTTATCACTATTTGGTACAGCAGTTGGTGCTGGTGTACTGTTCCTTCCAATCAAAGCTGGTGCGGGTGGTTTTTGGCCACTAGTTATCCTAGCTCTAATCGCGGCACCAATGACTTGGTTCGCACACAAATCTCTAGCTCGTTTCGTACTGTCAGCTAAAAACCCTGAAGCCGATATTACAGACACAGTTGAAGAACACTTCGGTAAGACTGGCGCAAACATTATCACTTTCGCTTACTTCTTCGCTATCTACCCGATCGTTCTTATCTACGGTGTTGGTATCACAAACACTGTTGATTCTTTTTTAGTAAACCAAATCGGCATGGAATCTATTCCTCGTCCTCTTCTTTCTGGTGCACTTATCCTTGCTATGACAGCAGGTGTTGTATTCGGTAAAGAGCTGATGCTAAAGGCAACTTCAGCAATGGTTTATCCGCTAGTATTCATCCTACTAGCTCTTTCTTTTTACCTAGTTCCTGAATGGAACACTTCTATGATGGACGTTGAACCTGAGTGGTCAACAATGCCTTCTATCATCTGGCTTGCAATTCCAATCATCGTGTTCTCTTTCAACCACAGTCCAATCATTTCACAGTTCTCTAAAGAGCAACGTCGTGTATACGGTGAAAACGCAGTTAAGAAAACTGACGCTATCACTGGCGGCGCAGCAATGATGCTGATGGGCTTTGTAATGTTCTTTGTATTCTCTGTCGTGCTTTCTCTATCTCCAGAGCAACTAGCAACAGCACAAGCGCAGAACATCTCTGTACTTTCTTACCTAGCTAACATTCACGAGTCTCCACTTATCTCTTACATGGGTCCTCTAGTCGCGTTCGCAGCGATTACTTCAAGCTACTTCGGTCACTTCTTAGGTGCTCACGAAGGTCTTGTAGGTCTAATCAAGTCTCGCTCTGACTCTTCAGTAAGCAAGATTGAAAAAGTGTCTTTGGCGTTCATCGTTGTTACCACTTGGATTGTTGCGGTCGTTAACCCAAGTATCCTAGGTATGATTGAAACAATGGGTGCTCCAATGATTGCAGCTATCCTGTTCCTAATGCCAGTATTCGCGATGCAAAAAGTACCAGCAATGGCTAAGTACAAAACTTCAGCACCTGTACAAATGTTTACAGCTTTATGTGGTCTAGCGGCTATTAGTTCTGTAATCTACGGCGCTCTTTAATCTTAAGCATTTTTCATAAGATGGTATTCATCTTATGTCTCGAGATTAAACACAAATATAATGATAATAAATGAGCCTCCCTACTCCACTTGGGAGGCTCTCTTTTTGAGGTAATCGCTATGATTAGTGTATTTGATATCTTTAAAATCGGTGTTGGTCCATCGAGCTCGCATACAGTTGGACCAATGAAAGCGGGTAAAGAGTTTATTGATGACCTACGTTCAATGGGAAAGTTGCGCGACATCACTAAAATCACCGTGGACGTATATGGATCACTATCACTGACAGGGAAAGGTCACCACACAGATATCGCTATCATCATGGGTCTTGCTGGCAATACTCCTGAGAAAGTAGATATTGATTCCATCGCAGGTTTTATGGCTCGCGTAGAAGAAACTGAACGTCTACCTGTTGGTATGCACTGTCATACTGTTTCGTTCCCTAAAGATGGCGGAATGAATTTTCATACTTCGAACCTTTCATTGCATGAAAATGGCATGAGCATTCATGCTTGGGTTGATGACGAAGTAGCATACTCAAAAACATACTACTCAATTGGTGGCGGTTTCATCGTTGACGAAGAGAACTTCGGCAAAGAAGAAGCAAACCCAATCAAAGCACCTTACGAATTCACAACAGCTGAAGAGCTGGTTAATCAGTGTAAAGAAAGTGGCCTTTCTATTAGTACACTGGTTATGAAAAACCAAGCGGCTTTCCACTCAGACGAGGAGTCTCGCGTTTACTTCTCGAACATCTGGAAAACGATGCGTGAATGTATGGATCGCGGTATGAATACTGAAGGTATCCTGCCAGGTCCATTGCGCGTACCTCGCCGCGCTTCAGCACTTCGCCAACAGCTAATTACTTCAGAAAAAACAACTAACGACCCAATGACGGTTGTTGACTGGGTAAATATGTTTGCGATTGCTGTAAACGAAGAAAACGCAGCTGGCGGTCGTGTAGTAACGGCACCAACAAACGGCGCATGTGGCATCATCCCAGCGGTATTGGCTTACTACGATAAGTTCATCCAAACAGTGACAGAAAAAGACTACATCCGTTACTTCGCAGCTTCTGGCGCGATCGGGGGTCTATACAAGCGTAACGCTTCTATCTCTGGCGCTGAAGTTGGCTGTCAGGGTGAAGTTGGTGTGGCATGCTCTATGGCTGCTGCAGGCCTTGCTGAACTTATGGGCGGTAGCCCAGAGCAAGTATGTATGGCGGCAGAAATCGGTATGGAGCACAACCTAGGTCTAACGTGTGACCCAGTTGCTGGCCAAGTACAAGTACCATGTATCGAGCGTAACGGTATTGCTGCAGTGAAAGCAATTAACTCAACTCGTATGGCACTTCGTCGCTCTTCTGCTCCTACTGTTTCTCTCGATAAAGTTATCGAAACGATGCTAGAGACAGGTAAAGACATGAACGCTAAATACCGCGAGACTTCTCAAGGTGGTTTGGCAGTTAAGGTGGTTTGTTAATTAGCATTAGTTTGTTAATAGCCTTTAGCCAACCTGCTCTTTATTAATCAGATAGTAAAAAGGAACGCTGATGCGTTCCTTTTTTTGTATCTGAAGCTTTTGTAGCTTAAATTTGGTAACTGATTGATTCAACGGACCAAATTGTTTTTCTAAATCACTTGTGAGATAAGCAAGAAGCAACCAAATAACAATGAGAAAAGCATCATTGGTCGGCCACCTTCTGCACTGTATCTGTCTTCCGCTACTTTCATAAAGCGCTGCTTGTGAACCATCATCAACGGAACGAACACGGCTAAGAACACTAAGATGATGCCGGCGTAATTCAGTACTTGTAAGAATTTGTCAGCAGCAAGCAGAGAACCCGCCAAAGGTAAGATGAAACTAATGCAGTACGTTACCGCGGTATTTTGGTTGAACATGTCCTTATTCTGGTTGAATAAAGACATAGCTACACCAAAGAAAGAGGTCAACAACGCCAAGCCAGTGAAGGTAGACAGAACGTTACCCACCCAAGGAGACTGAGCCTCAAACGCTGCCATCAAGTCTGAGACATTCTTAAAGCTTCTGAATTGCTCTTCATTCAAATTGCCCACGACAGCGAATAACCAGCATAGGTAGCACACTAGTGGAATAAGGGAACCTGCAATCACCATATTTCTTAACTGTGTGTCTGTCGCTTCGTGGTTGTAAGAAACCAAGGTCGGGATCACTACCATAAAACCAAAACTGGTAAACAGAATTGCACTGGTTTTGATTAGGTCAAGATGATCATGACTTGTCACTTGCGACAAGTTAGACACCGTCATTCCCGGAGCCAAAAACACCATGGTTGTTACCAAACTGCCTAGCATCACGAAAAACAACAAACGATTGAGCTTATCGACCACTCCTGTACCACTTGCCACAATCGCACCAGCGATCACTGTGAAACCGATCTGACCATTCGTTGCTGTTATTTCTAAGCCAAAGTTAGACAGTACCTTACTCAGTAGATCACCAGCGCCTAGGATGTAGGCCATTAATAGGCAAATCAGTAACGCATAAAGCAAACCATTGGTGATCAGCTGGCCCTGCTTGCCCAGTGTTTTTCTTGCAATTGAGTTTAATCCTAGACCGCCACCCGCTTTGATGGTCGCTTCTAGAAGTAGTAACGCTGCATAGGTGGTACCGAAGCAAATTAGTACCATCAGCAATGTACCGTACAGCAATCCAAATTGAGCTAATACCATTGGGATCGCAAGCATACCAGCACCGAGAGCGGTACCAGCGATAATTAGGGAGCTACCCATCATTTTAATATTCATTATTTTTAACTTATTTGTTTAGTTTTTATAGGTGTGAGTCTTCGTGCATCAAGTGGATGACAAAGGAATTCAGATAGAAATAAAGTTATAAAACGAATAACAATAGGAGCGATAAGCAGTAAAGAAGCGTGCAGAAACGTTGTCGAACAGGGCGTTCAAAGGGGAGCTTGTCTTAAAAAAGGGAAAACGAGATGCATAAATTTTCGTTAACTGATGTGGCGAACCTTCCGTCGGTTCAATAATCGGTGAGGTAATCTTAAATTTCATGTATGTGTCCAGTAAATCACATTCCATAGCAATTGAAACAGCGTATCCGTTGCTGCCCTTCCTCTAGCATTAGAGACCTTTTTATCTTATCGAATAAGCCTCGAAACACAACGCTATAACCACACTTTTTGCTATTAAATTGAACAAAACAGCTGTTTGAACAAAATTCAACCACCAAACTGCGTAAAACAATAATCATTTATAATAAGAACCAAAGAGAGACGCAATGGTATCTCTTTTTATCCGAACGAAACATTACATCAAGGCGCAGGGCTATATAAACGAGGTGGGCTGCTGTTTGGTAAGTGAATCAAATTTAAACGGTTACGCCTTGCCCATTCGACAGTCAATGATGTCGGTGCCGACAAACAAACCAAGGTTGCAATTTCAGCACGTACCGCTTTATGGATAAGCTCTAAACTGCAACGACTCGTCATAATGGCGAACCCCGACTTAGGGTTGGTACCGTTCACGGCCATTGCCCCTATTAGTTTATCCAGTGCGTTATGGCGACCGATATCTTCGCGGCAAAGGACAATTTCACCTTTCGAATTCGCAAACAACGAGGCATGTAAGGCGCCGGATATTTTCGCTGCTTTTTGATGTTCGGCAATTCGACTTCTCAATCCCTGAAAAACCAGTGGACTGGGTGGTAACGACGATGGCAATGGCACTAAATCCGGAAGTGCTTGTTCAAGCGCCTCAACACCGCACAAGCCACAACCTGTGGTTCCAGCCAAGTTACGCCGCTGAGTTTTCATTTCCCAAAAAGCACGATTGCTAATTTCTACTTGTGCGAAATGAGATTCACCATTGCGACCAATCTCTATATCGCGAATTTCATTGAAGCTTTTCACAATACCGGAGCTTAAACTAAAACCGCGCACAAAATCTTCCATGTGTCCGGGCGTGACCATCATAACCGCTTGATTTATCCCATTATAACTGATCGCCAATGCAGATTCGTTTGCCAAAGGAGCATCCACCACCATACTATCGCCCGTAAGCTCTCGATAGCTCATGGCATTGGGCTGTGGAGGCGCTTGATTAAAATCAGGCAGTTCAATATAGGATTGAGTTAAACATCTCATAAAATCACCCGGAAAGACGGTCAGCTTGACGATATCGACTCAGACTGAAAACCTTACTTATTAAATAAATATCACTGGTTAAACAAACATCACTGATTAAACAAGTGTTTTGCCTCAGCAAAACACTGGTCAGTGAGTGCTGAATAAGGTTCTTGTTTACGCTTAAGTAGACCTAGAGGCGAATGCACCACGGCTTTTTCTATCGGTACGATACGCAGTTGTTCATTGAGCTCTTCCAATCCAGAGTTAAGCGGCATAACAGCACAGCACAGGCCACTAGTGACGGCTTGGATCAGGTGAAAGGTAGAATTACTTTCAATCACAGTCTGCGGAACTAAGCCTTTACTACCAAAGCTCAAATCAATCGAATGACGATAGTGCATACCTTTAGACAAAAGCCCTAAAGGAATGTTATTGAGTGATTCCCACAAGACCTCCGGCTCTGCAAAATCAAAGAACCGGCTGTCATACAAAATACCTAAATCCGTTGAATTCATTTCTATAACGTCAAAGTAAGCCGTATTGATCTGGTCAACGTAACACATACCTAAATCAAGTTGATTACGATTGAGCTGGTCTATGATCTGCTCAGACGTCATCGATAAAATCTGAAAACGGAGTTCAGGGAACTTTGCGGACAAAGGCTTAATCAGCTGCATAGGGTTTTGACTGGCTAGGGGCACCATGCCAATCCTTAGCGAACCGACCAGTTGACCACGGCAGTTAGCCGCTTCGGCTTGTAAACCGTCATGAGCCGCTAAGACAGTCTTTGCCCAAGCCAATATACGTTCACCCGCTTCGGTAAACCCTTCAAAACGTTGACTTCTTGAAATCAATTCGAGGTCTAACTCTTCTTCTAAACGCCTTATCCTCATCGACAACGTAGGCTGAGTAATATGACAAAGTGTCGCTGCCTGACCAAAGTGTTTCGTTTGATCTAAAGCGATTAAGTACTTAAGTTGTTTTATATCCATGAATGATTAGTAAAACCTTGAAATGAAGCGTTTTCTTAGCGTTCGTCGTACATTAACGGTTCTCTGCGATTGAAAATACCTATCACAGGGAAATGGCTCAATCTGTAAAGCAACAGCTAAAATAAAACGGTATTTTTTGATTTAAATCAAAGTATGCCTAATTTAAATACAGGTCAAATCTAAATTATCTATGGAATGATAGACAATAACTATCATGGAAAGATCAGCAATACCAAGGCTAAACGACGAATCTCTCATGAAATAGAGCCTACATCGCACTGGGTAATAATTTCTATTTATCACTGTGACAAAAGCGAGATTTTCCATATTTACTCGCCGTGATAGATTCTATTTATCACTCAGTCGGCAATATCAATTGGACGTATCGCCTCTTAACGACATAACCTTTGATTTAGATCATGGCGAACAATTCGCCAATCCATTTCTAAATATTCAAAGCAGTAAACAGGTATCGATACTAAATCATAAAAACCGTTTTACTCCCGCTTTATTTTTATAATGCGCCTGTTTTACTGGTTCCCTTGTTTATTGCCTTTTCTGTGCGTGAGGAGTGCTGTCGTGAGCCAAAAAGAACAGATAAAAAAATATGAAGGTCCCGCGGGCGGTTGGGGAGCGTTAAAAGCTGTTACTAAGAGTTGGTGGGGAAGTGAAAACGCCATCAAGAACATTCGAACAATGCTTAAAACGAATCAAAATGGTGGTTTTGATTGTCCAGGATGTGCATGGGGTGAATCGCCCCAAAGCGGTAAAGTGAACTTCTGTGAGAACGGTGCAAAAGCCGTGAACTGGGAAGCAACAAATCGATTTGTGGACCCTGAGTTCTTCGCTCAACACAGCGTCTCATCCTTGTTATCACAAACAGACTACTGGCTAGAGTACCAAGGCCGAATAACCCATCCGATGAAGTACGACGCTGCATCTGATCACTACATTCCTATCGCGTGGGACGAAGCATTTTCGCTCGTAGCCAAGCATTTGAAGCAACTCGACTCGCCACATGAAGCAGAATTCTATACCTCTGGACGAGCCAGTAATGAAGCGGCGTTTTTATATCAACTCTTCGTCCGTGCATTTGGAACGAATAACTTTCCAGACTGTTCAAACATGTGCCACGAAGCCAGTGCAATTGGCATGAAAGATACGGTCGGTGTCGGCAAAGGAACCGTGATTTTTGACGACTTTGAACAAGCAGACGCGATTTTTGTACTCGGGCAAAACCCAGGTACTAACCACCCCCGCATGCTTGAACCATTGCGTGAAGCGGTAAAACGCGGCGCGCAGGTGATCTGTTTCAATCCATTGAAAGAACGTGGACTTGAACGCTTCCAAAACCCTCAAGTTCCGATTGAAATGTTAAGCAATGGTTCAAAACCAACCAATACTGCTTACTTAAGACCAGCATTAGGTGGTGATATGGCAGTCTTTCGTGGGATGGCTAAATATTTGCTGCAATGGGAACGTGATGCGCTCGCAACGAAAGGAAAAGCCATATTTGATCGTCAATTCATCAGCGAACACACCACAGGTATTGATGAATACTTAGCAGAAGTTGATGCGACAACATGGGAGCATATTGCTGAACAATCGGGATTAGCTTTAAGCGAGATAGAAATGGTCGCTGACATGTATCGCCGTTCAGAAAAAGTGATTATGTGCTGGGCTATGGGGTTAACACAACATCGTCATTCGGTACAAACCATCAAAGAAATAGCCAATGTACAATTGTTGCGCGGCAACATCGGTAAGCCCGGCGCTGGGCTATCACCCGTTCGGGGGCATAGTAATGTTCAAGGCGATCGTACAATGGGTATCGATGAAAAACCCTCAAACCAATTGCTTGATAACATTGAACGTCGCTTTAACTTCAATGTCCCACGAGATGCAGGGCACAACACCATACAAGCGATTAAAGCGATGGAGGAAAAACGCTCGAAAGTCTTTATTGGTTTAGGTGGTAATTTTGCGCAAGCCACACCCGATACTCCTCGCACGCATCTAGCGATGCAAAATTGTGACCTAACCGTTCATATCTCAACTAAGCTCAATCGCTCTCACCTTGTTACCGGTCAAGATGCCCTGATTCTGCCATGTTTGGGACGCACGGAAATCGATACACAGGCTAATGGACCACAAGGCATCACCGTTGAAGATACGTTCAGCATGGTTCATATCTCTTACGGGCAGCTCAAGCCTCGATCAGAACATTTACGTTCTGAGCCAGCCATTATTGCGGGTATTGCTAATGCCACTCTGGGCAGCCATCCAATAGATTGGAATTGGGTCGTTGAAGATTATGGGCATATCCGCGATCTCATTGCAGATACGATTCCAGGCTTTACCGACTTCAATCAGAAGCTGGAAAATCCGGGGGGATTTCATTTAGTTAATCCTGCCGCAAATCGTCAATGGAACACCCACAGCGGTAAAGCGCAATTTGGCTCCAATGAACTGCCAAAACAGCTAATTAATGAAGCGGTTTTGCAAGGTGTTAATAAACCCGATTTGATCTTACAAACCATGCGTTCCCATGATCAATACAACACCACGTTATATGGCTTGAATGATCGGTACCGCGGTATCTTTGGTATGCGTGAGGTTCTGTTTATCAATGAAGCAGATATATCGAAGCTCGGTTTTGAACCGGGTGACAAGGTCGATATGGTGTCACTTTGGGAAGATGGTGTAACGAGAAAAGTGAAAGGGTTTACCTTGGTGGCTTATGACGTTCCACAAGGTCAGGCAGCGGCTTACTATCCTGAAACCAACCCTTTAGTTCCTCTAGACAGTTATGGTGAACGAACGTTTACCCCGACCTCGAAATTTATAGCCATTAGATTAGAAAAATCTGTGTCTGACACCATTCCCCTTGAAACCGTCAGCTAACTTTCAATCAACAACTAACCTTCAACCGACAACTAAAAAAATCCACCTGTTTTAGCAGGTGGATTCTAATGTTTACGCTTCGCCAATATAAATACAACCTGCAGTACAGGTTTCTTTAATTTCAACTTTGCTCAAAAGCGGCAAGTTTGGTTTTAGCTCATTCCAGATCCACTTAGCCAACACTTCACTTGTAGGGTTCTCTAAACCCTTAATGTCGTTGAGGTAGTAATGATCTAAACGGTTGTAAATCGGTTTGAATACCGCTTTAATTTCCGAGAAGTCAATTACCCAGCCTGTATGTGGATCAACTTCACCTTCTACGTACAAGCGAACAAGAAAAGAGTGGCCATGCAAACGACCGCATTTATGCCCTTCTGGCACATGAGGAAGATGGTGGGCAGCTTCAAACATAAACTCTTTGTATAACTCAGTTCTCATTGTGTTTCTCAGGCTAAAAAAATGACACGCAATTTTACGTAAAACCACTGCACACTACAAGTTCTATCACCGTTGGACGTCCTTACTCCAGTAAGGATTCCCCCAAAAGCTAATTATGCTGCTTCATAAAATCAATATGCACATTAATGGAAGCTCAACACTAAATTAAAACCTAATTTACATAATAGAAGCGCCACAATCTCGCTACATCACAGAAACAAAACCACAACCGGAGTATGGTCACATAATTCACCCTACTCCATAGGTAGTAGAGACTCTAACAAGTAAAGTGTGCGCGTCATTATAATTAAAAAAAACAAACACCTTATGCGCTCAACGATCACCTTTAAAATCCTAGTGGCTCTCGCCATCGTGTTCACTTTTTTGCTAGTAATATCGACCTACTTTCAATATTCGCAGCAAAAGCAGCTTGTTCATTCTGTATTAAGTGAACAGCTCCATGATAAGGCGAGCAACTATTTCGATAGCCTCAATATGATGATGCTGACTGGCACCATGGCACAGAAAGAGACGCTTCGTCAGAAAGCATTGGCACAAGAAGGTATTGAAGATGTTCGCGTATTACGGGCTGATACTGTGAGCAGGCTATACGGCCCTGGAAATGACAACCAAACACCTGTAGATGATATTGATAAACGCGCGCTAGCGGGTGAAACTGTCATCGAGTCATTTTCTGCAGATTGGGGGAAGGGCTTAGTTATCGCCCTACCTATGAAATCGAGCGAAAACTATCGTGGTACCAACTGTGTGGCCTGCCATATGGCACCGGAAGGTGAAGTGTTGGGGGCCATTCGTCTTGAATACAACCTAAATCACGTCAACTCCTTGATCAACACTCAAACGATGGCCGCAATCGGTATTATGGCAGTGATCTCTTTTGCTGGGTTTATTCTAACAATGGGGTTGGTTCGTAAAATTATTGTTCGCCCACTGCAACACACCTCGCGCTTTATGACTCAAGTTAGCAACGACAAAAACTTATCAACTCGTCTACCAGATCAAAGCAAAGATGAAATAGGTACTTTGGCGAACTCTATTAATTCATTTATGGGGACGGTGTCTGACAGCCTAAAACAGGTGCAGAATACATCTCACAAACTGAATGCTTCCGCCACCCAACTAACTAGTGTCGCCCAAATTACAGAGCAAGCCGCCAGTGATCAGCAGAATGAAACCGCTGAAGTACAAAATAATGTGGAAGGGATACAAGCTCAACAAGTCAATGTAGAACAAGCTACTTTAACGGCATCAGACCTTATCAACCATACCGCTGACGTAGCATGCCAAAGTGCCAACCAAGCACACGACGCCAGTAATGAAATAAAGAACTTAGTGGCCAGCATTGAAGAAGTTAAACAGAAAATACTAATGCTCAATGAACAAACTGGAGAAGTGTCTTCGATATTGAGCGTAATTCGGGGCATTGCGGATCAAACAAATTTATTGGCACTTAACGCTGCAATTGAAGCTGCTCGTGCGGGTGAACAGGGTCGTGGCTTTGCGGTGGTCGCTGACGAAGTCCGTCATCTAGCATCACGAACCGCTGAAGCGACAAGTAGTATTGAATCGATTATCCTCCAATTCCAACAAGGCAGCGAAGAATCATTAACCTCTGCCGATCGCGTTTGCGAACAAGCACATCAAAGTTCAACAGATATTGATACGCTGTCCAATGAAATGAACGGTGTTGTGGAAGAGATGAAACAAGTATTAACACACGCTCGAAACATTCAGCAACAGACGCAATCCACCACACTAGCGACCATGGATGTTCAACAAAAAGTCGAAGCTATTACTTCTCATGCCGATAATACCTCACAATCTGCGGCTGAAACCCGCGACATCAGCAATGGCCTAGAAGAACTTTCTGATCATCTTGAATCACTGATTAATCAATTTACTCTATCTAACTCAGGCACCCATTATAAGAACAATTCATAGCACCGCTAAACTGCAGTATTACCATCTAATCCAAAAGTGCTCAGCCATGAGCACTTATGTCTTTGCCCAATATTAGAAAGCAACCTCAGTGCACTGCCACTATCTCCGAAGAATCTACTAACCTAGTTTAATAATAAAATCGAGCCCTCTTCACCCCTTCAGCTTTACTTTAAATAGGCTCTGTTATTAGATCTGCCACAGCAACGCGTTATGAGATCGAACAAAAAACAACCCTTCATGGTTTTTCTTGTCTGTAGACACAATATTTCTTTCGCCGAACAAGAATAAAGGTTGAAGCTGTCCGTATGACAGGTAATATGTTCAATCGATTTAGAAAGTATATACAACTCAATGTTTCGGCCAATAATTGTTCATTATTTATATTAATTTTAGGCCATGCTAATAACATTGAGTTGAATTTGTCCCTCAATGGAGAATGAAATCAACATGACTTACGCGCCTGTAACAGACGTACTTGGCGGCAAGCTAGCGGTAGACAGTGAAGTAACTGTTCGTGGCTGGATCCGTTCACGTCGTGATTCCAAAGCTGGAATCTCTTTCCTTGCCATTTATGACGGCTCTTGTTTCGACCCGATTCAGGCCGTGGTTCCTAATAATCTTAATAATTACGAAGACGAAGTATTAAAGCTAACAACTGGCTGCTCTGTTGAAGTAACGGGTAAGATTGTTGAGTCTCCTGCGAAAGGTCAAGACTTCGAACTAGCAGCAACTGACGTTAAAGTTGTAGGCTGGGTTGAAGACGCTGACACTTACCCAATGGCTAAGACACGTCACTCTATTGAATACCTTCGTGAAGTTGCTCACCTACGCCCACGTACAAACGTGATCGGCGCAGTAGCACGTGTACGTAACTGTTTATCTCAAGCGATTCACCGTTTCTACCACGAGCAAGGTTTCTTCTGGACTTCAGCTCCGCTTATCACTGCATCTGATGCAGAAGGCGCTGGTGAAATGTTCCGCGTATCGACGCTAGACATGGAAAACCTACCTCGCACTGACGAAGGCAAAGTTGACTTCAACGAAGATTTCTTCGGTAAAGAAACTTTCCTAACAGTATCTGGCCAACTTAATGCTGAAGCTTACGCTTGTGCACTAAGCAAGGTTTACACGTTCGGTCCTACGTTCCGTGCTGAAAACTCAAACACAAGCCGCCACCTAGCTGAATTCTGGATGGTTGAGCCTGAAGTTGCGTTTGCAGACCTTGACGATGTAGCGAAACTGGCTGAAGACATGCTTAAGTACGTTTTCGCTGCTGTTCTTGAAGAACGCCGCGACGACCTTGAGTTCTTCGCTTCTCGCATCGACAAAGAAGCAATCACTCGTCTAGAGCAATTCGTAGACGCCGATTTCGCACAAGTTGACTACACTGACGCAATCCAAATCCTACTAGACTCTGGTAAGAAATTTGAGTTTGACGTTGAGTGGGGCATCGACATGTCTTCTGAGCATGAGCGTTACCTAGCTGAAGAGCACTTTAAAGCACCAGTTATCGTTAAGAACTACCCGAAAGACATCAAAGCTTTCTACATGCGCTTAAACGACGACGGCAAAACAGTTGCAGCAATGGACGTACTTGCACCAGGCATCGGTGAAATCATCGGTGGTGCACAACGTGAAGAGCGTCTAGACATTCTAGACGAGCGTATGATTGCTATGGGTATCGACCCTGAGCACATGAGCTGGTATCGCGACCTACGTAAATACGGCACAGTGCCACACGCTGGTTTCGGTCTTGGTTTCGAGCGTCTAGTATCTTACGTAACAGGTATGGGCAACGTTCGTGACGTGATTCCATTCCCACGTACACCGCGCTCTGCAAACTTCTAATTCGAAACTAATTCGATATCAAAAGTTAAGAACAAATAAAAAACCTCCGCACTTGCGGAGGTTTTTTTATGTTCGGAATAAAACGAGACGACGGTTGCTTCTGCGTACCACCGCCTAAGATTCGTTATTCAAAAGCTAATCAACATCTTGGTCGATAGCGTATTTTATTGCGAGACCGCAGATTGCCATCATAACGAACGGGATAGCCGCAGTAGTGTATTCTGCCCAGGCCATATCAGCGAATGCTTTTGCCAACAATACGTGGCCGAGAATAAGCAGAAGCGCACACACAATCGCGACAATAATCAGCTTAGCTTCGTTTCCCATAGTCATTTTCAACATAACGGTATCTCCAATATTTAATCTACCGTTATTGAACCACAATTATTTACTTTATAAGGCGTACAATTACACCACAAACAACCCGTACAGTTACAATCGCTACCTCTTATTTTAGTACGTCATCTGATGCGCGATCTTACCAAGTAGGATAAGTGCCTGTTCTTTCTCTACAGTGAGTTCATAAGAAAAATTCAATCGAATTGCATTGCCTACTCTGCCTTGCTCACTAAATAAGTCACCCGATGCCACACTGATGTCTTGTGCAATAGCTAATTGATGGAATTGCTGGCTGTCGAAGTCAGGAGAGAAACGAACCCAGACAAAGTAACCACCAGCAGGCTCTTCAATCTTGATGGAATGCGGGAAGTACTGTTTGATGACGCTAATAAAGCGCTCTTTTCTAACCAACAGGTTTTTGCGCAGTTTACGTAGGTGATTATCGTAGCTTTCATGAGTCAAAAAATGTGCAACTCCAAGCTGCACAGGTGCGCTGCTCGACAAGGTAGAAAGAAGTTGAAGCTTTTGAATCGCGTCATTAAAGCGTGTGTTCACGACCCAACCGACACGATAGCCGGGGCACAGGCTTTTCGAATACGAACCACAAAGCAAAACAGAATCGGTATTATCAAAGGCTTTTAATGGCTTAGGTTTGTGCCCCTCATAATAAAGGTCTCCATACACGTCATCTTCAATAATGTAGGCTTCATGCTGCTCCGCAATCTTTACCACAAGGCGCTTCGCCTCTTCAGACAGGCTAGTTCCGGTTGGGTTTTGAAAGGTTGTCATCAGCCAGCACGCTTTTACATCTTGGTTTTTTAAGGCACGTTCAAACTGTTCGATGTTCAATCCATTAATTGGGCAAACATCCACTTCAATCGGGTTAAGCCCTAACCTCTCAACAGCCTGCAAAGCCCCGTAGAATGCAGGCGACTCAATCACCACGTTGTCGCCCGACTTAGTAACCGTTTGTAGGCTTAAATTTAGCGCTTCCATCGCGCCTGACGTAATCACAATATCTTGATGGTTAACCGTTATACCTTGCTGCAGATAACGCTGTGCGATTTGTCTTCTTAGGGACTCGCTTCCAGGTGGCAAGTTGTTAATCACACTGGCGCCGGTCATCTTCCTGCCAGCACTGGCAAGGTTTCGAGTCAAAGTCGGCAATGGGAAAAGGTCAGGGGCTGGGAATGCGGAGCCAAAAGGAATGACACCCTCTGCAGAGCTAGATTTCAAGAACTCGAATAGGCGGTCGTTGATCGCTTTCTTTTCGCGCACGAATGGCAGTTTATAATCAATGCCATCCACTCGTGGCGCTACAAAATAGCCAGACTGAGGCTTAGCGATGATCCAACCCTCACTTTCGAGCAATTGATAAGCTTGTAAGACAGTACTGTTGCTGACGTTATAATTACGGCAACTCACGCGTACAGAAGGAATCTTTTCCCCAGTTCGCCAAGTGTTATTAGCAATCTGAGTTCGAATATCCTTTGCAAGCTCTTCATAACGCGCCATCTAATTGTACTACCTAGAGAAATTCTGTGGGCCCAGATTTTATCACTAACGTTAACAACTATTGCTGCTAACCAAGTGATTACTTCTGATTTCTATAATTGTGTGAAATAGTTCACAGATAACTTTGTAAGCTTTGATAGTTTTGTACTCAAGGCGGGAGCTAAGGTCGCTCTTCGCCTCAATTATTTGATGTAACCCAGAAAACATGCGAGACAATAATGAAAAAAATAGAAGCAGACCAACTAAGTTACAAAGGAGAGTCAAACGGTGTTCATAGTTGGACAACACCGAGTGGACAGCCATATTACTGGCACCCAGACTGGCTCCATATCGCTGAAGATGCGACTGGTTCACATCCAAAGCAGAAACTCGACGTCGATCAAAACCAAGCACCAACTGAAAAACACGCGGTGTCGGCAATTCTTAAGCATTTAAACCAATGGGCTGCAGACAAGCTAGCGTCTCATCCTGAGATTGAAACAGGCTCCATCGAAGCTGAAATCAATCTGAAAAAGTAACAGGGTAAAGTAGATAACGAACCCAATCACTCGCGATTCTAACCCAGTATACAGACTGAATAGCCTCGAACCTCGACCGAGGCTATTCAAGTATCTTCATAAAAATGCAGCAATAACCCACACCTAGCTAACAAATATCCAACACAAACCAGTTTCTTGTATCAATCCACGAAAGCTATCGATAGAATCTCCGGTCTTATTCACGTCAGTTATGCTAATCATTCGTAATTCTAAAGTCGTGAATCAATGAATGCGTAAATCTAATAAGAATGAGAACAAAGGCTTATCGATGGGTACTTCAAATTACAATCAATCGCTAACGACTAAGTTATACGTCATTGCTGGTGTGCTGTTTGGCACCTATGGCAGTCGGGTGTGTCCTATGCTCGAGAGCTTAACGACGTTAGAGATTTTCACACAAGTCAGTATTGTGTTTGTCTTATTATGGCTCGCGCGTCGTTACCTATTAGCGCAACATACCTTGGTCAAGCAAGGCCGATTCGCGCAACTCGATACCCTGCTATTTTTTGTTGCAAGTGTGCCTTTCGCGCTCTACTACAACTTAAGCTATGAATTCACCATAGATAGTAATTTGAAGGTGCTGTTTGGAATGAGTCTATTCGGCTTCTTTACCGGAACCATTCTTCAATTGAACGCTAAGCTCAGCCAAATGGATAAAATGGAGACGACTGGACAATTCAACTTCCAACTGGTTGGTGAAAGGAGTTCGCTGGTTAACCAAATGATTGGTTTGGTTATCGTGCTTCTGGTAACACTGACGACTATGTTGACGATGATTGCTGTCAAAGACATATTTTGGCTAGAACATAACCCTGACCGCTTATTGGATGGCACCGGCAAGATCAGCGTAATCAAAGAGTTCATTTATTTGGCTGTGGTACTGGGTGGCTACGCGATAACCATCATGACGCTTTGGAGCAAGCTAATTAAGCGTATTCTCCTGAGCCAAGAGCACGCATTAAACAAAGTCACCAATGGTGATCAAGGCGTTCGCTTACCTATTTTCGGCTACAACGAGCTTGGCTCAATGGCATCTATGACCAATACCATGCTTGATAGCCTCGAAACCGCGCAAAACGAAGTCAAAACCACACGTGACGTGGCCATTGTGAGCTTATCGGCATTGGCTGAATCTCGAGACAATGAAACGGGCGCACATATCCTAAGAACTCAAGAGTACGTCAAGGTACTCGCACAAGAACTCAGCAAATCAGAAACCCACTCAAGCTTGTTAACACCAAACTACATCGAGTTGCTTTACAAATCTGCGCCTTTGCACGACGTAGGCAAAGTCGGTGTGCCTGATAGCGTGTTATTGAAGCCGGGCAAATTGACGGACGAAGAGTTTGAGATAATGAAAGGTCACCCCGCGATTGGTGCTGAAGCACTTTCTATTGCAGAAAAGCAGCTAGGAAGTAGCTCTTTCTTAAGAGTCGCAAAGGAGATATCTCTGACTCACCACGAGAAATGGAATGGCAATGGTTATCCTAATCAGTTGTCTGGTGAAGATATCCCGTTATCTGGCCGTTTAATGGCATTGGCCGATGTTTATGATGCGCTCATCTCGAAGCGAGTCTACAAGCCAGCCTTTACTCACGAACAAGCCAAACAGATCATCTTAGAAGGCAATGGGACGCATTTTGATCCGCAAGTTGTCCAAGCTTTTCTAGCTGTTGAACAAGCGTTCGTTTTAATTGCCGCGACCTACAAAGATGGAAAAAATGTAGCCAACGAACTCGAGCGCGAAAGCTTTATTGCTCAACCTGCCTAATCTATTCAAAAACCACTAACTTCTTGCACCCTATGGGTAACCCGTAGGGTGTTTTGTTATCAAATTTCCTCTTTAGTCAATAAATCTGATTGAAATGGATTTTTTTTGGTCTTTCTGTTCACTTCGTATTGTCATAAAAATCCCATACAGGTATAAATACCCATAGATACTATCCCCTCTCAATTGACATGGATGAAGATTATGTTTGAAAAAGTGTTAGCTGCTCCCGCCGATCCTATCCTCGGCCTTACTGAAGAGTTTAAAAAAGACTCTCGTGCAGAGAAAATCAACCTTGGTGTGGGCATCTACAAAAATGAAGATGGTCAAACGCCTGTACTTAAAACAGTAAAGAAAGCAGAAGCTGCACTTCTTGAAAACGAAAAAACCAAATCTTACCTAACAATTGAAGGTACAGCTGAATACGGTTTAGCGGTTCAGAAGCTTCTTTTCGGTTCAGATACTGAGATCGTTACGTCTCAACGCGCTAAAACAGCACAAGCGCCAGGTGGTACAGGTGCACTTCGCGTAGCGGGTGAATTCATCAAACGCCAACTGGGCGATGTGAAAATCTGGATCAGTAACCCAACTTGGGCTAACCACAACGGCGTTTTCGCTGCTGCGGGTATCGAAACGGCTCAATACAGCTACTACAACGCTGAAACTAAAGACAAAGACTTCGCTGGCATGGTTGCTGACCTAGAGAACGCTTCTGAAGGCGATATCGTTCTTCTTCACGGCTGCTGTCACAACCCAACAGGTATCGACCCTACTGCTGATGAATGGGAAGTACTGGCTAAACTGGTTGCTGAGAAGAAACTGCTTCCTCTATTCGATTTTGCTTACCAAGGTTTTGCAAAAGGCGTTGAAGAAGATGCTGCTGGCCTACGTGTTTTTGCTCAATACAACAAAGAGATCCTTGTTGCTAGCTCGTTCTCTAAGAACTTCGGCTTGTACAACGAACGTGTAGGTGCATTCACTCTGGTTGCAGAATCTGCAGACGTAGCAACGACAGCGTTCTCTCAAGTTAAGAGCATTATCCGCTCTATCTACTCTAACCCACCAGCGCACGGCAGTGCTGTCGTTACTCACATCCTTGGTGATGCTGATCTACGTGCTGAATGGGAAGCAGAAGTAGCAGAAATGCGTGACCGTATCCAAGAGATGCGTGAGCTATTCGTAACTACACTGAAATCTGAAGGTGTAGACGCAGACTTCACATTCATCGAACGTCAAAACGGCATGTTCTCGTTCTCTGGCCTAAGCAAAGAGCAAGTAACTCGCCTAAAAGATGAATTCGCTATCTACATTGTTGGTTCTGGCCGTATCAGTGTTGCTGGTATGACTAAGTCAAACATGGGTCCTCTATGTAAAGGTATCGCTGCGGTTCTTTAATCGTAAAGCGAAACCTGTATTTGTAGACCTATAGATATGCAAAAGCCAGCGACTAAGCTGGCTTTTTTGTGTCTGTCTTCTTTATTTATGAGCGGTTAAGACACGTTGTCTTTGCGTTACTAGTTAGTACTCTAGGAAAAACTCCACGCCCAGTTCATTAGTACGTTCACTACGAATCTTACCTTCACCATCTCGATGTTGGTATGACCCACCAATCGCAAACTTGTTGGTCACTAGATAACGTAAACCTAAATGATAGATCTCTTCATCAAACAGATCACTTCGATTCACTTGCACACTCCCGTTGGCAATCCAACGTTTCGCAAAGCCATAGTTAAGCCCAACTTTTACCCCTTGAATGAACTCCGTGTCTGAAGATTCAGTTCGGTTGGTATCATTATCTTCGACCTGACCTTTAGTGATACCAAGCAGGTAGTAAGCAACCACATCTAGATCTTTCTTAATGCCGTAACGGTAACCAACACCCGGCATAAGCGTATCAATTCGAGTTGTGGTGTCATCTGGGTGAATGAAGCGTGCACTGTAGTCGCCCAACAACAACCAACCGCCAGTCATCGCATAACTGCCACCCAATCCAAACGACGAAGCATTGTTATTTCCACCAGCATCTTCATTTAAGCTCCCCGAATACGCCGTGGCATATATATGGTCATAATCAAGAATGGGTACACTATGAGTTTCTGCCCACAAACTTGGAGAAAACATAAAAACGGTAGATACCAAACTAAGCTTCCACTTCGACATTTCTATCATCCTTAAACTAGCACTCCATTAGTTGAAAGATTAGCCTATCCATAAGACTTCAAAAAGGTTTTACCTCACAGATTGATTTGTGACGGCAAATTATTATGAAATGTTGTACCATGAAATCATACGAACTAATGGATGATCATTATGGATGCTGAGTTATTAGAGATTCAAAACTTTCTGGCACAATACCCTCCTTTCACCGATCTCCCTGAAGATATGTTGGCGAAAGTCACCAGTAGTGTGGAAATTTCTTATTATCGCCAAGACACACCTATCATTCACTTTGGTGACCAAATTCACGACCTTTACATCGTGCGAAGCGGTGAGGTTGAGGTGTATCGTCGTAAGGGCGAACTCTATAATCGCCTTGATGAAGGTCACCTATTCGGCCAAATGGGTCTACTCACTAACAACAAAGTTCGCTTCCCTGTTAAAGCAATAGAAGACACTCTGCTCTACTGTGTCCCAGAGGCAATTTTTCAAGAACTTTATGACAACTATGACTCTTTTGCTGATTTTGTCGAAGTGGAAGACAATGCGCGATTACGCCAAGCCAATTCCAATAATAACGATGCTAACGATCTATCGACATCAAAGGTAAAAACGCTGCTCACCGGCGAAGCCCCAATGATAGAGAAAACGTGCACTATCCAACAAGCCGCCACCATGATGGCAGAAGACAACGTCTCTTCCTTACTGATCATCGACCCAGATATTGTTGAAGATGATGAGGACGATTCAACCCCTGTGATCGGTATTATTACCGACCGCGACTTGTGTACACGTGTACTTGCAGAAGGTCTAGAGCCATCAAATGAAGTTTCAAGTGTCATGACGCCAGAAGTTATCTCACTCGACCACAATGCTTACGTATACGAAGCCATGATGACCATGCTTCGCTATAACGTACACCACCTGCCCGTGCTAAAAGATAAGAAGCCAATCGGCATTATCGAAGCGACTGATATCGTACGGTATGAATCTCAAAACTCTCTGCTACTGGTAAGCAGTATCTTCCAACAACAAAGTATTGAAGACCTTAAAGTGCTTTCGGAACAAGTGAAAGATAGCTTTGTACGCTTGGTTAACGAAGATGCCAATGCTCACATGGTCGGCACCGCGATGTCAGTAATTGGGCGTAGCTTCAAACAACGTATTATCGAGTTAGGGGAAGAGCAATTGGGTACGGCGCCCATTCCTTATTGCTTCCTAGCTCTCGGCTCTATGGGGCGTGATGAACAGCTGCTTGTGACCGACCAAGACAACGCCATTATTCTTGATGACACATACGACGAAGCAAAACACGGCAAGTACTTTGAAGAGCTTTCAAAGTTCATTTGTGACGGCTTAGACCAATGTGGTTATGTTTACTGTACCGGTGACATCATGGCAACCAACCCGACTTGGCGTATGACACGTAGAGAATGGGAAGAGTGCTTTGCGGACTGGATTGATGATCCAAATCCGAAAGCCTTACTGAATGCTTCTATCTTCTTCGACTTAGATGGTGTCTACGGCCGTTTGAAATGGGCTGAACAGCTGAACAGTTTCATCGTAAGACGCGCACGCAAGAACAACCGCTTCCTAGCGTGTCTTGCTCGTAACGCACTAAATCGAACACCGCCTCTGGGCTTCTTCAAAGATTTCGTTATGGAAAAAGATGGCCGCCATAACAACTCAATCAACCTTAAGCGTCGCGGTACTGCACCGTTGGCGGATCTGATTCGTGTTCACTCTTTGGCGGTGGCCTCTCGTTCGAAGAACTCATTTGAACGATTAGATGACATTATCGACGCAGGTATTTTGCCAAAAGGCAGAGCACAAGACCTGAAAGATGCCATGGAGTTCATCTCTTTGGTTCGTATTCGCCACCAAGCGCACGATGTCGACAACAACATCGAGCCTGATAACAACATCGAGCCAGAGAACCTGTCTGACTTCGAGCGACGCAACCTAAAGGACGCATTCCAAATCTTAAGTAATGCGCAAAACTTCCTTAAGTTCCGTTACCAAGCTAGCAATAAGTTTAAGTAGGGCCTATGAACAAACTATTTAGATCACCTGCGGTCGATTGGCCTTTTAAATTTGCTCAAAAACTAGAGCGTTCAAAGGATAAGCGTTTAAAGAAGTTCTACAGTGAGCCACTTCCCGATCCAGACACTCCGCTGTCTGAGGTGACCTTTTTAGCTGTGGATTTTGAAACCACAGGCTTAAATTCGGCGAAGGATGGCATTATTACCATTGGACTAGTACCTTTTACACTCAATCGTATTTATCTAAGACAAGCAAGGCATTGGACGCTAAGGCCTAAGCAAAAACTGGAAGAAGAATCTGTCGTTATTCACGGTATCACACACAATGACATCATCGATGCGCCGGACTTAAACGAGGTGCTTGATGAGATTTTGGACGCAATCGCCGGGCATATTCCTGTTGTTCACTACCGCCGTATTGAGCGTGAGTTCTTAGACAACGCGTTGAAAGTAAGGTTAGGAGAAGGTATTGAATTTCCAGTATTAGATACACTAGAAATCGAATCTCAAATTCAGAATAAATTGGTTGGTGGTTTCTGGAATAGACTAAAAGGTAAGAAACCCGCATCAATAAGGCTTGGACAAAGCCGACGTCGCTACCATTTACCAGATTACACCCCACACCACGCTTTGACTGATGCCATTGCAACAGCAGAACTACTCCAAGCACAGATTGCGCACCATTACAGCTCTGACATGCTTTTAAAAGATTTCTGGCTGTAGATGCTGATTATATTAATCGTAGTAAATAACTGGTCACCCTAGCTTGTTAAAGCGCTCGATAACTGCGTTGAAATTTTTGATTATAGAATAACTATTTATCGAAAAATCCGCCCTGGTTCTCAAGTCTTTTTCTTACGCTATTTCGGAATACTCACTGTAATTGGTATTAATTACCATAAGAACTACGATAAATATTTGAAACATATAAAAACGCCGCTTACGCGGCATTTTTATTCATTTCACGTAAATAAATTAAGCATATTTCTCTTCAAAATCTTTCATGAAGCTCACCAATGTTTGGACACCTTCCAATGACATTGCATTGTATAGTGATGCTCTCATTCCGCCTACAGCTCTGTGCCCTTTTAGCGACTTCAAACCAGCAGCGTCTGCCAGCTCTAAGAACTTCGCATCTAGTTCAGGTTTCGCTAGTTGGAATGGTACGTTCATTCTTGAACGGTTTGCTGTGTGAACGTCGTTCTTGTAGAAATCAGAATCATCAATCGCGTTGTAAAGTAGTGCCGCTTTTTCTTGGTTAACACCTTCCATCGCTTCAACCCCCCCCTGAGCTTTCAGCCATTTGAAGACTAGGCCAGATAGGTACCAAGCGTAAGTTGGTGGTGTGTTAAACATAGAATCTTTTTCAGCAAGCACTTTGTAGTTGAGAATGCTTGGCAATACTTCGTTCGCAAGATCGAGCAGGTCATCACGCACGATAGCGATGCAGATACCCGCAGGGCCAATGTTCTTTTGCGCGCCAGCATAAATAACACCATATTGAGACACATCAATCTTGCGAGACAAGATATTCGATGACATGTCCGCAACGATAGGCTTATCAGTTTGTGGTAGCTCACTGATCTCAATACCGTCGATGGTTTCATTTGGACAGAAGTGAACATACGCCGCTTCTGGGTCGATTTTCCAATCTTTTGCTGGAATAACAGCCGCTTTACCATCAATCGATGTTTTGGCATTAAATACATCAATTTCACAATACTTACTTGCTTCAGTCACAGCACTTTCGGCCCAGTAACCCGCGTCAATGTAAGTCGCCTTCGTCGCGTCACCTAAAAGGTTTAGAGGCACAGCTGCGAATTGAGCACGAGCGCCCCCCTGACAGAAAAGCACTTTATAGTTGTCTGGAATGTTCAGAAGATCACGTAGGTCTTGCTCCGACTCATCAGCAACTTGAATAAACTGCTTGCTGCGATGGCTGATTTCCATAACGGAAGTCCCTAAACCATTCCAATCAATAAAATCAGCTTGCGCCTGTTTCATTACCGGTTTAGGAAGTGCCGCTGGACCAGCACTAAAATTGAATACGTTATCTAATGTAAGTTCCATGGGGATGATTGCTCCTGCTAAATAATAACTAAGCAATTAATACCATGTTTTCTCCAACATAAAAACAACAAAAGAGGTCTTAAGACCCTTTTGTTTCGTACACTATCAAATGTTTAACTTATCCCGCTAGATCACCCACCAGTAATAAGCTCAACTGTTTTTATTGAACAAAAACTGGCATAAGAAGTGCGATTAATGGGATTTCTTGCCCATTTTCAAACACTAGATTTCCATTTTCTAATTCAGCGCTGATTTCATAACCACTATCGGTTTCCTTGATCATTTCCATCACAATCAATTCATCGATACCCTCACGGATGAATGGGTACTCTTCAACCAGTTCATATGAGAAGCTCGAGTGAATATTTCCCGTCAATGCTGGCAGAATTGTCGAAGGGTTATTGCTAATGTTCTCTGTCCCTTCAGGTACGCTCACCAACCAGTTTGATTGAAAATCCCCCTTGCCTAGAGCTAATGACATATTATTCATTGAGAGGTCGAAACCTTTAGCAAACAATATATCGATAAATGGAATGATCTTCGAAACGTCTTCTTGAGTCAAAACAGGACTCGATTGGTAGATCTCAAAAATTTTCTCAAACGACTGACTATCCAGTTTCGACATTTCAAAATCGACGTTTAAGTTATTGACTTGCCCATCATTGGTCTCAAGATTTTCGACACCCAACTTCAAGTTACTGCGCAGTCGCTTAGTCTCTTCATCTAAATGAGATTCAAAGTCGTACTGTGAGTTTTCTATGGTCATGAACGGTTGCATGGTTGAATCTGAAACCAAAAATCGATCTACAGTAAAGCTCTGTGAACCCAGCCAGTAGCCTTGCGCTTGTTGGCCAGAGCCTGTGCCCTTGAGATTTGATAGTGTCGCTTCTTCACCTGTTTCAAAATCAATTTGTACAGAAGGAACAGAAAGCGTGTAATCAACCTGACCTAACACGGTAGCATGGCCAGATAACGTAGACTTAGTGATGGATACAGACGTACCATTTTCACCAGAACCTTGGTGGTTGAACTGGTCCAATTCAAAATTAAAATCTGTATTACCGTTGAGCTCAGTGCTAGTCGTCAGAGTTAGAGGCAAAGTTTCTAAGTTCTCAAGCGTCGACAACGCATTCAGACTCACTAAACCGTGGCTGACCGAACTGTTGACCACGAACTCACTCGGCAGCCCATCAAGCGCTAGTTGCTGCTTCAGGTTATCATCGGTCACTGTTAAACGAGTCTTAACATTAGAAGACAAGTATCCCCTATCATATTCGACTATTTCAGCCAGAATACTTGAATTGTTAAGTTTTGCGACACCATCAGTAATAGCATTCTGCCCAATTTGCCCAACCGCCAGCGGCCAACAAAGTGCCAATGAGATTGCTCCGCCAATTGCACCAATTTTTCTTAACTGTTTCATGAGTTCTCTTCTACGCTAGTCTGTTTTTTTTCAGTCTACCCCATCAGTAGCCAACAAGGAACATTGAGTTAAATCAGTCTATTGCTAGATACCTCAACCCACTCAACAAATTAACGTCTAGCTCTCATCCTTATTCAATAGTTCTTGTTAAGCTAAAAGCATCACTACTACAAAGGTTGAGCTGTGAATCAATACGCTGTTATTTGTTTGGACAATAATCCAGTTAGCATTGAAAGAATACATTCGGAGTTAGCTCCACTGTCTTCGGTATTCGACATTTATACTGCCGAGAGCATAGAAGATGCGTATCATGCATTACAAGATATCGGTGATAATCACCAGACAGTTGCCCTAGTTATTACTCATCATCACTCTCATTTTAATGGCGTGCAATTTCTTATTGAAATTGAGCAACTACCTCACAGTAGTATCGCAAGAACAATATTAATCAGTGCTTCGTCAGAGATTCAATCAATTCTGACCGCGGTGAATGAAGGTCGGCTCAATCACTGCCTGACCAAACCAGTTCAAGATCAAGTTCTATTCAAGTCAGCACAAAAAGAACTGACTTCTTTTGTAATCCAATACGACTCCGAAAACCTCCTATTCTACAGCGACACGTTAGACCAACAGCGTCTATTGAGAGCTCACCTCGAACAAAAAATTCATTCGTTCCAATCCGGATTTATCCACGATTATCATCAGCTTTCAGATAATGCTTTAGCAGAGCGTGTCGTCAGTGCCTTACAAGATATATTCTCTATCGAGGATAAAACCAAAGCTATTAGGGAGTACTCGCCGGAACATTTACTTACTGTAGAAGGTGAAGACAATTGCTTTTTATGGTTGATCATTGAAGGTCAAGCAGCGCTCTACAAAAAGGATGAGTTAGGACAACAACGAGAAGTAGTACGACACTCCAAAGGCAATATTGTCGGTGGTATGTCTTTTGTGACTGGTGAACCTTCATTCTCTACAGCGATAACCCTAACCCAAACACGAGTGATTAAGCTTGATAAAGATAGCTTTGCTCAGGTTATGCACTCAAATAATACCCTACTGCCGTTATTTACCAATCTGCTGTTGCGTCACTTCAATCGACGCTTACAACGAAGCATCACTAATAAGATCAAGCTACAGCAAACGTTGGAGTCACTGGAATCAGCCCACCAGCAATTGATTGAAAAAGAGAAGATGGCGATGCTGGGACAACTTGTCGCAGGTGTTGCTCATGAGCTGAATAACCCGATTGCAGCGATCTTGCGAAGTATTGAAACTCTGTCGGAGCATCTCGACCATATACTCGAAAATTCATTACTTCCAGAGTCAAATAGAGGTACTGATGTATTAACGTATTCAAAGCTAGCGAAGCCACTATCTACGGCGCAAGAAAGACTGCTTGTAAAACACCTTACATCGACTATCAATGATCGTGCTTTAGCCAAAAAAGCCGTGAGGCTCAACCTAAGTCAAGATTTGACGTTTTTAGACACTCTGAAAGAAGCCCCTATTGCAGGTAAAGAACTACTTAATGACTTAGAGCATTACCACTATGTTGGGAATTCTATTCGCTCCATCCAAGTGTGTAGTAAACGTATTGCCGATATGGTGAAAAGCTTAAAAAGTTATGCCCGCGAAGATAATGAGATTCATCACTACGCGGATATCCATGAAGGGCTTGAAGATACGTTAGTGATTTTTGAAAACCGACTCAAGCATCACAAACTAGAAAAGCACTACGATACAGACTTACCACCTTTGTTATGCCAATCGCTTGCGCTGCAACAAGTGTGGACTAACCTAATCTCCAACGCGCTCGATGCCCTTTCTGGCACTGGTAAAATTACCATTACCACTTCTCGACAGGAAAAAGGCGATGATAGCTTTTTAGTGGTTAGAATATCGGATACTGGGCACGGTATTGCCAAAGAAGACATCAATACTATTTTTACCCCAAACTTCACCACCAAAAAAGAAGGTAACTTTGGTTTAGGGATTGGGTTGTCCATTTCACAACAAATCGTTTCGGCTCATCAAGGATTTATGTTGGTGGAGTCTGAGGTAGGAAGCCATACCACCATGCAAGTGTGGCTTCCGTTCAAACAAAAAGGAGCACCTCATGAATAAGTACCTAATTTTATGTGTCGATGATGAACCAGAAGTTCTCAATAGTGTCCTTCAAGATCTGGCTATGTTTGAAGATAACTTTATCGTTGAAGGTGCTGAATCGGTAGATGAAGCCAAGCAAGTGATTGAAGAAATGGCTCAAGACGGCATTAAACTCGCCTTAATCTTGTGTGACCACATCATGCCAGAAAAAACCGGAATCGACTTTCTCATAGAACTCAACCACCAAGATTCAACTAAGGCTACACGAAAGCTTTTGCTCACAGGGCAAGCAGGCCTTGAAGATACGGTAACGGCTATCAATAATGCGGCACTTGATTTCTATATCTCTAAACCTTGGCAAGGTGATCAACTCAGAGGCACCATTACTCAACAACTTACCGATTTTGTAATCAAAAACGACGAACAACTGTTAAACTGGACTTCCATCTTAGATACAGAACGTATACTCACCTCAATGTCGGATAAACGCACAAGTTTTGGTGAATAGCATTTAGAATTTGATGGTTAGCTTTCAAATTAAAGAGAATAACGCCATAAATATGAGATCTCAGTAGCAGAGTATCACTAAAAGTGATTGTTTTTTATTCGAATAACAAATGATTGGCATTTTTATGGATTACTTTTCCGTGAGTTAGATTAAACTATCTTGATGTTTATGGTTTGCCTGATTTTTCTCAAACCAAAGGAATTAACACTAATAAAGGTTTACGATCGTTATGCGCAAAATACTACTTACTACCGCTATGCTATTGGCTTCTAGTCAAGCGCTAGCTGTCGATGAACAACCACAAGTAATGAGCAACTTCAGCTACGATTACTTCGAAGCACGTATCGGTGCTAGCCCAGTTACATTTGGTGGTGCGTTCAGTAAGTCAATCCATCCGAATGCTCACGCTGTGGCGCGTATCGATTCAGAATTTGAAGGCGATTACGACTCAGCTGTAGGTCTTGGTTTCCACGCACCAATCAACAACTGGGCTGATCTAACAGGTGAAATGCTAGCGCGCATCGTTCAGCCTGAAAATTCAAGCTCTACTGATATCGGTATGGAGATCAACGTTGGTGTTCGTCAATGGCTTGGTCCACAACTAGAGGTTGGTGGTAAAGGTGGTTACGTTTCTATCGATGACAACGATGATTGGACAGGTTCTGTTTACGCACGTTTCCACTCTACTGAACTATTCTCTATCGGTGCTGAAGCGCGTATCAACGACTTCTACGGTGATCAGGTAATGTTCACTACTCGTTTCAAGTTCTAAAACTCAACGAGCCAGCTCCAATGAGCACTTACTTTTCTTATTAGGAAGGTTAAGCCAGAAACAAAAAACCGAGGACATTCCTCGGTTTTTATTTATTTACAGTAATCTTAAGCATATAAGGAGGGTTTCTTTAATGGCAGCTCTTTAATAATTGCTGCTTGCGTGGCTCTTGCAACAGCTTCCAATGGATACCATCAATTGCACCTGCAAATTTCCAAAGTAGTTTTAAGTCAACATCATTTCCGTACGCTTTGCGAACCTTATTAAACACTTCAGGCGCACCCAACTGCATAAACATTGAAACATCATCCACACCAGCCTTTTTCACCATACGTTCTAGTGTAAGTTGCATGTTGGGCAGATCTCTTAACCTGCGGCTCGCTGAAGATTTTTTGAAACTACGTTGCTGTATTGAATTATCGATTGAAGTACGAATAATGCTATCCAATTCAGGATGTTCACATGTAAACAGGTCAGTAATATCGTAATAATTTACCGTTGCTATTGTCTGCTTTTTAACATGGCGATATTTTTCACAATCAAGGTCCGTCAGTTTTTTATCTAATGAATTACCACCTCTAATGAATAAACAACCTCCTGTCAATAAAGCGAACATAGCGTCGTTTTGAAAAAGGCCAAGACCTCCAAACATAGAACGTTTTTGATGTTTGCCAAATTGATTCACGTAGTTAATAAATGCTGTCTCTGTCATTTCCGTTGATCCTTAATCAAATTACCCCGATTAGGTTGATCACCAGACAAGCAGCTTTTTATGCGAAATTTTTAAATCTATCTATTATAGTTAGGTGAATATTATAGTTGCGTTTTCCACCTTTAAATAAATGATACTTTGAAAAGAAAAATAAGTCTGGACCTAGTTCACATCAATCCAATATGCATTCGCTTTAATCATGATTGACATCACAATAAACTATCGAGCTAAGCTTGAATCTTGACGTTCGGTGATACATCGGTTCAAGTTTCTGGAGTTTATATGATCCAATCAGTATTGCCTCGCAGCATCGCGGCTTGTAAAATGGTATGACATACATATGGTTACTTCTTATATGAATCATTTATCGTTTTTCTGGCTACCACAAAATAAGGCTCTTCTCTTAAAGGGTCTGGAATCAGAGTTTGCTCAACTTGTTGGACATTCTATCTCAGCGGGAAAAATAACACTTCCTCCTATCCCTAACGTTGTACTGAAGATTCAAAAGCTGTGTACCCTTGAATCAACGGGGATTAGCGAAGTTGCCGAGTGCTTACTTGAAGACCCAGGCCTCACTGCTATCGTGATTCGTGTCGCTAACTCAGTCGTCTTTAACCGACGCAACATTACTTGCGTCGATATCATGACGGCGGTATCACGTCTTGGCATATTAAGAGTACGAGACATCGTTACTGCACAAGCTATTGAACAACTCAAGCATTCCGTGGATCTAAGTAAAGAGTGTAATCAGTTGTTGGTTCAGAGTGCTTCTGTATCCAAAGAGCTAGGCGCCACTATGGTACTAGTGACTAACGGATTCAAAGCGCTTTCGCCTGTTGAATATCGCTACCTTGAGCACGAGAAATCATTGCTTGTTGGGTTACTGGCCGACATCGGCTTGTTCTGCTTGGTTAATGAATACCACCTCTATCTCGAAAACGGCAACTACCTAGACCATGACATTGCCCTACAGATCTTCCAAGGCCAATGCTCTGCAACCAGTAAACTGGTACTTAATCGTTGGGGTTTTGACAGTGATTTCATCGATGTGTGCAGTAATACAATCAATCAACAAGAAGCACGTGAAGTCTCTTACTTAGATATAGCACGAATCGCAAGCCACTTGCTGATGTTCAGAAATAAGGATGAGAATATCGACGATCACGAGGTTGAGCTGAACGTGACGGGTGCAGAAGTGCTTTATCAGTTAAGCAACTTGAGTAAACATGATTTTAATGCAAAGCTAAACGGCGTTATCAACACTAGCGGCTTCTAGGTCACTAGTAATTGCTAAATAAGTGCACGATGAAGTAAATGCAATGGGGAAAGCATGTTTACAGGGATGATCTTTATATTTGCGCCACTCGTCGTGGGGTATCTGTTTTCTATTTCAAACGCTCAAACGTTAGAATTTATTAACCGCTCAACATCGCGTTTGATCTACGTGATTTTAGCCCTGATGGGCTTAAGCTTAGCTGCGTTAGATAACCTAGGCAGTAACTTGCAAACAATTCTTCTTTATACTGTCACTTTCTTTGTCTGCTTAAGCGTTTGTAACCTAATGGCGCTTCCCGCGATTGATAAGCTACTGCCACTCAAAACGGACAGCAGTAAAAAGAAGCTCCCCCTCTCTTCTATGGCGATGGAGTCGGCTAAGCTGATCTTGGTAGTGGGCTCAGGTCTTATTACAGGTTTAGTACTGCCTATCGGCCTTGACTGGGTAGATACAGCAAGTGAATGGATTTTATTTGTGCTGCTGTTTTTTATTGGCATTCAGCTGCGCAATAGTGGACTCACACTTCGACAGATCTTACTCAATAAACACGGTATGGTCATCGCTGTTACAATCATCATTACCTCAATGTTAGGCGGTGTTATCGCGGCTTACCTATTGGATATTCCACTGTTCAAAGCTTTAGCGATGTCTTCTGGCTTTGGTTGGTACTCTCTGGCCGGTATCTTAATGGGTGACGCGTTTGGCCCTGTCTATGGCGGTGCGTCATTCATGCTAGAGCTATTAAGAGAGTTGGTCGCGTTAGTGTTGATTCCAGTATTGATTCGCAGCTACCCATGTACCTCTATTGGCTATGCGGGTGCAACAGCAATGGACTTCACCTTACCTGTGATTCAAACAACAGGTGGCGTTCGATGCGTTCCTATCGCGATTGTCAGTGGCTTTATATTAAGCTTACTTGTCCCTGTTTTGATGTTGTTCTTTGTATCTCTTGCTAACTAGATCGCAGGAATAGCGTTTGTTTTAGATTAGAATGCGTCTCGAATACCAATGCCCAAGACACCAATACAGTTACCGAAATAAAAAGGCACTAAGTGTCATTGCTCAACAAATAACGTTCACGGTACTCTGTAACGACAAAGTTATAAAAAGAATAAACTCACAAAAGGAACCACTATGAAACGCCTTTGCGTCGCATTACTGCTAGCTACAACTTCTACTTTCTCTTTTGCAGCAGATTCAATGTCTGAGACAAATCAGTGCCAAGCAAAAAAATATGATGCGTACATCGATGCTTCTTTAGGTTGGTATGCTGATCTTGCTGCATTAACTTCTGAGCAATATCCAGAGCTAACAGAAGTAAGTGAGTGGTTCCTAGAAGGTCGTAAGCACCACTTTGAGCTTAGCCGTGCTGCGGTAAATTATTATCTAGTGAATGATTCAAGCAAAGTAGCAACCGCACAGCCTGTTGAAGGTTGGTTGCAACTCGAACAGCATGACATAAAGACGCTCTCAAAACGTGATGATGAGCTTGGCCAAATTGCGAAAACGACGTTCGACGACCGCCAATCAACGCCTCACGCTCAAAACTACGAGTTACGCTCAGCATTTGCAGAACTGCTTAGCCACCCTAAGCAAATCGACACAGCGCTTCAACGTTACAACCAGTCGATTGCTAAGCTGGAAGCGATTAAGTGTAAGTAGCCCCTCACCTAATAGGGTCTTATGAGAAGTTGGATTTCATAATTAAGACGGGACATTGTTCCCGTTTTCGTTTAGATTATTCCGCTCGCGTCAATATTAGAAAAATAACTCGCTTGCTATGGTTACGGAACAAAAAACAGCAGATGTTAGCTTCGACAGTCTTCTACGTATCTTCACGGTACCGGAAGGCCCAGATTCAACACTCACTCAAATTGAAGACAAACTTTCACGAAACCTGAATCAGTTCTTACGTGAACATATTGTGGCTGAAGAAAAGCCGCTACGTGAAATTGAGAAAGATTTTTCAAATGCTCATATCCCAGAGCAACCTGAGTTTGTTTCAGAACATACTGAGCATCTCCTAGATTCTCTCGTGTCTCATTCGGTCCATACGTCGTCGCCAAGTTTTATTGGCCATATGACGTCTGCGTTGCCGTACTTCCTGATGCCGCTTTCTAAAATCATGATTGCGCTAAATCAAAACCTAGTAAAAATAGAGACCTCCAAAGCTTTCACTCCCCTAGAGCGTCAAGTTCTGGGCATGCTACATCGCTTGATCTATCAAGATAATGACCAGTTTTATTCTCGTTGGATGCACAGCGCAAACCACTCTTTAGGTGCGTTTTGCTCTGGTGGTACCATCGCGAACATTACTGCGCTTTGGGTTGCACGTAACAACGCACTAAAAGCGCAAGGTTCGTTCAAAGGTGTGGAAAAAGAGGGCTTGTTTAAAGCCATGAAGCACTACGACTACGAAGGCCTTGCCATCTTAGTCTCTGAACGTGGTCACTACTCTCTGAAAAAAGCTGCAGATGTGCTTGGTATTGGCCAAGAAGGTTTGGTATCGGTTAAAACGGATAACGACAACCGTATTTGCACTGATGACCTGAGATTGAAGATCGAGCAGCTCAAGCAGAACAAGATCAAACCTTTTGCGGTCATTGGTGTGGCAGGAACAACCGAAACCGGTAATATCGACCCGTTAAGGAACATTGCAAAGGTGTGTGCCGAATCCGATTGTCATTTCCACGTTGATGCGGCTTGGGGCGGTGCAACTCTGATGTCTAACAACCATCGTCATCTGCTTGATGGTATTGAACTGGCAGATTCAGTTACGATTGATGCGCATAAACAGCTTTATATACCTATGGGTGCTGGCATGGTTTTGTTTAAGAAGCCAGATGCGATGACGGCGATTGAACACCACGCTCAATATATCCTGCGTAAGGGCTCTAAAGACCTAGGTAGCCATACTCTAGAAGGCTCTCGATCCGGTATGGCGATGCTAGTGTATGCTTCGATGCACATTATTAGTCGACCTGGTTATGAGCTACTTATCGATCAAAGCATCAACAAAGCACGCTACTTCGCCGACCTGATTAAAGAACAAAGCGATTTCGAGTTGGTATCAGAACCAGAGCTTTGCCTACTAACTTATCGCTACATACCTGAATCAGTAAAAGCTGCACTGCTTAAAGCGGAACCAGAACAACGCGTAGCATTGAATGAGTTGCTTAATGAACTCACCAAGTTTATTCAAAAGAAGCAACGTGAAACAGGCAAATCTTTTGTATCTCGAACTCGCTTAAACCCTGAAGTTTGGGCACATCAACCGATCATCGTTTTTCGCGTAGTGTTAGCGAACCCATTAACGGGCAAGGAGATTCTTTCTTCAGTGCTTGAAGAACAGCGTGAAATCTCTAAACTAGCGCCTAACTTAATGGGCAAAATCACTAAACTCACCATGCAAATAAGTGCATAGTCATTCAATTTTAGTTGCATCAAATTGAAAATTTCTTTCTTTTTGATGTAACTAAGCTGTCAGTTCATACTTAAATTGCATTCTTTTTGCTCAAACTCTCTTCCAATTCTGTAGTTTTCTAAAATTTTGTTGAGGTTTGTCATATTCTTAAGCATTCGTGCCGTGTTTTTGTATTAGTAAATAGTATGTTGGGTTTATACTGACTCTACGGTGCTAGTTAGCTTGATATCTATTTGATGCAGCAGTATTTACAATACCGAATATAAGTCTGGTTTTGTCATTACGGATATTTGTTTCAGCCATACCCCCTGGTAAAAGATATTAACTAGCAAGTTGTTCTCTATACCCTTGTGAACACTATGAATACATTAGAAAAAATACAAAAAAACCTGGAAAATTTCAGCAAGTCTGAGCGTAAAGTAGCCGAAGTAATCATGGCTTCCCCTCAAACTGCAATTCATTCTAGCATTGCTACCTTAGCTAAAATGGCTGACGTGAGTGAGCCTACAGTTAACCGTTTCTGTCGTCGTTTAGACACAAAGGGTTTCCCTGACTTCAAACTTCATCTGGCTCAAAGCTTGGCGAACGGTACACCTTACGTGAACCGCAATGTTGAGGAAGATGATGGCCCAGATGCTTATACCCATAAGATTTTCGAATCGACGATGGCCTGTCTGGACGTAGCTAAAAACAGTTTAGATGCGATGCAAGTCAACCGCGCAGTTGACTTGTTGACTCAAGCAAAACGCATTTCGTTCTTCGGACTGGGTGCATCTTCTGCCGTCGCTAAAGATGCTCAAAATAAGTTTATTCGTTTTAATATCCCTATTACGTGTTTCGAAGACATCGTGATGCAACGAATGAGCTGCATTAACTGCAGTGACAACGATGTCATCGTACTTATCTCTCACACTGGCCGTACAAAGAGCCAAGTTGAGATCGCGAACCTAGCTCGTGAAAACGGTGCAACCGTTATTGCTATCACAGCAAAAGATTCTCCTTTAGACAAAGCAAGCTCGCTTTCTATTTGTCTGGATGTTCCAGAAGACACTGACGTTTATATGCCAATGGCAAGCCGCGTTGTCCAAATGACGGTTATTGATGTGTTGGCGACAGGCTTTACGCTTCGTCGTGGCTCTGGTTTCAGAGAGAACCTAAAACGCGTTAAAGAGTCACTGCGTGATTCACGTTACGAGAAGTACTCTCAGTTCTAAACTGCTAAGACAAGAACTGAACACAAGTAGAACTAAAAAGCGGAGCCTAGTGCTCCGTTTTTATTGGTTTTAATAGCGCTTATACGACATTGATAAACTTTATATAATTAGGTAGCCGAACTGTAACCCTTCACAGTCACAAGCGCTCTAATGTAAAACCAGTAACCAATAGCACTTTGCAGCCATATTGATTAAACAGAGACAATGCAGATCCATCTCCAAAAATAACCTTTGATGATGGAGTATCATTCATAGAAAACAACTACAATCTTTTTTATGAACATTATTTGCTCTGATAGGTAAAACCTATTGTATTAAGAGGCAATTCCACCTTTATTTCCCTAATGCATTAAGGCATAGTTGGATTCAAGAATTTTGAGTCATATTCATTTAAGAATAGTTGACGTATTTTAGGTTAACGAGCCTCATCCCGTATTTAGGAGAAATGAAATGTTTGTAGTTATTTTTGGTCGCCCTGCTTGCCCATTTTGTGTTCGCGCAAAAGAGCATGCTGAAACTCTTAAAGCTAAGCGTGATGACTTCAACTATCGTTATGTTGATATTCATGCTGAAGGCATAAGCAAAGCAGACCTAGAAAAAACAGTAGGTAAGCCAGTAGACACTGTGCCACAAATCTTCATCGATCAAGACCACATTGGCGGTTGCACAGAATTTGAAGCATACGCAAAAGAAAACCTAGGTCTTTTCGATTAAGATTCTGTTTAGTTATAACTAGTTTTCTAGCATATTTCACAGCCCGCTATTGTTTGCGGGCTGTTTTATTTCTGACCCAAGCTAAGTAGAAGTAAATTTAAAGTAAAAAGGCAAAATACCGCTTATAATTTATTTATATTTAGATACAATTCACCTCTGTAACTTACCCCTGTGTTCCACGCCAATTATTGAGCGACCACTGTGAATATCGACGTTGTTTTTTTGCTAGAACAAAACCCTATCCTTCTCATCTTTGTTGTTTTGTCGATTGGCCTTGCCATTGGCAAAATTCGGTTTGGTAGCCTCCAACTTGGCAACTCTATAGGTGTACTTATAACTTCCCTGATCATGGGGCACCTTGGTTTTTCCTTTAACGCAGACGCTCTCACCATAGGTTTTATGCTCTTTATCTATTGTGTCGGTATTGAAGCAGGACCAAACTTCTTCGGTATATTCTTCAGAGACGGTAAACATTATCTCATTCTAAGTCTTGTGGTGCTTTCTACCGCGATCGCCTTAACCTATTTCAGCAGCCACTACCTTGGTCTCGGGTTTGGTTTATCTGCAGGTATGATGGCGGGAGCCTTGACTGCAACACCAATCTTAGTAGGAGCTCAAGACGCTCTGAATTCTGGGCTTGCAGAAATACCAAGGAACATGGATTTAGGCCTGATCATTGAAAACCTTTCTGTTGGTTACGCAATGGCTTACTTGGTTGGCTTGATCAGTATGATTATGTTCGCCCGTTTAATTCCAAAGCTTCAGAAAGTAAACCTGCACGATTCAGCAGAGCAAATAGCTCAAGAGCGTGGCCTGGGTTCTTCAGGGCAACGTAAGGTTTATCTTCCAATTATTCGTGCTTACCGTGTGGGACCAGAACTTGTTTCGTGGACAGGCGGTAAGAACCTGCGTGAGCTGGGTATCTATCGTCAAACTGGCTGTTACATCGAGCGTATTCGCCGTAATGGTATTCTTGCCCACCCTGATGGTGATGCCATTCTGCAAGAAGGTGATGAAATTGCTTTGGTTGGTTTCCCAGACAGCCACGCGCGTCTTGACCCGAGTTTTCGTAACGGTAAAGAAGTTTTCGACCGTAACCTTCTTGATCTTCGTATCGTAGAAGAAGAGATCGTCGTTAAGAGTGACAGTATCGCGGGTAAACGACTGTCGGACCTGAATTTGTCTGAGTATGGCTGTTTCTTAAACCGAGTAGTGAGAGCTCAGATTGAAATGCCAATGGACTTAAACATTGTGCTTTCTAAGGGTGATGTATTACAAGTCAGTGGTGAGAAAAGTCGAGTCCATGGCTTAGCGGAGCAAATAGGCTTCATCTCAATCCATAGTCAAATGGCAGACTTGATGGCTTTCTGTAGCTTCTTCATTCTGGGTATTTTATTCGGCTTGATCACAATGACATTTGGTCAGGTTTCATTTGGGTTAGGTAATGCTGTAGGCCTTCTTCTATCAGGTATCATGCTTGGGTTTTTAAGAGCTAACCACCCTACCTTTGGCTACGTTCCTCAAGGGGCGTTAAACATGGTCAAAGATCTTGGCTTGATGTTCTTTATGGTTGGTATTGGCTTAAGTGCTGGTGGAAAGATGTTTGAGCACATAACTCAAGTAGGTCCCCAGGTGATCGGTATCGCTCTCATAGTAAGTGTACTGCCAGTTTTCTTCGCTTACTTAGTTGGCGCTTACGTCTTGAAAATGAACCGTGCTCTGCTGTTTGGAGCCATCATTGGCGCACGAACCTGCGCCCCGGCAATGGACATAGTCAATGGCCACGCTCGCTCAACCATCCCAGCACTAGGTTACGCAGGGACTTACGCGATAGCGAATATTTTGATGACCCTAGCAGGTACTTTTATCATCATTATTAGCTAGCGTTTGAGACTTTAAAGGCAGTCAAGCTTAGATATTTCGAATGCACTAGTCCACTTTGGGTTAGTGCATTTTTTATTACTTCTTCTCTTTCACTTGCTCTTAAATCCCTTCGCATCTCGCAACTCGAATTCCCTATCTGATCTTTACCTCTTTACTCAAACAACAGACAAAAAAATAGGCGCTCAGTGAGCGCCTATTTCATTTGAATCGATTGTTGGAATTAGATGTCAGCTACATCAAATTCAACCGCTGGGTTGACATCAGCTTCGTAATCAACACCTTCAACACCGAAACCAAATAGCTTCAAGAACTCTTCTTTGTACTCTACGTAGTCAGTCAACTCTTTTAGGTTTTCAGTTGTGATTTGAGGCCATAGGTTACGACAATGCTCTTGAATGTCGTCACGAAGTTCTAGGTCATCTAGACGTAGACGGTTCACTTCATCCACTTCTGGCGCGCTGCCGTCTTCTTTGTATAGACGCTGGCTGAACATACGGAAGATCTGTTCCATACAACCTTCGTGAATACCTTCTTCACGCATCTTCTTGAACACCATAGCGATGTAAAGAGGCATAACAGGAATGGCAGAGCTTGCTTGAGTCACAACAGACTTAAGAACAGCAACGTTTGCAGTGCCGCCAGTTTGGCCTAGTTTCTCGTTAAGCGCTGATGCTGCACGATCTAGATCCATCTTAGCTTTACCTAGTGCGCCATCCCAGTAGATTGGCCACGTTAGTTCAGTACCGATGTAGCTGTAAGCAACCGTCTTACAACCGTCAGCTAGAACACCCGCTTCAGAAAGTGCATTGATCCAAAGTTCCCAATCTTCACCGCCCATTACAGTAACAGTGTCTTTGATCTCTTCTTCAGTTGCAGGCTCCACGCTTGCTTCGATGATCGCATCTTTGTTTGTATCTACCGCTGTAGATGTGTACGTTTCGCCGATAGGCTTAAGAGCTGAACGAATGACTTCGCCAGTCTCTGGCATTTTACGCACTGGAGACGCCAGTGAGTACACAACCATATCGATCTGACCTAGATCTTCTTTGATCAAGTCAATTGTTTTCTGTTTTGCTTCGTTAGAGAAAGCATCACCGTTTAGGCTTTTTGAATACAGACCTTCTTCTTTAGCTAGCTTGTCGAACGCTGCCGAGTTATAAAAACCAGCTGTGCCAGGTTTTTTCTCAGTACCGGCTTTCTCGAAGAAAACACCGATAGTTGAAGCGCCGCCACCAAATGCAGCCGCAATACGTGAAGACAAGCCGTAGCCACTTGAAGAACCAACAACTAGTACACGTTTAGGTGCGTTTGCGATTGGGCCTTGAGCTTTTGTGTAAGCTATTTGTTCTTTTACATTAGCTTCACAACCGACTGGATGTGTTGTAGTACAGATGAATCCGCGAATTCGAGGTTTGATGATCATATTCAACTTCCTTAAAAAATCAGGTTAAGGATAAGAGTTTCGTGCGCAAATGGCATCTAATTTCTGTAAAAATGTGGTGAAAATGCAAGTGGTTGGATCACTCAGCTCATATTTGCTGACTAAGTCACCACTTGTTAACGCGTCTATTGCAATTTCTACGACAAAAACAAAAAAGGCACCTTATTAGGTGCCTTTTATCATTTCTTTATCTAAGCAACGCTATTTAGCTTAGGTTTTAACTCTTTTCGCGTCAAAGTTTCACTAAAGTCATGACTGAAGTGGTCAACTTGAATCGCTGTATAGCGTAGTTTATCAGCAGCAACAATTTGGTCGACTTCTTCTTGTGTCAGAACATCAGCAGCAAGTGCTTGAGCCAGTTTATCCGCAAGCAAGCCTTTACGAGCTACTTTGCCCTCTTTCACTGCTTTGAAGATCTTACGCTCCAGAGGCTTGATGCTGTACATCGCATTGAAAGCATTCTCCATAAGGCCAACACTATCATCTTCCTCTTTGCCAATGTAACAAAGGTGAGTCAGACGTTCACGGTGTGCACCTGGAGTCATCAAGCTCTCTGCTAGTTGAACTGTTAGGTTATCACTCGGTTTCTCGAAGTGGTTACCTACAGGGAAAACTAGACCTTTAAGTACTTTACCCACCATCTTGTTCGGGAAGTTTCTGTACGCTTCTTGTAGCGATTTAGCCGCGTTGTGGAAACAGTGTTGAACCGCGTAATGTACGTAGTCTAGGTCAGCTTGTTGACGACCTTCGTCTTCATACTTCTTAAGCGCAGCAGACGCCATGTATAGATAACTGAGACCATCACCCAAACGTGCAGAGATAAGCTCTTTACGTTTCAGTTCGCCACCTAGCGTCAGCATTGCGAAATCCGCACTGACTGCAAGCGCACGGCTCAAACGAGTCAAATCTTGGTAGTAAGGTTTCGTTGGGCCACTCATGTTCGCTTTAATGAACTTAGAGCCCGTTAATGCAGCCCCAAATGCACCGAACGTGTTCTTAGTCGCGTGTGAGATATGCTTGAACAACAATTTATCGAAATCCTTCGCACCTTGCTTCTCATCAGGGTTCGCTGCTGCTTCCATTTCGCTCAATACGTATGGGTGACAGCGTGTCGCACCTTGACCAAAGATCATCAGGTTACGAGTTAGGATGTTCGCACCTTCTACTGTGATAGCAACAGGAATACCTAAGTAAGGTGCTGCCAAGTAGTTCATTGGGCCATCTTGAATGGCACGACCTGAGTGAATGTCCATTGAATCATTCAGAATAGTACGTGCCATCTCTGTCATGTGATATTTTGCGATAGCCGTTACGATACCCGGCTTTTCTTTCATATCAAGTGAAGTGGTGGTCAGTGTACGAGTCGCTTCTAGTAGATACGTTAAGCCACCAATACGGCCTAAGCTCTCAGCAACACCTTCAAATTTACCAATCGACATACCGAACTGCTTACGAACATAAGCGTACGCACCAGTCGTTTTCGCCGTTAGATGGCCCATCGCCGTGCCAAGTGCCGGTAACGAGATACCACGACCGGCAGACAGACATTCCACCAGCATACGCCAGCCTTTACCTGCATAATCTGCGCCACCGATTAGCCACTCCATTGGGATAAACACATCGTGACCGCGTGTTGGACCATTCATAAATGCAAGACCAAGTGGGTCATGACGTTCACCAATCACAACACCTTCGTGGTCTGCCGGGATTAGCGCACAAGTGATGCCGATGTCTTCTTTGTCGCCAAGTAGTTTCTCAGGATCGTGCAGTTTAAAAGCCAGCCCAAGTACAGTCGCTACTGGTGCTAACGTAATGTAGCGTTTGTTCCAGTTAAGCTTAATACCTAGTGTCTCTTTACCTTCGTGCATTCCCATACACACAGTACCGACATCAGGGATACCGCCCGCATCAGAACCTGCTTCAGGGCCGGTTAATGCGAAACATGGGATATCTGTTCCGTCAGCAAGACGAGGCAGCCAGTAGTCTTTTTGATCTTGAGTACCGTAGTGAGACAGCAGCTCACCAGGACCAAGAGAGTTTGGAACCATTACCGAAACCGCAGTGCTGATACTACGCGTCGCAATCTTAGTTACTATAGTAGAGTTGGCGTGTGCTGAAAATTCACGACCGCCATACTCTTTCGCAATAATAAGAGAAAAGAAACGCTCTTTACGTAAGAAGTTCCACACCTCTTCAGGAAGGTCTCGATCTTCTTTTACAATTTGGTGGTCATCAAGCATAGCGAGCAAGGTTTCAAGCTCATTATCCATGAACGATTGCTCTTCTGCTGTCAGCTGAGGTTTTGGGTATTGGTGCAGCTTAGTGAAATCTGGTTTACCAGAAAACAGCTCTCCGTCCCACCACACGCTACCCGCTTCCATCGCTTCTTTTTCGGTGTTAGATAGTGGTGGTAGTACTTTTTTAAAGAGTTTAAAAGCTGGGTCACTTACCCATTTTTGTCTTAGAGAGCTCATAGTTCAGATCCTTTTGTTCACTATATTGGTTGTGAATATTTCGCTTTTTATTGTTTTATTCTTCTGCTGACATGCCAGCGGCTAAATATGGAATAAGAATATCGACCACTGCCTTAGCATCTATCTTTCTGTCGTAGTCATTTTCTGCAATTTCTACCAGAGCCTGACTTGATGCCATGGTGAATACACAAGCCCCTAAAGTGAAGTGTAATCGCCAAAATAGCTGTTCTTGAGTGAGGTTCGGATTCGCCTTCATTACTGACGTCGTAAATAAAGAAAGTACTTCGCTATAACGAGTTGTAATGAACCAACGCAAGTGCCCTTGCACATCCGTATAGCCTCTGCCGATAAGTAACATAAATCGACTTGTGCCATTAGGCCTAACATCATTAAGGGCTCTTAGTGGTTGCCTTAAAGACTCAAACACATCATTCATAGAATACGTTTCGTCCAAGTTTAAGTTCACCAAAGCGTCTTGCAGTGCTGGCATAAATGCCTCTAAATAACGATTGAGAACTGCACGAACCAGAGTTTTCTTATCGCCAAAGTGGTAATTGACCGAAGCTAAATTGACATTGGCTTTACCTGTAATAGTGCGTAAAGAGGTGTCATTGAAACCGTGCTCAGCAAATAAGCCTTCAGCTACATCTAAGATTTTGTCTTTGGTTGTACTTCTTGGTGCCATTTCAATCACTCGTATTAAACAACTGTTTGAAATATACGCCTAGTACATTTATTTAACAAGCAAGCAACATCACATTTTCACAAATTGGTCGTACCAGTTAATAAAACTCAGCACTAACCGCTTGAATCGATGTGTGTTTACAAAAAAAGAAAAAATAATGAATTTTCTTGGAACTGAAATGGAAATGGAAGGTCATAAATTAGGTAGAAAACAGAGTATTTAGAAGTTTAACAGGCCGTCAAACTTGTGCTTCTCACTGCTTTCTTAATTACTGCATTTTCCTTATTAACTCCTAGACTTGTATCCGCCCAAACCACGTTGGTTTGGGCTTTTTTTTGATTTTTAGCACAAAAGATTATGGCTCGATGAAAAAGAAAGCCTCCAAATTGAAGGCTTTCTTCTCTTACTTAACGTTGTTGCGATATTGACTTAACTGATTGTTATTTAAATTAACGGTTACTTAAGCTGCATCGTTTTTGATAAGTTCTCCCAATATCGCGAGATCATTACCAAGGTCAACTGAAGCCCCCATGTCCGTTGTAATTCCTTCTATGATTATGGTTTGAGCATCACCCCCACCATTAATTGGAATAGACAGAGCAATATCTTCACCATCAACCGTCACCTCAATCATACTAAGTAACTCAGCCATTTGAGTTTCATCTTGTGGATCTTCAATGAGATCATTCAGGTCAATTAAATCACCTACGCCACTAGTATAAAGATCAAAGCCTTTAATGATGTCGATACCGTTATCGATCGCAGAGTCTAACCAAGTAAAGATGTTGTCCTCACTATCACCAATCAATAAATCATTGCCAGCAACAGCAAACAGCGGTTCGTTACTCGCAGCACTAATCACGTTATATAGTTGTGGTTCTTCAGTATCAACGGTCACCGTTTCGACCGTGCTTTCAGCGCCACTTGAATCTACAGCGACATAGTCAAACTGAGGGTCATCGGTTACAGTCTCGTTACCTTGAACATAACGCAGCTCCCAGTTACCACCCGAAGATGAAAGCTCCATACCCACAATAGGATTACTTGGTGACGAGTAGCTGAACTCGTAAAGAATCTGCTGGTTTCCTGTATCGCCTTCGTCTTTTTGATATTGCTCGCTAGCCGTTGTCCCGTCAGCAAACGTGTAAATAACTTCAATATGTACGCTGCTGTTGGTATTAAACTCTCCTCCCATACCATCTAATCCAAAGTGAACGACATCAAGCGGGTTGTTGGTAAAGTCGATGATCAAGGTCTCCTGCATGTTCATACCTCTACCATCAGTATCACCAATCCCATAACCAACATGAGGCTGCTCACCTTGATACTGCTTAAGTGGCTTGTCATTATTATCTTCGATAGTTAATGTAATGGTATTGCCGTTGGCTAAGGTGATCAGTCTTTCTGTTGGAGATACCGCCACTCCCCAATTATGGAAGCCATCGACAAGGTCAGGCATGTCCTCAGGATCGCCACTGAAGCCCATTTCAAACAACTCTCCAGCCCCAGCGACAAAACTAATATTATTTGGAACAAACAGCACGCCGTTATCCACATCAGACTGCACTATCTCTCTCGTGACTCCATTTTCATCCGTATAAAGAAGCGTGCCACTGGTTGGTAGAGTATTAATACGAACATTTAAAGGGATCTCATTGTAATCATCTTCTATGTCTGAGATGTAATCTGGCATGCCACCATCTTCAGAGTCGAACAGAATAGGAATAACGGCGTCGTCATCATTGACCACCACAAAGCTCGTTGCTTCAGGAGCATCGTTAACACCATTGATCGTTATTTCGATAACATGTTCAACACCATCAATTGCGGTGACCACATAATTCTCAATAACTGTATCGTCGTCACCTAGGTATTGAACGGCATCATTATCAACCACGTAACTCCACGCCCCCTCAGGTGTGATAGTTAACATACCCAGTGCTAATGCATTGGTAGAACCCACCGGTGTAAACACACCATTAGGCTTAAAGGCCGGCATATCATTAGTATCAACATCGGAAATCGTGAGAGTACCCGACGTCATGAGTTCGTTTGTCTCTAAGTCGACATTCAAGTCTTCGGTCACTTCTCCAGTATCAGAGTCACCTTCACCAACGGTAATTTCAGATGGATCATCCGCACCATTGATGGTAATCGTGACTTCGCTTGTTGTACCGTCAATTGCAGTAACAGTGTAAACCTCGGTAACGAACTCATCGTCGTCAAGGTATTGCACATCATCGTTGTCCACGACGTAAGTCCATGCTCCATCATCGGTTATGGTCAACATACCCAACGCGGTCTCATTGGTCGAACTTTCCGGATTAAACGTTCCGTTGGGCTCAAAAGCCGCGACATCATTGGCATCAACATCTGTAATGGTAAGTGTCCCAGAGGTCATCAAGTTATTGCTTTCTAGATCAACATCTACATCCTCTGTTACTTCTCCCATATCCGAATCGCCTTCACCAACGGTGATTTCCGACGGATCATCCGCACCATTGATGGTAATCGTGACTTCGCTTGTTGTACCGTCAATCGCAGTAACAGTGTAAACCTCGGTAACGAACTCATCGTCATCCAGGTACTGCACAGCATCATTGTTGACGACATAAGTCCATTCTCCATCCGGAGAAATAGTCAACGCTCCCAACGGTGATTGATTCGTCGACCCCTCAGGTTCAAAATCGCCATCAAGCAAGAAGGTCGGAGTTTCATTATCGACATCAGATATTGTGATTTGACCCGATGTCTCGAGCTGATTTGTCAGTTCATCAACGTTAACATCTTCTGTTACGCTTCCCGAGCCATTAGTAGCAACAGCAAGGTCATCTGTACCAATAATAGTTACGTTAATCACTTGTTCTCCCCCATCGGAGGTTTGAACAGTAATGGTATCTTGAATTTCCTCACCTTCAGAGAGTTCGTTGAATGGGCTATTGGCAACAAAGGTCCAAGTGCCATCTTCGTTTATAACAAATAAACCTAGTCCATTTTCCCCTTCTTCTTCTTTGGCCAGAAAAACAACATCTGGTTGGTCGGTAGTCAGAACTCCCCCAGTTTCAATTGGTTCATCTAGCTCAAATTCAAATACATTAGTTTCTCCAGAGACAAGCACCAACGCAATAATGTCAAACAACGCAATACTTTGGGTCTCTGATAACCCTTGCGACTCAAAACCTTCCGTTTCAAAGTTAGTTTGAGCGAGAGTCTCTGCACCAGTTCGTTCTATTCTTCCGCTGTTGGTTAAACTCGAACCTTGCTCACCGGCTCCAGTATCAAATTCTTCTCCTAATTCAGTTGGATCAAACCCTTCTTCGATAGCACGTTGTACTTGAGCGATCGCGTCATCAGTATCTAGCACATTTTGTTGGCCCTGGTTATCTACAAAACGTGCAGAAACACTTGGTACACTCTCTTCACTAGTATCAAAACTGATAATTACGTCGCTAGCGGCTGGTTGTTCGCCCGGAGACAAACGTCTAACTTGGCCTTGAGCGTCGAGCACTACACTCCCGCTAGCAAGACCTAGTATATTTAGGTTGATATTTCCCATATCTAAGTTCCCACTTCCTCTACCCAGAACACCCTCAACGCCGACTTACTCACAGTTCTGCATTATGGCTGTCGCATACAATAAATTTAGTACCGACATTATTGATAATCAACTCACTAAATAAGTGTTGTTATAGCGGTTTTAAAATTAGTCAATAGCAATAGCGACTTACCAATGAAAAAAAACAAACAAACTTCGCATTTTTTGACATATGTCCTAAGCTTCGTTTATACAGTCTGTCTCTCAATGAAGCAGAAAATACTGCTGAGAGAATGGTCAAAACATATAAAAGTAGAAGGAGAGCTACTTTGAAATTGTTTAAACTATCCATCATGTGTTGCTTAATTACTGCAACACCGCTTGCAGCTCAAACTCTAGAACAATCTGTTGCGATCACCTTGGCAACGAATCCAGAGATAAAAAGTATATTCAATGAGTATGTGAGCGTAAAAAAACAAAATGACGCCTCTGGTGGCGCTTATAAGCCTAGTATCGACCTAGATGCAGGTTTCGGTTACGAAGGTATAAACCCAGCACCAAATAACGGACCTGATACGGATCTAACCAGAAAGGAAGCGACGATATCCCTAACTCAATTATTATGGGATGGTTCCGCGACTCTATACGACATTGACCGCACCGCCGCTGAAGCCGAATCGGTTCGCTTGCAATTGCTCGCGGACGCCGAAGACAAAGCACTTGAGGTTACCCAAATCTATCTAGATGCAGTAAAAGCTACGGAGGTATTAGCCCTATCGGAAAGTAACCTTGCGATACACAAAAAAATCTATAAAGACATCAAAAAACGAGCTAATTCTGGTATAGGCTCAACGGCAGACGTTTCCCAAGTAGAAGCTAGGATCGCAAAAGCTCACGGTAATTTATTGGCCGCGCAAAATAATTTGATTGATACCCATACCCAATTTAGACGAATTGTGGGTCAAGAACCGCTAGGCTTAGTTTACCCGAGAGCTGATATCTCTATGATTCCTTTGTCACTAACAGACGCCATTGTTGATGCTTTGGATAAGCATCCCGTCATCAAAGTCGCTTCTGCAGATGTTGATTCAGCATATTTCCAATACAAGCAGTCGAAGGGAGTAAATTACCCAACTTTCTCTATTGAAGCTTCTCAATCATGGCGTGATGACGCTGGAGGGGATGAAGGTTCGAGCCAAGAAACTCTGGCAATGTTAAGAATGCGATACAACCTCTATAACGGTGGTACTGACAGTGCGAACTCTGAATCGGCAGCTTACCAACTGAACAAAGCCAAAGATCTGAGAGATCGTGCTTACCGCCAAGTAGAGGAGGGCCTTCGCCTATCTTGGAGTGCTTTGGATCTTACGTTACAACAAAAGAACTTCTTATCTGATCACGTAGATTCAGCTTCGGAAACCGTTATCGCTTATGAAAAACAGTACCGAATAGGTAAACGTACTCTGCTTGACTTGCTCAACACTGAGAATGAATTATTTGAAGCCCGTAAAGATTACTTGGATGCCCATTACTCTGAACAGTACGCTAAATATCGTGTAATGAACGCTACCGGTTCTCTATTGAACGCTCTACTGGTCGATATACCAGACGAGTGGACAACGGCCGTGGAGTATTAATGATGAAGACACCTTACTTATTACTTTCTGCTTTAACGATAACGTTATGTGCATGTTCTAACCAAAATGAAGAGACCTACATCGAAACGCCGGAAGCAGAACAGATTTCCGACCTGCAAGACGATGATAACGATGGCGTGGTTAATGCTCGAGACACTTGCCCCGGTACACCTGAAACGTCACTCGTTGACAATGAAGGTTGCGGAGAGACAGTTCGTTCGCAAGACGTCAGACAGTTGAGAATTCTGTTTGCCAATGATTCGTTTGAAGTTAACCCGATCTTCTCTGATCAAATCACGACCATGGCTGAGTTCTTAGAAACCTATCAAAGCGCGTCTATTGAGATTCAAGGTTACGCAAGCAAGGTGGGAGCTAGTGAATACAACTTAGAGTTATCGAAAAAACGCGCTCACCAAGTTGAAGATGAATTGTTATCAAATGGCGTCGACCCGAGTCGAGTGAGAGTTATAGGCTACGGTGAAGAGCGTTTAGAAAAAGATGGCGATGACCCTAAGTCTCACGCACTAAATCGAAAAGTAACGGCGACGGTAGTAGGGCTAAGTGAACAAATCGTCGAGGAGTGGACAATATTTACCACGCTTGAAAAGTAGCGTAACACTCTAGTCTCTAAAGGTTTATGGATTTGGCTTTAGAAGCAACAGCACGAAGCAAGAAAATGCCTGACACAACTAGTTGCTAGAAAAATAATTGCTAGAGAATAAGATAAAAAGCCGTGATAGGGTTACCCTCCACGGCTTTTTTATTTGTTGTCACATGAATCATTGTGATACCCATGTGACTCGGTTCTGGTTACTTGGTGAACCGATTAAATTCCCACTTACTGTTGGTTTGTTTTCGGTAGAGACAGACGCAGTAAGATATAACCCAAAATCGCAGCTGTCGTTGACCCCATCAGGATACCGAGTCGAGCAAACGTATCAAACTCCGCGTTCGTGGGGCCAAACGCCAGTGAAGAGATAAAGATTGACATTGTAAAACCAATACCGCACAACACAGATACTGCGAAAATGTTCATAAAGTTCACACCTTCAGGAAGCTTAGCGATACCAAGTTTCACCGCACCCCAGCTAAATGCAAAGATGCCAAGAGGCTTACCAATCAATAAACCCATAGCGATGCCTAAAGGCAACATACTTGTTAAGCTTGAGATTGAGATGCCTTCCAAAGAAATACCTGCATTTGCAAATGCAAAAATTGGCAAGATCGCAAAAGCTACATATGGGTGCAATGCATGCTCTAAATGTTTCAGCGGAGAATGCTCCCCTTTGTTACCTTTCAGCGGGATAGCAAAACCAATGACTACACCTGCCAATGTTGCGTGAACCCCAGACTTCAGTACTGCGAACCAAAGAATTGCCCCAACAATTAGGTACACACTCAGCTTAGTTACATGTTTGTTGTTTAACATGAACAGCACGCCAGTCGCAATAAAGCCAATAGTTAATGCAAGTGTGGATAGATCGCTTGAATAAAACAGTGCAATAATGACAACAACACCAAGGTCATCAATAATTGCCAACGCAAGTAAGAATACCTTCAAACTTACTGGCACACGGTTGCCTAGTAGAGCCATTATACCCAATGCGAATGCGATATCAGTTGCTGCAGGGATAGCCCAACCTTGTAAGGCTTCTGGGTTACCAGAATTGAATAACACGTAGATAAGTGCAGGAGCTAGCATACCGCCCACGGCTGCGATAGCTGGGAAGATTGCTGTTTCTTTAGACTTTAATGCGCCTTCTAAAAGTTCGCGCTTTACTTCCAAACCGATGAGAAGAAAGAACACAGCCATTAAGCCATCGTTAATCCAGTGAGACACAGACATACCAAGAACGTAACTGTGAAGTACACCTTGATACATTTCGTTCAGTGGTGAATTTGCTACAAACATTGCGATCGCCGCAGCGATGACTAGTATGATGCCGCCAGCAGATTCCATTTTAAAGAAGTCACGAATGACGTCGGTCATGATTTCGCCCTTATATTTATTATTTAAATAAACGAATAACAAAGAATAGCTATGAGTTTATATCCAAGCTTTAACGATAGATAATCACTTCTTCGGATGTTTAGCTTCGGTTTTTCCTACAAATACTAAACAATACGTCGTAAATTCCATAATGTTAATATGCTCCATTAAATAAGTATAGATGAGATAAACGAAGCTGTATTCACAATTTTTTTAATCCGGACGGAAATGATTCACATAAAAAAAGGCTATCAAATGATAGCCTTAGGTGTTTTTCTAGTAACCGGTTAATTGCATAAAGCCTTTCGCTTCATGGCTGCCACTCGCCATAATTGGTCCTTCCCAATAAGGTATAACAAAAGGCAACCACATATCTCTGCGTTGGATACGTGTCGTAAGGTTGATATCGTACTGTGGCACGTTGATTATCCACTGTAATGGCATTCTTCTGCCATTCAATAACGTCGTGTTCTGCAAAGGCTTAATAGAAATATCAGAATCCGTTAATTGGTAGACTTTGCCTGAACGAGTGGCTAATGTTCCAAACACATAAGGTAACTGTTGGTTATGGCGATAGCGGCTAATACTCAGAGCTGTACCATCATCGAGGTTGAAAACAAACCAGTCCCAGCCTTGTTGCCCGACGCCCAGCAAGCCACTACCCCACTCTTTATGTACCCATGCAGTACCTTTAACTTCCTTGGTAATACCATCTAGGTTCAACACACCATTCAATGATAAAAAGGGCGCACTGAAGTTGTATGACGCGACAGGCAGTAAGTCGTGTTTTTTCTGATACCCATGCTCATCATTGAACACATATGGCCCTTTTGCCACGGTATCCAATTCAAGACTAAATGTATCCGTTTTGACTTGAAGACGACTAGGAAATGGTGTGTTCCCCAGCGAACGCCAGTTCCAGTTATCAATCCAAATTCTAAACGGGCGATTGGTCATTCCAGCTTGACCAATACCACCACGCGCCAAACGCTGCTCCTTCCAGACTTTAGATTCAGAAGAGATCACTACATTTGAAATATAGATCTGTGGACTTTGCCATCCCGAAGCCTCGCGTTCATCTGTTGCGATACGAAAGAAACTCCATTGAACCGAGTATTTTTTACCATCTTCCCCTATTAACGACGCAAAGTAGTGCCACCATTCGTGTTGGAAGTCTGGATGAAATGAGAAATCTCGCGGTAAAGAAACGTCTCTATCTGGCAGCACTGGTTCAAATACATTGAAATGCTCACTGACCAGCACCGAATTGACTTCATTGACTCCCTTTTCACCAGCATCAGCGAAATATGAATAATAGGCCCAAATACCGATAAGAGCACCAAAAAAACTGACTAATAAAAGAGAAGAGACAACTCGGTGTCTTAGTTTAGTAGTACGATTCCGTTGAGACATATTAAAGCGCATCCCTAAGTGATTTCATCGGCGTGTTCCGAATCATTCTCATAACAGGTAAAGCTCCAGCAAGCATTAATGCAGCCATTGCCCACGCAAATGTCACCAAATAATCCCATGGAATCACTTGCAACTCGAGTGACCAACCAAAAGATTGCTTAATAACAATATCAACAATCAAACTCGCTAAAGCCAAACCAAGCGGAACGGCTATCAAAGAGGAAATGAGTCCAAATACAAACAACTGTAAGCTACCAGTTAAAATCAGTTCTTTTGCAGATACACCTAAACACCGTTGTAAAGAAATGTGTCTTTGACGCGACACCTCCCCTGCGACAGTAGCAAAGAAAATCCCGAAAACCGCAATAACTAAAGTGATGTTACCTAATGTGTCGGCAATCGCGAACGTTCTATCAAACACACGCATGGCTTGGCTGTGGATATTGTTATTGTCGAAAATACGTTCAGACCCTAATCGAAATATACTCTCTAGTCGGCTACGTAACCCTACAGAATTCACATCATCTTCTAATATAACGCCAAGCCCTACATTGCCTCTGCCTGCAAATCCATACAACCAGTTTCGATGTGACATCATCACCTGATGGTAAGGGTTGCCATAATCGTAATACACACCAACAACCTGCCAACCGGAGCCTAGGCTGTCATAAAGGTCAATGTAATCCCCAGGACGAATACCCAACTTTAAAGACATCGACTCGCTGATCAACACGCCTCTAGAGTGGTGTAAATGATACCAATAATTTGGAATACCTAACTTAATCGTCAGAGCTTCCAGTTCCCCCTCAGAGGAACCTGTACTCACCATTTGAATACTACCGACAGGTGAAGCGAGATCTTTCTCCCAACGCCACCACACAGAGTCTACTTCAGGTTGTTCTGACAACCAACTACTCATACGAGCAGCAGCATTGTTGGTTGGGTAGATATATAAGTCCGCCGCCAAACGCTGTGTTAACCATTTGTCAGTGGTATCCCTAAAGCTACCAACCATGGTCTCAACACCAATATTTGCCGTTAATGCCAACATAAAAGCCATGGTCGCAACACCACGATAGCTCATGCTTGAGGCTGCGTCAGCGAAGAACCAACGAGCACGAACCCAACGTAAAGAATAAGAGAGACCATTGAATAGCTTCCACATCAAGAAAGGTGTAAACAGAGCGACACTAACCAGCATCAGAGCGATAATAGCAAAGCCGGATTCTTGGGTCTGGGGAGCTTGATATACAGCAACAGCTGCGACACAGAAACCACAGCCAATCAAAGCCTGCCAAGTAAACTCAGTACCAGCAAAACGCATCAATGAAAGCCGCGAGGTCAAACGAATAGGTTGAGACTTAAGCAAACGAACCAACGGCCAAGCGCAAGCTAAAAATGCACCAAGCAATGCCATTAATAAGCTATAGCCACTCCAACGCCAACTCCAGCTTAACGTTAAACCAACATTAGCATCATAAAGGTCGCCCAAACTTGAAGAAACAGCGGGCAACAGTTGGTTAGCTAGCATTACGCCAAATATATTGCCGCATATCCAGCTCAGTAGAACCAAAAGCAACAACTCTAAACAAAGTGCTTTTGTTAACTGCCACCCTGAAACACCGGTTTGTCTTAGAATACCGACTAACGGTTGACGCTGAATAAAAGAGAGCGACATCGCTTGGTAGAAGATAAATAAACCTACCACAAAAGACAGCATACCCATCGCGGTCAGGTTCATGTGAAAAGCACTGGTCAGAGACTCAAGTTCCGCCTTCGAACTACGAGAAATAGTTAATCCATTCGGTAATATATTTTTGAGTCGTTCAAACTTCTCCGTTGGCATGTCTGAGCACGCAATCACCGAAAGCCCTGAACTGCGTTTGAGCATTCTAAGCAAAGAAATATCCGCAATGAGACGAGTGCCGTTGATCTGGTTATTTTGGTCAACGACGATTGGCCCTAACTCAGAGCCATCTATAAGGTGGATATAGTCCCCATTTATCCACTCCATATACTCAGCAAGATCATGGCTAACAAGAATTGGGTATGGTGGCTTCATTAAGTTTAAAGTCGTGAGGTCTTTTAAGGCAGTACCAGGCTGAAGTTGGAGCATAGACACAGGGTCTAAACCAGTCAGCATAAAGTTTGCCCCGTTTTCATCGGTGATACGATGATAGTCAAAAGGAGAGCACTGCTGAAATCCATCACGGCGAAGCTGAATATAAAAACCTTGTGGAATTTTATTGGCGTTGTGTTTTGGTCGAATACGGTAAGGAAGAGGATTTGAAAACAGTTGTTCGCCATGTGTATAGCTTTGTTTGGCATGTTGGTTGATGGCTGTAACACCAACCAGTAGTGAGACGCCAAGGGTTAAACCAAGCCATACCAAGATAATCTGAAGAGGGTAACGTCGATAGTGACCAAGTAGCGCTTTAACTACGGGCCATAACATGTAATTGCCCTCCTTGTAGACGGATTCGACCATCCATGTGTAGCGCCACTTTTTCACTGTGAGTGACAAGCAACAGTGTACATTCTAATTGACGAGTCAACGAAGTCAGTAAACGCATTACCGCTTCTGCATTGCGCTCATCCAAACTACCCGTTGGCTCATCAGCCAATAGAATCTTTGGTTCCATATACAAAGCTCGTGCAATCGCTGCACGCTGTTGTTGACCACCAGACGCCTCTTCTGGGTAACGTCCAAGTAAAGGCATTAAATCGAGAGCGGATAGGATTTGTCGCCACAAACCTTTATCTTCAGGTAAGCCCTTTAGTTGTCGGCAAAAGCGGATGTTATCGGCTATGTTAAGCGTTGGAAGTAAATTAAATTGCTGAAAGATGTGACCGATATTATTTCTGCGATATGCAGTACGATTGCGCTCAGTCGAATCATGCATATTGAAGTTAGGGAAAGCGATTTCACCAGAATCGGCAAGGTCTAAACCCGCAATAAGATTCAGTAAAGTACTTTTACCAGAACCGCTTTCTCCCATTAAAGCTAGCTGATCACCTTGGTTTAACGTTAACTCTGCACCTTGCAAAACAGGGTGAAACTCCCCCCCATCGACATAGCCTTTACATAGGTCTGACAGCTTTAACATTAAACCGCTCACATTAGTTAGAATTTGGAAGAAGAATCTACACTAATTCCCTGTTAGGAGGAAGTATTTTGAAAGATAGATCACACGCCAATAATAAAGTGATGTGATAGATGCGCTCTACTTCAATTTTCTATTAAATTTTTAATCCATTTCCTTGTTTTTATCCGATAGAGCGAACCGCCCCATTTAATCACCTCTTCAGTTAAGAACAGCAAATACACCCACTCAGGCGTGAACTTCAGATAAATTGCAGCGATCGCTGCCAATGGAATACCGATAACCCACTGAGCAATCAAGTCTTGATAGAGACAAAACTTAACATCCCCTCCAGCTCTCAGTACCCCTACAATGACCGTCATCGGAATTGAGCGAAGCACAATCCCTACGCTTAGAATCAGAATAAATTTTTCCGAAAGAGCTCTGGTTTCCTCAGTCAAAGCGCTAAACGAATTCAGTATTGGTGTTTGCATAAAGTAGAGAAAAATCGCAACAGCAATACTGGTCAAGAAACACAAAATCGTTAAGCCCAAAGCTTGATAGTAAACCGCTTCATTGTGCTTAGCGCCAAGTTGATTGCCGACCAAAACCGCAGCCGCATTCGACATGCCAATCAATAGGCTCAATGAGATAGACTCAACCGGCGTCATGACTGACAGTGCAGCCAAGCCTTGAACGCCCGATTGTCCCATGATTGCGTGATAAACAAAAAGACCACCAGCCCAAGCTAAGAAATTAAACGTCGTCGGTAACGATAATTTCAAGAAACGAACCACTTTCTCAACGGTCGCTGCCGCTTTTATATCGCAGAATTTAAAGGCTAATAAATGCTTAGATAAATAAAGGTAACCAAACAAGGTCGCCACCTCAATAACCCCACTCATTACCGTCGCAATCGCAGCGCCTTTAATTCCAAGAGCAGGAAAGCCCAAATTACCGAAGATCAGCACCCAGTTTAAGAACACATTAGAAAGGATACCAATACCACTAAAGAAAGTACTGAGCCCCGGCTTATGCATCGCTCTCAAGCCAACAGCCATGCTGCTAACACACGATACCGCCAACATGCTAAATGAGGTGATAACGATGTATTCCATACCCAAATTAATGACTTCTTGAGAGTCTGTGGTCACGCCCATGATTTGCGCAGGGAAAGAGACAAAGAAAACAATAGTCAGTAACGCAAACAACGTCGAGACCAACCACGTTAGTGCCGTGCTTTCTCTCACACCTTGTTTGTCGCCCGCTCCCCAATATTGTGCTGTCAACAATGCGCCACCCGTGGTCACACCCACCAACATAATGGTGGTCACGAACATAGCACGGCTTGCGACACCGACTGCGGCAATGTCTGCTTCTCCAAGCTGACCCAACATCAACACATCCACTAACCCTCGGCTTGAAAACATAATGCTCTGCAAAGTGATAGGCAAAGCAATCGCAATAAGCCTACGAACAAAATCACCGCGAGTGTGATGAAGAATGGAAGAGAGCAACATAGAGATACCTAAACGGAACGTATTGATGAATAAAGATAAATATCGCGCTATTATATCAATGTTCGGTTTTTAACCACAGAGATAAATGGAGTAACAATGAAGAAAGTACTGGTTTTAGGCGCTTCTGGATATGTTGGTTCACAACTCCTCCCTCTCCTTCTTGAACAAGGCTACCAAGTCACTGCAGCAGCAAGACATATCGACTATTTAAAGGCACGGACCGAGCCTCACGAAAACTTATCACTTGAGTATCTTGATCTGGCCGATCAAGCTGCGACACAAGCCTTAGTCCCAGACTTTGATCTTATCTTCTTCCTTGTCCACGGGATGGCGGAAGGCCACGACTTCATTGATTACGAACTCAGCTTGGCGCGTAACTTTATTGCAGCGCTTGGGCCGAAGAATCAACACGTTATCTATCTCAGCTCTCTTCAGCCTCAAACCGGTGATTCAGAACACCTTCAAGCCAGAAAGAAAACTGGAGAACTGCTCCGAAAAGGGTCTGTTCCGGTGACTGAACTCCAAGCAGGTGTGATTATTGGCCCCGGCTCTGCTGCATTCGAGATCATGCGAGACTTCGTTTACAACCTACCAATCATGATTGCGCCAAAATGGGTCGACTCGAAAGCCAACCCTATCGCCTTAAAGAACCTTAATCATTACCTACTCAAACTCGCACAATACACACCAAGTGATAATCAAATCTTTGAGGTGGGCGGTCCAGACATTGTCTCTTACCGCAACCAGTTTGCACATATTGCCAAAACGGCCGATCGACCACTGAGGCTTTGGGCTACATCCCTGCTAACACCTAAAATCGCCTCCTATTGGTTAGGCGTGGTAACTTCTGTCCCTTCAAATATAGGCAGAGCACTTCTTGCAGGTTTAAAGCATGACTTTATTGCTAGTTCGACGCCCATAAGAGAAATGTACCCTCAGAAACTTATCTCCTTCGAAAGCATGGTTGAACAAGCCATTCACGCTGAAGGAAATTTCGTTAAAAGTAATGTCTGGGGCTTTGATAAAGCCGCCTTCAAACGATGGCAGGCTGGATACGGGTACTACCCTAAAAAAACAGGCGCAAGTATCAATTCAACTGCATCATTAGAATCACTATGGTATGTCGCACAGCAAATAGGCAGCCCTAAGCAGGGTTACTTCTTTGCTAATGCTCTATGGCGCACACGCGAATGGTTAGATGTTCTGTTCGGTGGCGGTATACCCGTTCGACAAATGCCTGAAAGCCCAAACTTAAAAGTGGGTGACAAAATCGATTCGTGGAAAGTGATCCGTTGCGAAGAGAATCAGTTCTTATCTCTGCTTTTCGGAATGAAGGGCCCAGGTTTAGGGCGACTCGAGATTACCGTTTCTGACCACGGTGATTCTCGCGAGCTGAACATCTCGGCTTGGTGGCATCCAAAGGGCTTTCTAGGATTACTGTATTGGTTTGCGATGATGCCAGCTCACCTGTTTATTTTTAAAGGCATGGTGAAGGCGATTGAGAAGCAGGCACAAGAGCAGATGCGAGATTCGGATGACGGGATGCGAAGAGATTAAAAGCAGGTGCGAGATTCGGGGGACGGGATGCGAAAAGACTAAACAGCAAATTTGCGACACGCGCTATGAGAGGCAAAAAAAAGAGCGGATAATTCCGCTCTTCGTATCCCGAATCCGCTACTAGCCAATAAAGCTAATTGGAATCTCAGCCAATTGATTGCCTTGGTTTGCAGGATAAACGATATATTCACCGTGGTACTTCACCGCAGACTTGTAGTCCGTCACTTTGTGAAGCATAAAACCCGCTTCCATCGCCGCTTGAATAAACTCAGCGTGGTTTCCGCGAACAAACCAGTTCATTGGCTTAACCATCAACTCGCCGTCGAAAGAGTCGTCACACTGTTTGCCACACAAGGCAAATGAGTGCTCACCATCGGTAAAGAATTGGATTTTTCCACCAGTGGTTAGCTCGTCTTCGCTTGATACGCTCCAACCCATCTCGTACATCTTGTCCATAAACGCTTCAACATCGCAGTCTTTTAGCGCTTTCGGCTCCTCGCCTTCAGGGAAAAACTGACCGTAGAAAGCAGAGATACGTTTGAAGGTAAAGGTTAAATCAGAGTTGTTACCCTTTGAGCGCCCCTGCTTTTGCCAGCGAACTAAGTCCGGCACAATCACGCGATCGTAAGATTGAGCCTTAATCGCTTTGGTTACCCAACGAACAAGGTAAAGGTTGTTTGCAATAGGTGCGTCAATCGCTTTACCTGACTTATGCAGAGCGTATAACTCACCTAGCGCATCATTCACTAACTTCTGAATTTCAATATAGTATTTTGACATTATGCCTTCTTTCCTAATGTCCAATATAGTAATGCTGACATTACTGCACACGCAGCCATTACCATAGCCATAGACCCAGCACTGTCACTTGGTAGCATCGCAACGATCGCTCCAACGACAGAGCCAGTACCAAATCTTAATGTTCCCGCAAGCGATGAAGCCGTGCCTGCCATGTTTGGATAACCACTTAGCAATAGACCCATGGAGTTACTGCCAATTGTAGAAATAGTACCGATAAACAGCATCACAAACGGCACAATACCCCAAAGCCCGAGATCCAATGCCCAACCGGCCATTAAACCCACGCCAGCCAGTAATTGAATGACCAACGCTGTTCTTAGCATGGTATGAGAACCGACCTTTTTAACGATTCGACCATTGATTGTCGTCATTAGAATCATCGCAACAATGTTCAGGCCAAACAGATAACCGAACAGGTCAGGGCGTACGCCATAAATATCAATGTAGACAAAAGAACCCGCGGTTAAGAATGCAAACATCCCAGAGAACGAGAACGCACCCGAGAAAATCAGGCCCATAGCGGTCGGGTTTTTACATAAACGAGCATAATTGCGAATCGTCGTTTTAAAGCGCAGTGGCTGGCGATTATCAACAGACAGTGTCTCAGGGATTTTGATTATTACCGCGAGAATCACAATCACCGCAAAAATAGCCAAGACCCAAAAGATTGAACGCCAGCCGAACCACAATGCCAAGTAACCACCAATCATAGGTGCGATAAGTGGCGCAACCGTCATCACCAAGGTAACGAACGACATCGTTCTTGCGAAATCTTCACGGTCAAACATATCACGCACAACGGCTTGGATAATGACCGCCGCCGCCGCCCCTGCAAAACCTTGAGCAGTACGAACTAACGTTAACGCTTCAATGCCATGAGTAGTGGCACTCACAACAGACGCAATCGCAAAGAAGAAGACACCAATCAGTAGAACTGGCTTTCGACCATAACTGTCGGCTAATGGACCATGTAACAACTGACCTAACGCAAAACCTGCGGTGTACGCTGTGAGTGTGATTTGTACTTCACCCGCTGTTACGCCGAGATCTTTGGCGATCGTTGGCATTGCGGGCAGGTACATATCGATGGCGAGTGGTGTCAGTGCACCAATCGCACCCAGAACCAAAAATAGCATCCAACCTAACTGAGGAGTTTGTGGTTGTGAATTTGGGGTCTGTTGGGTAGACGTTTGCATAACTCTCCGACTAAGTACGAGGTTTATGTGAGCAGGAACATTCGCACAACAATACACGAATATGGGCATAACAATAACAAATAGGAATAATGGCTGAAACGGTCCTAGTACCAGTCAACATCATCAGCCGACGCTATCCTTAGTCGGCTACATCTTACGACAGAAAAGACTACTTCCAGATAGAGTCGACTTCTTCTTGCGTTAGGTAACGGTATTCACCTAATTCTAAAGATTCGTCCATCTCAATTTCGCCAATACGCTCACGGTGTAGTGCTTCTACCTTGTTACCAAGCGCCGCAAACATACGTTTTACTTGGTGGTATTTGCCTTCGTGAATCGTTAAAAGCACTTCACGCTCTGCACGAACATCAAGATGTGCAGGAAGTGTTAGGTTATCTTCACTCTTAAGCTGAATACCTTCTTTGAACTTCTCAACGTAGTCAGCTTCAACAGGATCAACCAACCACACACGGTATGTTTTTTCGCACTTGTGCTTTGGCGACGTGATGCGGTGAGACCACTTACCATCGTCAGTAATCAATACAAGACCAGTGGTATCAACATCGAGACGACCTGCAAAGTGCAGCTTGTCCATTTTGATTTCATCAAGCAATTCAAACGCAATACGATTTGCGCCATCTTCATGCGAACAGACAAAGCCTTCTGGCTTATACAGCATGATATAACGTGGACCGTGAACATGCAGTTCATTCCCTTGCCATTCTACCACGCACTCTTCAGTTACCTTAAGTGAGCCGCTTTTTTGAATGACATCATTAACTGTCACTGCTTTTGATTTTAATAAGTGTGTTGCTTCTCTTCGCGTGACGCCTAATGCATCGCACAGAAATTTATCTAAACGCATGAATACCTCAACTAATCTAAGTCAGGTATTATAGTCACCTTTGCTCAATTAGTTGAGCTATTTCACACTATTTGTTTTTCATTTTACAAGATGCGATATGTATACACTCCGCCCGTACCAAGCTGACTCCGTAAAATCAGTGATTCATTACTTCAGAAAACACCAAACTCCAGCGGTTTTGGTACTGCCAACCGGGGCAGGCAAAAGCCTTGTAATTGCTGAATTAGCAAGGCTTGCGAAGGGCCGCGTTCTGGTGCTGGCTCACGTTAAAGAGCTGGTAGAGCAAAATCATGAAAAATATGAAGGTTATGGGTTAAAAGGCTCAATTTTTTCTGCGGGTTTAGGCCGCAAAGAGACCGACCAACAAGTGGTATTCGCGTCGGTTCAATCCGTGGTTCGCAATCTCGATTCATTCTCCAATCAATTTTCACTTTTAGTTATCGATGAATGCCACCGTGTGCCTGACGAAAAGAATAGTAGCTACCAGAAAGTAATCACTCACTTACGTGAAAATAATTCGGGAATTAAGGTGCTTGGATTAACAGCGACCCCTTATCGTCTTGGTATGGGATGGATTTATCAATATCACACCCGCGGTCAAGTGCGTTCAGACGAGCCACGTTTCTTTCGAGACTGTATCTTTGAGCTGCCCATTCGTTACCTACTTGATGAAGGCTTCTTAACCCCTGCCCGCATGATAGATGCGCCAGTATTGAGTTACGACTTCTCGCAATTAAAGCCCGCGAGCACTGGTCGCTACAAAGAAGCAGAACTCGACATGGTGATCGAGCAATCGAAACGAGCGACCCCGCAGATTGTCGACCAAATCATTCACCTAGCCCAAGACAAACTAGGCATCATGGTATTCGCTGCGACCGTTCGACACGCGCAAGAGATCCTCGGCTTATTGCCAGAAGGTGAAGCATCGCTTGTCATTGGAGACACACCTACGTTAGAACGCGACCAAATCATCAATGACTTCAAAGAACGTAGAATCAAATTCTTGGTCAACGTGTCAGTTTTGACAACAGGTTTTGATGCACCGCATGTCGATTTAATAGCCATATTGCGCCCCACAGAGTCCATCAGCTTATACCAACAAATCGTAGGCCGTGGCTTACGTTTATCTCCAGGCAAGAAAGAGTGTTTGGTGCTCGATTACGCGGGCAACAGCTATGACCTTTACCAACCAGAAGTCGGCGATCCTAAACCCGATTCAGACAGTGAGATCATTACTATTCCCTGCCCTGCTTGTGGCTTCAACAACAATTTTTGGGGCAAACTAGACAGTAATGGCTTCTTACTCGAACATTTTGGTCGTAAATGCCAAGGCTACTTTACCGATGAAGACACGGGCGAACGCGAACACTGTAACTATCGCTTCCGAGCGAAATATTGTGGTGAGTGTGGTGCGGACAACGACATTGCCGCGCGAATTTGTCATGAGTGCGATGCAACTCTGGTTGACCCAGACAAAAAGCTTAAAGAAGCACTCAACCTAAAAGATGCCTTGGTGTTTGAGTGTCTGGAAATGGATCTCAACGTGCTTAAAGACGACAAAGGCAAATCACAACTTAAAGTCACCTACCGCGGCGAAAACCAGGCACAAGTACATGAATTTTGGTCATTAACCACCAAGAAGCAAAAGCAAAATTTTAAGGATCAGTTTGTTCGCCCCCACCTTGCCGACAGACACAGGCCATTTGAAGAGTCCTCACCTACAAAAGTGGTCGCTCACCAACATAGATTCCGCCCTCCTCAATTCGTGATTGCACGCAAAGTTGGGCGCTTTTGGAAAATGAGGGACAAGATATTCGAAGACGAACTCCAACATCGCTAGCGTATCACTTTCCAAGAGCCTAAATCTCAGAATGAATCTGGTTCATTTTCTATTCAGAATAACTTTTTTATACTGCAGGCTATCAACCTTCCCAAGGATTCGCTATGTTTAATAAAACTATGATTTCTTTGTTTTCTTTAAGCTTAGGCTTACTGGTTTCTGTTGGCGTATGGGCTGATTCAGCTCATAACGGCCATGACCTTGTACAAGATGTCCATAAAGCAGGAACTCGTATCGAATTTGAAGAAGATCAAGATGAAGTCTATGACGCTGTACGAGCAGGGTATATTCGTCCTTTCTCAGAAATGTACGCAGCGGTCGAAAATGATCTGCACGGCAGAATTATAAAAGTAGAGCTAGAAGAAGACGATGACGTCTGGGTCTATGAGCTGAAAATCAATTTTCAAAACAACATTATCAAAGTTGAATACAATGCTGAAACATTAGAGATGCTGATGATAAAAGGTCGCAACTTTAAAGAAGCTATCAAAAACGACCATCACTAGTAGGCGCTGAAAAGTTAACCAGCGATATCAGCAAGATTTAGCCTAAAAATAAGAAGAAGAACCCGTCATGAAAATTTTAGTCGTTGAAGACGAGCCGCGTTTGGGACAACAGATTATTGAAACACTCGAGGAAGCCGACTGGGTTCCAGAACTTTCTCGAGATGGGATCGATGCACTTTACCGAGCAACATCAGAAGCATGGGACGCGATCGTTCTTGATTTAGGTTTACCAAAGCTTGATGGGCTAACAATATTAAAAGGCATTCGAGATGAAAACATCAATACACCAGTTATTATCTTGAGCGCTCGTGACACCCTAACTCAGCGTGTAGAAGGATTAAACGCAGGGGCCGACGATTACATCACTAAGCCTTTCGAAATGGTTGAGCTAATCGCTCGGATTCGAACTCAACTACGTCGAGCATCTGGTAGTGCATCGCCTATCCTTCAGATTGGTGACTTAAGCTTAGACACTCGCAGCTCTAAAGTGCTGTGGCAAGGGCAAGCTGTAAGCCTGACAGCATTAGAATATAAAGTTGTTGCTTACTTTATGCATAATCAGAACAAAGTCATATCTCGTACTGAGCTCATTGAACATATTTACAAACAAGACTTCGACCGTGACTCCAACACTGTCGAAGTATTTATTGGTCGTATTCGTAAAAAAATCGCGCCGAAGATCATCAAAACGGTTCGTGGGCTTGGTTACCAATTAAATGCCGAGTAACACTCTCAATATAAGTGGACAGCCTATTCAGATCATTGTACTTATGACGAATAGAAACTGGCTGGTAATAAATGAATTTAAAAAGAAAGACACTTAAAAATACCAGCCTAAAAAGCCGCTTGCTCCTTGCCGCGGCTTTTTGGCTTGGTGCCATGATATTAGCAGCAGGTATCGGTATACCAAAGCTGGTTAACGACTACCTCGTCGATGACATGAAACAACAGCTTGGCTTAACCATGGATGAGCTAACAGCCAATATCGAAACCAATAATCATGGAGCACTGATAATGGCTGAGCGCCTTTCAGACCCCAGATTAAACCAACCTTACAGCGGCATCTATTGGCGCGCATCAACTCAAGATCAAATCATTCGTTCTCGCTCGCTATGGGACAAAGACCTCACTATAAAACGGTCACCGATAAATACGTCAGTCAAAGGGCCTAAAGAGGAGAAGCTGATCTATATTGAGCAAGATATCTACCTTCCCGAGCTAAGTGACCCCGTCACTATAACTATAGGCATGAATGACAATTCATTAGAATCGACACTCAATCAGCTCACAGGGCAAGTGTGGCTGATATTAATTCTATTATTCGTTGGTGTTTTATTGTTGATTGGTATTCAAGTCAGTTGGTCTCTACTTCCTCTGAATAAGATGCAACGAGAGTTAGCATTACTAAGAAAGGGTGAACAACAAGGCTTAAGCGATAATTACCCAAAAGAAGTGTCACCATTAGTGTCCGATCTCAATGCCTTACTCTTCCATTATCAAGAATTGTTAGAGCGAGCTCGTAACCACGCAGGCAACCTTTCTCACGCCTTAAAAACACCACTATCAGTTCTCAAAAATGAAATAGAAAGGCTTCCCGATGATGAAAAGAAACTCTTACAGGAACCTATCCATCAAATTCAAAGCCAAATAGATTACCACCTTGGCCGTGCACGTATGGCAGGCGCAATGAACATCCTTTCCGTTAAGTCGTCGCCTTGTGAACGTGTCGAGGCAATTGCGATGGCGTTTGACAAAGTCTATGCCGACAATGACGTAACCATGGTCAACGAACTGGATTTAGAACTTGATGTCGCAGTTGAAAAAACCGACCTCGATGAGATGCTCGGAAACCTGCTCGAGAACAGCTATAAATGGGCACGTAGTATTATTCGAGTGCACGCCAAGGAACTTACTGGCGGCAATGTTGAATTAATTGTAGAGGATGACGGACAAGGTATCCCTGAAGAAAAACTCGAACAGGTAACGAAGCGAGGTGTTCGTCTTGACGAAACTACACCAGGAACAGGACTTGGGCTTAATATTGTGAATGAGATGGCTCACAGTTATCGAGGCAGTCTAACACTCCGTAAAAGCTCTATGGGTGGCTTAAGAGCCTCTCTAATCCTAAAGGTTTCTCAGACTCGTTAGAACCTCGATACCGGTTATTGAGTAAAGTTGGTAACTATTACTGTCTAATTCTACCTTTAACCAAAGAGGGTGAATTCTATTTTCCAAATAGCCCGACATTTGAAAGACAGACCAAACATCATCGACATAAGCGAACACTTTATCGACAAACAAATTTTTTAGCCCTCTAAATTAGCAATCAAAAAGGATCTTACTTGCTCAATTAATTATGTGATGTTAGTATCCGCGCTCGCTTAAGCATGATCTCGTTTATGCTTAAGCATTGCCACATACTCAAGGTCGCATTGAGGTGTGAAGTTAATTTTTACTAATTTGAGAGTAAAACTATGAAATTTGAAGCAGTAGTACGTACTGAACTAGGTAAAGGTGCGAGCCGCCGCCTACGTCACGCTGGTAAATTCCCAGCTGTAATCTACGGTGGCGAAGCAGCAGCTGTAGCTATCGAACTTGTTCACGCTGACGTGATCAACCAAATGGATAAGCCTGAATTCTACGAAACAATCACTCTAGTGATTGACGGCGCAGAAGTTAAGGTTAAACCGCAAGACGTTCAACGTCACGCGTTCAAGCCTAAAGTTGAGCACATGGACTTCATCCGTATCTAATTCCCTACCAAGGAATAAGATTGGATAAATCCAAGCCTTCTGCATAGAAAAGATAATCGATCTTACCAATCGAAAAATCTAGAAATTCGAAACCCCGATGCTACCAACATCGGGGTTTCACCGTTTTTGAGCCCTCAAAAACGTCATAAATCTCGCGCAATACACTGAAAATAATCAACTTTCCTCTTCCCCACTTTATCCCAGTTTTGCTTGGGTGGATTAAGGGTGGACTAGCACCTAAAACCTGGAAAATTGAAGTCGGTGCCGATATTTACTGTGGCAGGTTGCCGTCCATTTTTTGCAGCCCCTGAAGGGAGTAACCTAACTACCCGACTTAGAAAGTATGCATCAAAGATAAGCTTAATTTTCCTTAGAGATCGAGATCCTTAGGAGTGCTGACACATCAAATCAAACCTTCCTCCAACTGGTTATGATTCATCAATAATCGCTTTGATGACTTCATCTAGCTATGAGTACAAAATAGAAGAACGGCTACATTCTTTATTTCATAAAATATTTTTTCCAATCCGATTCTTTGATATCTATATGACCTCCATAAAGTGTCACTTATCAACATAAATCAAGGCACCACGTTAAGGTGATTCACGTTGACTATATGAACGAAGCAAAAAGCTAAAACTAAAAGGACTAGATAGAACCTCTAATACTGGTCATACACCTAGCATTAGAAGTCACACCGCTTTTTTATTGAAGGAACAAACTTGTTTCTCGGATTATCGTCAAAAACTAGGTACTTACCATTACTAACAAGAACTTCTAATTGGATGTTTTTGTTACCGCCACCAAGGTATTTTTCGGCCCAGCTTGGCCAAAACTTATAAACACGACCTGTAAATTTAAGTAAGCCTTTTTCGGAGAGTGGCATCATGTTTTGAGCAAAATTTCGCTCAACGACAAACCCTAGGATTCCATTCTTCAACAAAAATTCATCACCAGCGTTACGTCCAACTATTTCCCATCGCTGAGGTTCATTGGTACCGAAGTATTCAGTCGCTAATACTGAAAACGGTTGAAAACAACCACTTTCGATGCGCTCCTTTCTACTACAACTGTACATTAGAACCACACACACCAGCACAATAATCAATTTGTAGTTCATATACCTGCCTCCTATTAGTGTATCAACGCCCCGCGTTAAGTGCTCTGCAAATACGTGCCAAAATGATAGCAAAGCGACACTCAGCCAGTTGCTTTCCATGCAAGCGATGGAGAAGAAAAGATATCAGGACTCATCGAAACCTACCCTGAATACCAAGCCAAAAATGAGATACTACAAATCATGCCTGGGATAGGAAAAATAGCATTAGCGCCGTCCATCAGTAACGTTCCAGAGCTTATTATAACGAAGCACCTTCGTGTGCTTGTAGCTTCATTAGCCATTTACTGCGCCTTTCTATGTCTTACGAAGGTGACAACTAAAGCCACCAACGCCAGTAGCTGAAAAAGCCAAAATAAAGGAATAAGTCCAAATGGCTCAACTAAAAAACCATTTTCATCTACGGATGAGCCGATGATGTTATAAGCAATTAAACACAAAATACCGCTGATACAGAAAAGGACGCTTATTTTATACTTACGGAGAAAATTCATCGGAACCTCAATATTTGAACATCTAAATGTTGGACATTCTTTAAAGGTACATGGTTCCCCCCTATAAGTGTAATAAGGCAGACAAGTTATAATGCGCATAAAGGTGCGAGCAACACTCTCACTTCACTTAATTTGTACACCGTAAGCACGGAACTAAAACCAAAAAAGCCAAGCGTTGGGAATCAGTCTAAAATGAGAAAGATGGTTGTTATCTTAAATTCGATACTAAGAGACGGTGTAATGTGGGATAAAGATAGCGTCAAAAATTAGCTATTGACGCCATTGTCTCTTGTTATGTTCGTACTTTTTTCACCTCTGATCTCAATAAAACAATGTGAGCAACCGAGATTACAGCGATAATAAGTGGAATAAATACCGAAACGAGTGATAGCAAAATGTATATTTGAGACATCATTAGTTTTTCCCCAACACTGCTACTATGCGTCCAACCTGCTAAATGACCATCTGCAAAAAGCCCAAAAGAACCATAATAGTAAATTGGATACATTAACGCTGACTCTTTCCAATAACCTTTCTGCAAGTACCTAATTGAAACTCCAGAAATCAGGAATGCTAGTAGGCCACCAAACACTATAAACATAAAATCTGAAGGATATTTGAACGCCGTCCCCAAAAAACTCCCTTTTGAAACTAAACCCGCGATAATCATTCCCAAAATGAACGTGATCATAGCGTTTGTTAATCTTAGCTCTTTCATATTGCCCTCCGCTCGAACAGTATGAAATAGTCTCAGAAAGAAAATGTATAAAAAAGACTCAAGCTCGACTCATATCTCTTTTTTTAACGATGGGCAGAACTCTTCGGTGTACGCTGGATTACGATGTTTAGCCATAAATCACCTCTCAATTAGACCCTAGATCTAACTTAGTAAAGTATCTACTAAACGTGGGGGACTCGGAAACATAACGCCGCGTTAAGTGGTGAGCAACGCCAACCACCCTGCCTAAACCATTGTGACATAAACACTCAACCCAAAGTAAGCCGAAAATGCCGAGCGTGCCAAATCCCTCTTAAACGCTTTGTATGGATAATAAGCACTCCAATCGGGTAAGGTGAGACCCAGACTTTAGCTGC